>NZ_CP036292.1:6025256-6331570 GCF_007751715.1 Rosistilla oblonga | reverse complement strand
ACTGGCTCAACTGTTGACTCCGTTTGATGGCGAACAGTCGCAAGGCGTGCTGATCGACGGCGACGCTCGCGCCAACTCGGTCTTCCGCGACACACGCGAAAGCGGCGTGCTGTCGTCGTTCCGAGTGCAGTTGAGCGAGTTCAATCAGATCGGCCCCGACGCTTCGACGATCTCGGCGCTGTCGGTGATCGTCCGCGAGAACGGCCGCACGCTGGTCGAAGACAAGGACTACACGTTTGGTTACAGCAAGACCAGTCGTCAGATCGCCCTGACTCCCACCGCTGGAATCTGGCGTCCCGACGCAGTCTACGAGATCCTCCTTCTGAACCAAGATGCGAATCTTTACGAATTTGGATCGGGGGTCGCTCATTCCGACGGCGACACCTTCACGTTGTCCGATGGCGACACGCCCGTCGTGTTTGAATATGACAGCG
This sequence comes from Rosistilla oblonga, assembly GCF_007751715.1. Lineage (NCBI taxonomy): Bacteria > Pseudomonadati > Planctomycetota > Planctomycetia > Pirellulales > Pirellulaceae > Rosistilla > Rosistilla oblonga. The sequence goes on along the minus strand of NZ_CP036292.1, from coordinate 6,331,136 downwards.
GGTTTGTGCTGAACCTGAACCAACCGTTGGTCTTGAACGTCTTGTCGGGAGTCACCAGCAGTGGAATCGGACTCGGGGATCAGTTCTCGATCGCGTTGCCAGCAGGACCGGTACGAGTCTTCGAGTTTGTCGATGCCAGCGGAGCCGATGCGGTTCGCAACGCGGGCCGCGTTCCCGTGATCGTCGCCAACGGCGATTCGGCGACCAACGTTCGCGATGCGATCATGGTTGCGTTGCAGGGACAGGTGAGCATCGATCTTCAGTTGTCGCCGGTTGTTGTCGACGGAGGCGTTCAATTGGGAGCGACCGCCGGTCAGATCATTACACCGACAACGATCGGAATGTCGGTCTCCGGATCGGCGAACACCGTTGCCGATGGCCAGACGTTCTCCTACCGCGACGCGGGGGATTACGAGGGCATCGACGGGATTTCCAAGACGTTTGAAATCCACACGCTGACCGAAGTCGCTGGCACGACGATCAAGTTGACCGAAGGAAACGCCACGGCGATCGACGCGGCGGCTGGACTGTCGGCCACCAGCACTTCGTTGACAGTCTTCGATGCGGCGGGGATCCTGCCGGATGCGTTGCTGAAAATCGGCGATGAATTGGTCCGCGTCGTCAGTGTCTCGGCAAACACATTGACAGTCGAACGGGGCCAGTTTGGTACCACCGCGACCAGCATCGGCCATGGTGCGTTGGTCGAGAACACGGGAGCAGTGTTCGCGCTTGCGGCTCCCGTCAGCGTCAACGAATCGGCGCTCGATAAGAGCGGCTTCGATGCCGATGAGACGTTGCTGACGGTTTCCGACGCGACAGCGATCGCCGCCAAGTTCGCCAGCGACCAAGCGATGGTCCCGCCGCAGAACACCTACATTCGCGTCGGCAGTGAAATGCTGCGAGTACGGTCGATCGACGGAAACACTTTGAAAGTTGTGCGAGGCCAGTTTGCTACCACACCTGCGGCGGCGGCCAATACCGACGACGTGTTCTTGGTCGATGCCCTCGACGTGGCAACGATCGCCAGCCCCGCCGGTCAGGTCTTCACATCGACCAGCACAACGCTGACCGTTGCCAACGTGGCTCAGTTGAGCCTCGCAGCCAACGATTATCTGCGGATCAACGACGAGATCGTCCAGGTCCTCGCAATCGCTGGGAATACGTTGACGGTCGAGCGTGGCGTCTTGGGCACCTCGGCTGCGAGAGCTGTCGACGGAACGTTCATCTTCCCCGTTGCGGCGTTCGACGCCAGCGATGGACTGCGGCTGAACGATCTAAGCGTTGGTGGCGGAAACGCGTTGTCGACCGGCGACTTCATCCGCGTCAACAACGAAGTCTTTGTTGTCAGCGACGCGTCGGCGAATCCGATCACCGTGGTCCGCGGTCGTTTCGGTACGGTACCAAACGCTCCCGCGATCGATGGAACAACCGTGACTCCCGTGAGTGCGGATCATCTGTCGACGCTGACCACCGCTGTCGATACTACCCAGACGACAATCGATGTCGTCGATGTCAATGTTTTGGGAGTCGTTCCTGGCGATTACGTCGTCGTGCGAGGCGGCTTCTCCAGCAACCTCGCCGCAGCGACTCTGACGGCCGCTACCGATGCATCGTCGTTCGCCGCAGCCGATCCAACGTTGACTGTCGATGCCGAAATTCCAGCCGGCTTGTACGAACTGAACGGTTCGATCATCCAGGTTGGCGACCTTGTCGACTTCACGACTGGCAGCTTCACCTACAGCGTGCTGGCGATCGAATCGACAGGCTTCGCCCCGGCGGGGACCGATTTGTTTGCCGCCAACCAGACCGAAGTCATGGCGGTTCGCAGCATCGATTACGCGAACAATCGCTTGACCGTCGACCGCGGCCAACTGGGGACCTCGCATCCGGGCCCCGGTGGCGTCCGCGTGGGAGCTGAATTTACAGCCTTCAATTTGGTCGAAGGCTTGAAGGATCCATCGGGTTTGACAGCCGTGCTCGATACCGCGGGGCTGTTCCGCGATGACGAGACCGTTCTCAATGTCGACGACGTCGCCGCGCTAAACATCGCGGCGGGCGACTTCTTGATGATTCCAGGTGGTTTCGCGACGGGCGCTTCGGTCGACACGCTGACTCAGTCGCTGTCGTCGAGCGGTCTGACGCTTGTCGCCGGATTGGGACTGCCCAATGGCTACTACAACATCGGCGACGAAGTCGTGCGGATCAGCGGTGCTGTGGCCGGATCTCCTGGCACCTACAACATCGAACGCGCTCAATTGGGGACCGTCGCGGCAGCGGCAGCCAGTGGTGCCGCGTTGCTCTCCGCCACTCCTTCGGCTCAAGCCGCCGAATACGTCAAGGTCTTGTCGGTCGATCGCGTTGCCAACCGATTGACGGTTGCTCGCGGCCAATTGAACTCGGTCGCCGTCAACCATGCCGACGCCTCCGTCGTCGTCGCTCAGAACGCGGCCGAAGCCACAACGGTTGTAAATGGCGTCACCAGTTTTGCGTCGACGATCACCGTCTTCGACGTCGCGCGATTGGGAGCTGAAGTGGGCGACCTGCTGCTGATCGGCAACGAAGTGTTGCGAGTCGTGGCGATCGATGGCGACGAACTGACCGTCCTGCGTGGCTTCTACGGAACGCCACCAGCCGATGTGGACGCCGGAGCCAGCGTTGTCAAGCTGAGTCCACGCAACGTCCCGGTCTACGTCTTCGCCAGCGATGCGATGGACGATCAAGTTGTCGATGGCGTGCGACGCGATGGGATTGCGACCAAGATCGCCGCCGCGATGCGTTCGGCCGATCTGCGATTGGATCGCGCTCAAGCGATCGAAGGGGGCCGCGTTTATATCGGCGGCACCGCGGGAGATCGGTTCGATATCGAAACGCTATCGGGAACCGTGGTCGGTCAGCCGGGCGTTACCGCTTCGCTGTCGCTGGCCGTTCCCGCGGGGGACTATTCGTTTATCGACGGCACTGCGGGTGCCAACAACCTGCAGGGACAATCGTTCCAAATCACCAACCCCGCCGGTGTGACGGAGACCTTTGAATTCGTTCGCGGTGGCAGCGCGACGATCTCCGGAGCGACGCGGATCTTCCTGGATAACGACACCGCCGAATCGTTGGCCCAAAAAGTGGCCGCTGCAATTCGCAACTCCAGCATCTTGGGACTTCCCGATGCCGCTGTCGACGCCGACGATCCGACTCGCGTGATTCTGAACGAAGGTTATGGATACAACATCCCAGCGACGGGAGTCCTGTTGGCCGAAGGTGTTTCGGGCGGAGCCGTCCCGGTGATGTTCATCCCAAGCGTCGCCTTCACCAGCGATGCGTTGGGAGCTCAAGTGGTCGGAGCGATCACGAAGGTTCACGATGCGACAGCGTCGCAATCGACGTTGGGACGCTTCGACGTGGAAGCTTCGGTCAGCGGCGGGTCGGTCTATCTGACCGGACTCGACGAAGCCAAGACCTCGTTGTCGACGGTCTTTGTGACTGGCATCAAGGACCTGGCGGGCAATTCGCTGCAGCCGAACCGAGCCAATGGCGAATCGAAGTTCATCGTGATCTTCGGCGAAGGACAGTTGGGGCTAGGCGAACCCGGCCTCGATTTTGGCAACGCCGACGTTGCCGAATCGCCGCTGACACCGTTGGACACCGATGCCGCCGGTGGTGCGCGTCACGTGATCCTGCCGCAGCAAGCCGATTACGCGATCCTTGGCAACAGCATCGATCGCGAAGCCGATTGGGACACGCCGATCGCACCGGGGGCGGGACTGGATCCCGATGGCGGCGTCGCCGATGGCGTTCGTTTCCCCGCCTACCGGGCTGTCTTCAATTACGATCTGAACCAGGTGCGTCCTGCGGAGATCGATGTTTATGTATCGGCCAACGTCGTCGACGGACTGCGCGATGGAGTGCTCGCATCGGGACTGTTGGACGGCTGGGTCGACTGGAACCAGGACGGCGACTTCGGCGATCCGGGCGAACAAGTCTTCCGCAACCAACCGGTCTTCGAAGGCGTCAACACGGTCCAGATCGTGACTCCGGTCAACGCCAAGATCGGCGGACTGACCGACATGCGTGTTCGCTTGAGCAACGGTGGCAATCTGTTGGCAGACGACATCGCCGTGGGCGGTGAAGTCGAGGACTACCAGATCACCGTGCTGGGCGGAAACGCACCGATCGTTGCTAATGATTTCTTCCGCTTCACCGAGGATCAAGGCAATCCAACTGTCGACGCTGCGGGGAACCCATTGGTTGTCACCGCAAACGACGTCGATGAGGTGACCGTTAATGTTCTTGAGGTGATCAATCCATTCACCGGACGCAAGCAGGTCATCGAGCTTGGCGGTTCGACAACCTTCGTCGACTTTGAAGATTCGTATGGCGATATCGCCGGTACCTTGAAGGTGTTTGCCAACGGAAGTTTTGAGTTGGAACTGGCGCCGAACTACAACACCGACAACTTGCCGCTGTTGGCGGGGAATCCAAATCCCAACGGCATCGGAGGCCGCGAGCTGTTGTTCTATTACAACGTGCTCGATACCGAAGCGGGAATCGGCGTCCCCAGCGTGCACCAAGATGGCACCAGCCGTCCAGCGACGGTTACGTTGGTCGTCGATCCAGTCAACGACGTCCCGTTGCCGCGTCCAAACGGAACTGCTGATGTCGGCGACAGCGCGATCCCGCGGATCGACGTTTTGGAAGACTTCGACGGGGAACCGTTGTGGTATGGCGACCCGCAGGGGCTGGGAGATCGCGTTGCGATTTCGCGAACCTACGACTTGGTCGACGCTGGCGGGAATCCGCGTGTTGGCATCGCCAATACTGCCGGAGTGGTCACGATCGTCAACGATCCGCGGTTGCCGGGCGATCCAAACCGAGACGTTGCCGAACCGGAACTCGCTCCATTCGATTCGCTGTTCGATATCGACGTCGATGCCTATTCGATTCGCTTTGATCTGCCAACCGCTCCCGCCGATCCATCGTTGATTCGCGGCACGCTGCAGGCTGGTCAATTCGATCGCTATGAATTCCGCTTCGACGGACTGGCTGTGGATGAGTTCATTACCGGCTTTACTGTCGACGCATCGGCTAACGCCCAACCGTCGGTCGGGATCACCGCCGACGGCAAAGGCTTGATCGTACTGTTCGAAGAAGGCATGACGATCGCCGACGGATATCAAGCGGGGATCGACATCAGCACGACCGTTGCACCGACCCTGCTGCCTCCGACCCCGGCATCGCTGCTCGGCCAGTCGGTTGTTGTCGAACGCTTCGAGAACAGCGACGCGACAGGCGGCATCGAGGTCCTCAGTAGCTTCAATAGCACGATCGCTGACGACGCGAGCGATCCTGAACTTTCGCTGCCAAACGGTTACGAGATCGACATCGATCCCGATCAGATCCGATTCGATATCACCGCCAACCTGCCGACGCTTGCAGCCGATCAATACGACCGGTTTGTCTTTACGATCGAGAGCCTCGATGCCAACGAAAGTCTTGTCGATGTCGCATTGGCGGCGTCGAGCACGGTTTCGCCGACCGTTACGATGCTGTCGCGAAACCAAATCGAAGTCGTCTTTGGCCCAGGCACGACCTTCGCCAGCGGCGACCAAGCGTCGATCACCTTCGGCACCGAGATCGTTCGTTCGACCTTGCCTTTGGAATTTGGCGGCGAAACGTTCCAAGCGATCGTGCAACGCAACCTTGGTTTGTACGGTGACGCACCGGGATCGGCTCGTTTGGAGATGATCCTGCCTGCATCGGCGTTGCTGTTTGGCGATCTGCCAGGGCCATTGAACGAAGGGGGCCAAACCCTGCGTATCGTCGCCGCCAGCGGAATTCGTCCTGTGGGAGATCCAGCGGTCGACGTCGAATTGAACGTCAACTTCCTGCCGATGTACGACTTCGGCGACGGACGTATCGAAGACGCAATCCGGATCGTGCCGCAGGAGAACAGCGTCGGGCTGGCGAAGTTCACTTATACGCTGCGTGACTTCCACGCGATCCTCGCCGACGGAACGCAGATCCTGGCCGACGGCACGCGGATTCTGAACGATGCTACCGAGCTGGCCAACGGCACCGTCGGCAAAGATGCGACGACCGTGATGATCCAGTACGACAACGCTCCCACCAGTCCTTCGGTGGAGCTTCGCGATGGCGTCCTGTCGCAACCTTTGTTGACGGGCGCATCGACGATGGTGGTCAACAGCACCACGCCATTGGATATCAACGCCGAATATTTGATCGGCGATGAATTCGTTCGCGTCACCGGCCGCGTAGGGACGTCCAACGTCTACAACATCACGCGGGCACTGTTTGGTACCAGCGAGTTCGATCTGCCGACCGGATCCGATGTGATTCCTGTCGATGTGACGCTGTTGCATCGCGATTTCGATGGCAACATCACGCAGATCACGCTGCCGGGCACGACGGTTCCCGTAACCTACAACCCCGGAACGCATCCTGTTGATCCGCTCTCGGATAGCGAATCGACTGGGACGATCGAGCTGAACTTCAACAAGGTCAACGACGATCCATTGACCGATTTGTCGGACGATCATCGCGCTCGAAACTACACCGTTGTCGAAGATGGTTCGTTTACGATCGATGTCCGCGACCTGTTGATTCAGAATCAAGCGAACGTTGGCACCGGTGGTCTCTTTGAAGTCGACGAACCGGGCCCGCGTCGCGACGCTTCCGGTGGCAGTTCGGCGATCGATGAAACCGGTGACCAAGGCGTGCGGGTTGTCGGTGTGATCAGTCCGACCCGGTATGGTGCGACGGTTGAATTCGACCCGATCACTCAATTGATCACCTACACCCCCGCGGCGAACTTCTTCACCGATGGCGGCGAACCCGATTTCATCGAATACCTTGTCGAAGACTACGAAGCGGTGAAGGTTACGTTTGGCGATGGAACCAACGCAGCCGTTGGTGTCAGCGACGACGATCAGATCACGCTAACCGATCTGGCCGGGAACGTGATCACGATCGGGCTCGATACGATGGGAGATGGAACGCCCAGCACCTACGACGTGGACGTCCTGCCCACAGCGACTGGACAGCAGATCGTTGCGGCGATCGTTGCCGAATTGGAAGGCGTCCTCGCTGAGTTCAACTTCTTCGTCGACTATCTCGATTCGCATACGCTGCGGATTCCAGGGGCTCTCGGGGCCGAATCGACTGTCGCTTACGTGATGGCTGATGTTCCTGTTGCTACGGCGGCTGATCTGTCGTCTCCCGATAACTATGTCCGTCTGCCCGACGGAACGATCGTGAATATGCCGAATTCGCTGCGAGCGATGCCCAACGGTTCGATCGTGGTGAACGTGACGCCGGTCAACGACGTCCCGGTCATTCCCGATGAAATCGACGACGACAACGATCCAGCGACCCAGTACCCCGACGCGGGCGAAGCGATCCAAGTGATCGTCGACGGTGCCGTGATCGAAAACAGTTTGCCGGTAACCTTCGTCGACTTCTTGAAGAGCTACGTCGGTGCCGAATCGGGACCGATCGCTGTCGACGCCGCCGGCAATCCGATTTTGGACTCGCTGGGGAATCCGATCCTTGAAGAGGATGAACTCTATCTGGACACCAGCGTCGGAACGCTGGCGACAAGCCAGGGTGGTACGTTGACGTTGGGAGCGAGGACCGCCAACGGCGACTACGACGTCGTCTACACTCCGCCAGCCGACTTCTTCGGAATCGATACCGTCGACCTGACGCTGTTTGAACTCGATGGCGTGACGCGTATCCACGACGTGCCGTTCCAGACGCGGATCTATGTCTATCCGGTCAACAGCGCACCGTTGGGTGTTGCCGACAGCGTTCACATTCTCGAGGACACCGTTGCATCCTTCGACGCTCAGTTCCTGTTGCGTAACGATTTGCCCGACACGTTCCCAAGGCAAAATCCTCGCACCGGGATCGCGCCACCCGAAGATACGGTCGTCACTCCGGATAACGCCGACGTGATCCATGTCGTCAATAATCCGAACCTGGATGGCAACGGAGACTTCGACCCGACAACGCTTTCGTTGACCGGGCTGTTCACCGACATCAATGGCGATCCGTTGCCAGCGACGCCTAGCGATCAGGTTTCGGTCGTCTGGGATGGAACGACGCTGCAGGTCCGGGCGCCGCAGGACATGTATACTCGCGACCGCAACGGGAATGAAGTTCACGCTCCGTTTGTCTTCCGTTATCAATTCAGCGATACCGGAACAACGTATGTCGACGACGGTAGCCCCGAGACTCCCGTGGGTGCGCCGATCGAGGATTCGCAATTGGCATGGGGAACGGTCACCGTTCACGTTTGGCCGGTCAACGATGCTCCCGTCGGAAGCACTGTCGAGATCCGCGATGCTGTCGAAGAGACGACGCGGGTGATCACTGAAGACGAATTGTTCATCGACATCAGCGACTTGAGTCTGAATTCACCACCATCGGCTGCCGATCAAGGTTCCGCGGGACCGTTAGAAGACGTTGGACCCGACGGAATCTATACAGTTGCCGACAGCGCAACGCTCACGCAATCACTGGCTTTGGTACCATCGGGCGACTATCTGACATCGCGTGGCAACACGGTGCGAGTTCAGCTGAACGCGGGGACCGGGCAGAACGAACTGCTGTTCATCCCTCAAGAGGACTTCTTCAGTCTCAACGCCAGCGACACCGATTCGTTCACCTACAACTTTTACGACGATGGGTGGTCGTTCGCGATCGGTGGTGGAAATTCAACCGCTACGTTGGACATCAACGATGTTCAGCCCTACGGCAGTTACGATCCTCGGTTGGCAACCGGAACGGTTGTGATCCAAGTCCGGCCCGATAACGACGCACCGGTGGGAACTCCTTTCCGCTTCTATGCGTTAGAGGATGGCGGAACCAATGGGCAGCCGCGGATCGTCGAAAACGTATTGGCGTTGGCACAGGTCAGCAGCGGTCCCAACGGGGAACCAACGATTCCGTTTGATCCCAGCGATCCGAACAGTGGATTTGGTTTGTTCCTGACCGGCGGCACGACGAATCTCGATGGCACGATGACCGCCACTTCGGATTTGGGCGGCGTCTTGACGCTGAGTGCTCGCAAGCCAAACGGCGACTACGATCTGGAATACACCGGCCCCGCCGATTACTTCGGCGAGGACGATTTCCTGACGCTGACGGTTCGCGATTCGCATCCTGATGCGAGTCCCGCGATGTCCGACTTCCGTGTCGACGTCACCGTGCGTCCAGTCAACGACGCGCCGGGAGCCAACGATGATCGGATCCACATCATCGAGGATCAAGCGGCCACGATCTTCCCAGCTCTGTTAACTGGAAACGATCGTTGGGATACGTTTGACGTCAACGATCCAGCCGACGCGGGCAAGTTGGAAGATCGAACCGATGCCGGGAACACGCCGGGCCAAACGACAGCTGGGCTGACGCTGGCTGGAGCGACATCGATTCCGGTCGACCGCGAGATCGCCAAGCTGACCCAGCCGATCACCGCCGCGGCGACTTCGGCAACCTTCGACAAGCAGCCACCGTTGGGTTATTACCTGTTGGGCAGCGAGATCATCGAGATCACGTCGGTCAGCGGTGGAACCGTCGGCACCCCAACGATCACCGCGCAGATCGCGCGTGCAGAGTTTGGCACCACGGCTGCCGCAGCGGCTGCCAACGACGGCTTGTTACAAGCGATCGATCCCGCTGTCCTGGCGGGAACAACCGTCACCTACAACCAATCGGATCGATCGATTCGCGTCCTGCCGCCGACGAACTACTACACGATGTCGGCCGCTGGCGTTCGCGTCGCGCCGCCGATCTTGGTCGAGTACATGGTTCAAGACGACGGCATCAGCTATCGAACGCTGAATCAGACCTCCGATCCGTTTGGTCCAATCGCGGATCCGCAGACGGCAACCGGAACGATCGCTGTCGATATTTGGCCGGTCAACGACAATCCGCAAGGCAAGATACACATCGACCCGATCTCGATCATCGAGGGAAGCGTCGACCAGCCGATCGATCCGGCGGACTTGTTTGTCGACCTGACCGGACTCAACAACGGCGACTCGTTGGCCGCGGTCCAACCGACGCGCGACTCCGCCGGTCCGGGCGAGGATCTTGGTCCCGACAGCGTCTTCTACGTTGGCGAATCGCTGACACAGACGCTCAGCCTTTACAGCCTGGGAAGCAACATCAACGGTGCAGTGAACGTTGGTCCGATCACAACGCTGCGAGGCGGAACGGTTCGCATCGATGTGGTCGCCAATCCGCCGCGGTTGCTGTACACTCCGCCCGTCAATTTCAATTCGTCCGGCGGCCTCCGCGACTCCTTCACCTACGTGACTCAGGACGACGGCGTCAGTTATTACTTCGCTGGTGGCAAGACAGCCGATTCGGTTGCTCCGCAGATGGACGCCAACGCGCAACGCCGCAGCGTCGGAACGATTTCGCTGGCCGTAGATTCCGTCAACGATCCGCCTGAATTCTTCATCGGATCGGACAAGATCTTCAGCGAGGATCAGAACGTATCGGGAGCCGATTTCGCCTACGATCCGGTGACCGGAGACATCGTGGTCGTCGACTTTGCCGTCGGCGTCCGCGGTGGACCAGATACCGCTCAGGACGAAGCGAATCAGGTCGTAACCTTCTCCGTCACCCAGGTCCTGGGCGAACTGCAGGTTCCCGCCGATTCGATCTTCGACGACGCCAACTTTGTGTTGGACAACCAAGGCGTTCCAACGAATCAATTCGCCGCTCCGTACGGCATCGATTCTGACGGCACGTTGCGGTTGAAGCTGAAGCCTGACGCAAGCGGTCGCGCGGTATTGGATATCGTCGGTACCGACGACCAATCGCCGTCGGCATCTTACCCGGGAGCTGGCGATCCACGCGAACGATTTACCGTCACCGTTGGTGCGATCAACGATGCTCCCACGTTCGACTTCACCGCTGCAGTCACCGAGACGCCAGCCGACCCAGCGACTCCGCAAACCGCGGAGGTCACTGTTGCTGAAAGCTCGGGGCCGTTCAACCAACGGGTGATCGATCCGGCTGCGATCGTCGTGGGACCTCAGGATGAGATCAACAGCGGCCAGTTGCCGACGATGCATCTCCAGTTTGTTAATCCGAGCCAGTCGAGTCTGTTCTCGGTTCAGCCAACGTTGGATGGAAACGGCAACTTACGCTTCACCGCGAAGCCGTTTGTGTCGACGCCCGACGGTTCGCCGATCTTGGTTCGTGTCTATGTCACCGACAATGGGCTGAGCCAATCGCCGAACCAGAACCGTTCGATCGATCAGACGCTGGCGATCAACATCACGCCGGTCAACGACGCACCGATCGCGATGCCAGGCCCGGCGGCTGGTCAGTCGTATACGACCAGCGAAGAGCCCGCGACGCTGTTGGTGATCAGTGGAATCGCTGGAACCGCGGGGACCGCCGGTTTGTTGGTCAGCGATCCCGATGGCGATGCGACACGAGTCGTCGACTTTGGTGCCGATGGATTGATCGTGACGACAACGACATTGGGAGCCACCGTGACGCTGTTGGCCAACGGTTCGATTCAATACGATCCGTCGACCTCCACGCAGATCGACGCTTTGACGACCAATGGCGTGCTGACCGATTCGTTTGTCTATCGTGCGATCGATGATCCTGCGGGCGATCAAAGCTTCAGCGGTCTACGCAGTAATGCGGCGACGATCCGCGTCGAGATCACCGGAGTCAACGATCGCCCCAACGCGGTTTCCGATGGCAGCTTGGCCGCGCCGATCGCTGTCGCTGCCGATCGAGTTACCGACTTGAACGTGCTGGGCAACGATACGGATGTCGATGGTCAGATCGCCGCCGACCGCGTCCAAGCGACTCAGCCGGCTCACGGTTCGGTCGTGGTTCAGCCAAACGGCGTGATCCGCTACACTCCCGATGAATCGTATCTGGGGGCCGACCAGTTCACCTACACGGTCGAGGATTCGCAAGGGCTTGTTTCGGGGACTGCAACCGTCTATCTCAGCGTCACAGCGACGCCTTCGATGGACACGATTGTCACCTCCCAGATCGTCACCGGCGGAACGACGTCGTTCAATCCGGTAACCGATGTCGATCTCAACGGTGGTTTGACGCTCAACCCCGCCTCGATCCACGTCTACGGTAACGAGGATCCGGGCAACCCGGGAGCAATCCAAACCGTGAATGGCGGTTGGGTGACTGTCGATCCTGTGACGGGCGAAATGACCTATCAAGGTGCCGCCGGGTTCCAGGGTGTCGATTCGTTCCTGTTCACGATCGAAGACGCCGCCGGATTCGCTTCGGATCCGATCCTGGTCACGATTCCCGTCGCGGCCAGCATGGGCCAAAATGCGATGAGTGTCACCGACGTCAACGTCAGCGGATTTGTTTCGGCGATCGATGCTTTGGTGATCTTGAATCATCTGAACCGCAGCAACGTCACCGACGTCGATTCGTTGGTCCAAGCAAACGTCATCGACCCGTTGAACGGTCCTTTCTATGACGTCAACGGTAACGGAATCGTCCAGCCGCTGGATGCGTTGGTGATTCTGAACCACTTGAACCGTCAGTCGGCATTTGCCGGGGAAGCCGAACAGTCTTTGGCTGTTCCACCGCAACCGCCGATCGTGGCCAGTGGAACGCTGTTGACCGAAGCCGATGCGTACGGCGAAGCATTGCCCGAAGACGTCGTTGTCTCGACGTTGGAGAGCGATTCGCAGACCGTCGCCGGACCGCTGGAGTTCGACGCCGTCTTGGATCAGATCGCTGTCGATTTGAGCGACGACGAAGAGGACGATGATTCGCAGGACGATTCGCTGGATCAGTTCTTCAGCGAGTTTGGACTCTAAAGCGTTTGCCTTAAAAAGCTTGCCGAGGCAACTGGGAGACCGGTTGCCTCTTCAGCGCTCATGGCCGGTGTCGACACGACTTTCCTGTGTCGGTCGCCGGCCTTTTTCTTTGCAGCTCCACGGAGCGCCGGCAAACTGGCGGGCCCCAATAGCGGAGCGGAGTTTGCGGCGGAGGCTTCGATCGATTCGGCGGTGCGAATCGGGACGCCCTCGGATCCTGCTGGCGATCGCTTCGGAAGGTTACTCGCGAATCAGCCGTGAGAAGTCTTTCGAACCGAGGTGTTGGCGAGCCTTGAGGCTGACAAAGGCCTCGCGGCGGACCTGTTCGAACGGTTTGGAGTTGTCGATGAGTTTCAGATCGTAGGCGAGCTTGTCGCTGTGCCCGGGGAGCATCAATCGCCAATCGGTCGCCAGGCTTGCAGGAGCGAAGGGGGCGATGTGGTCGGCGACGTTGGTCGCACAACTGTTTCGCAGCGAGTCGTAGAACTCGGGCGTTTGCACCAGCTGATTGCAGCGTTCTAAGACGCTTCGCAAGATCTGCGCCGATTGCTGCGGCGTCGCTTTGGATCGATAGAGGAAGATGTCGTTCCGGCGAACCTCGGCACGTATGCCCAGCAGATCGGTTTCGTCACCAAGGATGTACATCAGGTCGAACTGTCGCGCTACGCCAGCGATCGGTGAATACGTCTCGCCCGCTTCCAAACGGGCTTCGATGCTGAGTGCCATGTGGCGATCATCCCCGAGATCGAAGCTGAGCATCGTATGGGCTAGCATCGGCGTGTCTTGAAACGGCACGACGATAAAGTCGACCCCTTGGACGTCTTCCCAGCGGAACTTCCAGTCGTTGTGTTTGACGTCGTAATCATCGCTCGAACGCCAGCGGCACTGGCGGACGTTGTGGACGATCACGCTATCGTCTTCGTCGTCGAATTCCGCGTAGGGCAACACGCTTAATTCGGGACGCCAATCGCGACGCTGCGAAGGACCTTCCATCGAGGCGAGGTCGATCACAAGTTTTGCTGGCGTCGGCAGGCTCTCGGCGATCTCGGTGGCTGGTACGTCACCGCGCAACACGCCACAACCGCTCGCCCCGCCGATCAGGCAGAGCGTTTGGAGCAGGAGCAGATTCGTTGCGTTAAGCCGTTGCCGCATCGGGACATAGATCGCCGAAGTGGCAGCGCATGTCAAGATCGAATTGCATCCAGACGAAGGGGCGATCGCAGGCCGCAGCAACGCTAGCGAGGACCAACCGACCGGTTCCCGCTTGCAATTCCCGTTTAGAAGGGCATTTCGTTGTCGTCTTCGGGATCTTCGAAGTCCATCAGCTCATCCAGCTGTTCTTCGATCTCATCGTCGGACAATCCCGTGTCGGTCAACTCCGTCGGCGCTTCGCTGCCGTCGTCGGGGAACCAGCGGACCGTCGGGCGAGGCGGATCGGTGAGGGCATCGTCGCACAAGATCGCTCGCCAAACGATGTCGCCGGGGCCATCGGCGGTGTCATCCTCTTCGATGACATCCCCTTCTTTGAGCATGTACAGCGAGGCGTTGCGAAGGAAACCTTCGACTTCGGTGGCTTCGTATTTATCGGCCAGGTAGGCAGCTTCGACGTCCGGCAGATCGAACTGTCCGTTGCCGACGGTATCCATCAACGACCACTCGTCGGTCGCGCGGAACAGACGGACGTTGGTCCACATGTCCAACGGCGGCAGATGGTGGCTCCAGGCGTAATTCAGCCCTTCCCGCAGTCCATCCTCGTCGCGCAAGACTTCGCCGCCGGGATTGAAATAGCAGATCGCTTCGGGGATCGTCAGCAGCGCCGCGGCGATCTTCGTCAGATACTCCATCTCGTCGATGGCGTCGTAATCTTCGGGCAACAGAGGCGCGTCTTCGTCGGCGACTCCGATCACGTAGCTGCACAGAACGCGGATGAAACAGGTGTGCTTTTGAGTCGCCTCGCGGCACTCCTCCCAAGCCCATGCCTGTTCGGTCGCTCGCTCCAGACAACCCGGGTAAGCCAGCGGGCCAAACTGTCCCAGCGACCAAGCGACAAACACGTCGGGCTGCTCTTGGGGATCTCCCATCTCGTCGGGCCAGCGATTCTCGACGACGCTCAGTAAAACTTGGCCATCGACGTCGGGGCGGAACCCTAGCAGCAGCGATGGCAGGTCGATCAGTTCATCGTCACCACCAGTCGGCTGTCCGACTATCTCAAAGCCGCGTAGCGCTTGCGCGATCCGATCCAGCGAAACCGGCTCGCTCAATAAGATACACAGACCTTGCGAAAAAAAACCCTTCGGCATTGCGTTTCCTTGACGCTCCTCTCGCCCACCGTTGTACTGCAATTTGGTGACACTGACGACCGGGCGACGCGATGCCGCCAGCGACCGCTGTTGGATTGCCACCGCGATTTACTGTGCGGCGACCGCCGACAGCGGCGGTCGATCGAGGATTTGATAGAAACAGGCTGCAATCGTTGTTATAACATAGCTCACCCAGTCGCCGCGACTAGTTTGGCCGCCTCGACCCTCTCCGTTGGAGTGGCCAGCCACGCATCCCCACCCTCGAGAAAGCTGCCACGATGAAATCTGTTTGCGTAGCCGCATTCGCGGCGTTGTTGATCTGTGCATCGACCGCCGACGCCCAACAAGCTCCGACGCACGCCAACGTTCCCTATGGTGACCACGCGTTGCAGGTGATCGATTTTTGGCAGGCCGAAGGCGATGGGCCGCGTCCGTTGTTGGTCTATATCCACGGCGGCGGCTGGACCGGCGGCGACAAAAAACGACGCCCCGCCGACGTCCAACCGTTCCTCGACAAAGGGATCTCTTATGCCGCGATCAATTATCGTTTGACCGGCGAGGTGCCGTTGCCCGCTCCGGTGCACGACGCCGCTCGCGCGATCCAGTTCATTCGCAGCAAGGCCAGCGAGTGGAACATCCGCCCCGACCGGATCGCATTGACCGGCGGAAGCGCCGGCGCATGCACTTCGATGTGGCTGTTGTGCCACGACGATCTGGCCGATCCGAAATCGGGCGACCCCGTGGCCCGTCAATCGACGCGAGTTACCGCCGCTGCCGTCTCTTCCGGACAGACCTCGATCGACCCCAAGGTCATCGAACCCTGGCTGGGACCGGGCGTGCTGGAGCACCGGATGATCAACATGGCAGTCGGCGAAGCGACGATGGCCGGGGCGCTGGCCAACTACGACAAGCACCGCGAACTGTATGTCGAATTCTCGCCTTACAATCACGTCAGCAGCGACGATCCTCCGCTGTTCATGACCTATTCCGCCGACATGACGCTGCCGTCAAAAAATGCGGGGCACGGAATCCATCACCCCGTCTACGGCGTCAAGATGAAAGAGAAAGCCGATAGCGTTGGGCAGGAATGCCATCTGGCGATCCGCGGACACTCGAAGACCCCGTTTGCCAACGCACAAGCTTTTTTGTTCGCCAAGCTGCTGGCGGAATGATTTCAACGTGAGTCTCGCCACCGCTGGCGACCGCGGTGAAGCGATGGCCGCATCGCGTGGGCTGTTGTTGAAATCAGAAATCGGGGAGCCGCAGAGAGTCTGCGGCTGCTGATTCGATCGAGACAGATGCGGTTAGTTGGCGTCGATCTTGGTGGCGTCGAAGCCCGCCTTTTCCAGCTTCGCCAATGCGGTTTCCAGTTTGAAAGCATTGTTGAAGGTCACGAAGACAGTCTTGTTGTCCAGCTCGGTTTCGCTTTTCTGCTCGGCCAGCTCGACACCTTGGACTCCGTCGACCGATTCCAATGCCTCTTTGACGGTTGGGTAACAACCAAAGGCGCAGTGCATTCCAGGGACGCTTAGCGCCACGCTCTGGACATCGACGTCCGATCCAGAATCGACAGCAAGCGTGGTGCTGCTAGCAACGTTTGGATCGCTCTGCTGAGCGGTTTCGCTGGGCTTACCCATGACAAAGACGATGCCTGCGGCGATCAGTACGGCGACAACATAGACCATGAATCGCATTGGATTCTCCGGTTTGAGTGTTTGGGAATTGAGTTTGTTAATGGTGGGCGGCCGGCGCGTGGGATCCACCGCCGACCGATCAGCGACGCTGCCAGCATCGCGGGCTTTCTATTCTAGGTCGGAACGAGGACCCAACCAAGAGCGCGCCCAGCGGCTGCGACAATTCGATTTTCAAATTGAGTCCTTCTCAATAAGGATCGGCCGGTGTTATCATGCGCAAACCGGCTCATCGATCGAGGCCGGCGTTCGATGGTCTCTACCGTTCGCCTGCACGTATGAAGCTGACTCTACCCGTTGAGATTGAAACCCAGCCGACGGATTCCGCCTGTGGAGCGACTTGTCTCCAGGCGATCTACCGCTACTGGGGAGTCCACATGCCGGTCTCCCAAATCCTGGCCGACATTCCTCAACTGGAGATGGGAGGAACGCTGGCGGTTCAGCTGGCCTGCCACGCTCTGGTCCGCGGTTTTACCGCGACGATCTACACGTATAACGTGCAAGTCTTCGACCCCAGTTGGTTCAACCGGTCCGATATCGATCTCGCCGAACGCTTGCAGCGGCAGCGGGAGTGCAAGGGGGATTCGAACCCTCGTCTGGCCGTGGCGACCGACGCGTACCTGCGTTTCATCGCGTTGGGTGGCCAGGTGCGAATGCAACCGTTGGAACGCCCGTTGATCCGGCAGCATCTGACCGAGCGCGTCCCGATGCTCGCGGGGCTGAGCGCCACGTTTTTGTATCAAGAGGCTCGCGAGTGCCCTCAGCCGCCCGATGAACGCGGTATCAGCAGCATCCCCGATGACCTGCGAGGCGAACCGGTTGGGCATTTTGTTGTGCTGAGCGGTTATGACGACGAAGCCGATTCGGTGATGATCGCCGATCCGCTGCACCCGAATTCCGGCGGCGCATCGCAATCGTATTATTGGTCGCCGATCGACCACGTGGCGGCGGCGGTGCTGTTGGGCATCGTCACGTTTGATTCCAATTTTCTTGTCCTGCGTCCACAAACCTAGCTGAAGGACCGTGAAGATCGATGGCTGTCGTAATCGTTACCGAGGCAGAGCAGGATTGGATTCGCAATATTCCCGGTGTCGAGATCGTCGACCCGCATGAATATCTGACAAGTCAAGACTGGAATCGCCGTCGCAATATCAAGCTGTATAACCTGGCCCGTTCGTATCGCTATCAAAGCTTAGGCTATTACGTGTCGCTGTTGGCCGAAGCACGCGGGCATCGGCCGTTTCCAAGCGTCGTCACGATTCAAGATCTCGAGCAGCGGCAAGCGATCCGCTTGGTGCCGCTGGAGTTAGAGGGGCTGATCAATCAATGTCTGGCTCCGCTGCATTCGGACAAGTTTTCGATGAGCGTCTATTTCGGACGCAATCTCGCTACGCGGTACAACCGCTTGGCGCGGGAACTGTCGACGATGTTCCAAGCTCCGCTGTTGCGGTTCGAGTTCGTGCGGCGGAAAAAATGGCGGCTGTCGAGCGCCCATGCGATCGGGTTGGAGGATATCCCGGCGTCGCATCAACCTTTTGTTGCCGAACAGGCGCAGCGTCACTTCAACCACGGTTCGAGCGGCAAGACCAAACGGACTTCCTATCGATTTGATCTGGCGATATTGCACAATCCGAACGAAGCCGAGAACTCTCCGTCGGACGAAAAAGCATTGCAAAAGATGGTCAAAGCGGCGGCCAGCGTCGGCATCAACGCCGAATTGGTGACGATCGAAGACGCCGGGCGGTTGCTGGAGTTCGACGCGTTGTTCCTGCGTGAAACGACGGCGGTCAACCACTACACCTATCGCCTGGCTCGCCGCGCCGAACGCGAAGGGCTGGTGGTGATCGACGATCCTAAATCGATCCTGCAATGCACCAACAAAGTCTATCTGGCAGAGCTGTTACATAAAGCCAAGATCGCGACCCCCGAAACGATTGTCGCCCATCGCGGCAATGCGCAGCGGATCGCCGCCGAACTCGGTTTCCCATGCGTGCTCAAGCGTCCCGACAGCGCGTTCTCGCAAGGCGTGGTGAAAGTCGAATCGTTGCAGGAACTAACCGATCAATTGGAACTCTATTTCGCAGATTCCGAACTCGTTGTCGCGCAGAAATATATGCGGACCGATTTCGATTGGCGGATCGGAATCTTGGATCGCCGCCCGTTGTATGCGTGCAAGTATCACATGGCCCGCGGGCATTGGCAGATCATCAAACAGGACTCCGAAGAAAAAAATGGCAAGTATGGCAAGTGTGAAACGATGCCGGTCGAGATCGCACCGCGGAAAGCGGTCGCCCTTGCGCAAAAGGCTGCCGATCTGATCGGCGATGGCCTGTATGGCGTCGACATCAAAGAAGCCGATGGGCACTTCTTCGTGATCGAGGTCAATGACAATCCGAATCTCGATTCGGGGATCGAAGACAAGTACCTCCGAGACGATCTTTATCGACGCATTATGGAGTCGTTCCTGCGACGGATCGAACGGATCAAATCGATGGATCTCACGCAATGAACGCACCGCGTCGATTGTCACTTTTTGAAGCGTTTGGCATCGAGCTGGAGTATATGGTGGTCGACCGCCAGACGCTCGATGTCCGACCGGTCGCCGATCGAGTGCTGCAAGCTGCCGCCGGGCGGCCGACAAGCGATTTCGATTGCGGACCGACGACGTGGAGCAACGAACTGGCGCTGCACGTCTTGGAGCTGAAGGGATCGCAACCGACGGCCGACCTGATCGCGTTGGGGACCAACCTGCAGCAAGGCGTTGCCAGTTTGCAGCAGGCCTTGGCCAGCAGCGATGCGATTTTGATGCCCTCGGGAATGCATCCCTGGATGGATCCCGCGACCGAGACGCAATTGTGGCCTCACGAATGCGCGGAGATCTACAACGCCTACCACTCCATTTTTAATTGCTTCACGCACGGCTGGGCCAACGTGCAAAGCGTCCACCTGAATCTCCCCTTTGCCAACGATGATGAATTCGCTCGGCTGCACGCGGCGGTGCGTCTGCTGTTGCCGATCCTGCCGGCGCTCGCCGCCAGTTCGCCAATCGTGCAGCGCAAATTCGGCCCGTGGCGCGATATGCGGATGCAGAAGGTCCGCGAGCATTGCCAACGCGTTCCGTTTCTGACCGGCGATATGATCCCCGAACCGATCTACGACGAAGCGAGCTATCGCCAGCAGATCTTTGCGGGGCTGCGATCGGCGATCGCTCCCTACGATTCGGCTGGTGTGTTCGATGCCAATTTCCTGAACGCCCGCGGCGCGATCGCTCGCTTCGATCGCGGTTCGGTCGAGATCCGAGTGATGGATGTGCAAGAGCATCCCGGGGTCGACATCGCCATTTGCGTCGCGGCGATCGCGGCTCTGAAGTCTCTCGTCGCCGAACGCTGGCAACCGTTGACGATGCAACAACATGTCTCTACACCGGCGCTGTCGGCGCTGTTGGATCGAGTCTCGGCCGATGTCGAAGCGACGGTGATCGAAGAGGCTGAATACCTGCAGCAGTTTGGAATCACCGATCGATCGATCACCGCCGGCCAGCTGTGGCGGCATCTTATCGAGGTCGGGGCGGAGCATGAGCCGCGGATTGGCGACGTGGAAAAGGATCTGCAGCCGATCCTGCGTCATGGCTCGTTGGCGACGCGGATCGCGCGGGCGGTGGGAGAAGATCTGCGGCCGCAGCGGTTGACCGAGGTCTACCGCGAGTTGAGCGATTGTTTGACCGCCGGGCGTTCCTTTGTCATCGCATAGGTCGACCCGCAGGGGAGGCCGCTCGGCGGAGGAGAGGGAGTGTCCGATGGAGTTGATTTTGACTTGCGAGCACGCGACGAATCATATCCCTTCCCAATACGAACATCTGTTTGTCGATGCCCGATCGGTGCTGCAGGGGCATCGCGGCTGGGACCCTGGCACGCTCGCTCTGGGCCGGATGCTGCAGCGGCGATTTTCCGCAGTCCTGTTTCGCACAACGGTCTCGCGACTGTTGGTCGAAGTCAATCGATCTGCGAATCATCGGCAGTTGTTTTCGCAGTACAGCCGATCGCTCGATCAACGCGACAAAGCGACGATCCTGCAACGTTACTATTGGCCCTATCGCCAGAGAGTCGAAGAATGGATCGAGGATCGCGTCGCGGCGGCGATTCCCGTTTTGCATCTATCGCTGCACTCCTTCGTTCCCGAACTCGATGGGCAGGTGCGGACCGCCGAGCTCGGATTGTTGTACGATCCGCGGCGGCCGGCTGAAAAAGCGCTTTGCGATCGCTGGCGAGATGCTTTGAAGATCAGCCGCCCCGATCTGCGGACTCGCCGAAATTATCCCTATCTCGGACGGTCCGACGGTTTGACGACTGCGCTGCGACAGCGATTTCCCGATCCGTATTACATCGGCATTGAAGTGGAGGTTAACCAGGCGTTGGTTGGCCCGGCGAGCGGCTGGCAGCGGTTGAAACGGGACCTCGCCGCCACGCTGCAGGCGACTTTGGAGAAGTCTTGATCAACCCTATCGCTTGCCGAAACGGGGCCGGGGCGGATCAAGCGCCATGTCGGCGGGAGATCATCGAGTTGGTGCAAAAGCGTTCACAATTGTCGATGTTCGATCGGTCGACCGCTGTGGAATCGTGTTTTCCCTGCATCTGAGGCATCTGGCACAGCGTTTGCGATTTCCCCGTTCTGCCGCTCGCGAATGTTCGCGAGCAGATTTAAATGCAAAACAAGGAGAGATCGATGAAGACTTTAACCGCTAGCGCATTGGCACTCAGTACTATTTTGTTTGTTGGCTGCGATGAATCGGCGTTGGAACAAGAGGCCGATATGATCCGTGACCAAACCCAGCAGCAAGCCGAAGATATCCGCGATTCGTCGCAATCGTCAGCCGAAGCGACTCGCGAAGCTTCGCAGAACGCGGCGGAAAATCTCCGCGACCGAACCGACCATGCGTCCGACGCGGTGCAGGATCGGGCGGAAGAGCGAGCTGATGCTATCGAAAACCGCGGTGAAGCGATCGCTGACGAGAAGGAAGCCCGCGGCGAAAACAAGGCCGACGCTGTAGAAGAACGAGGCGAAGAGAAGGCTGATGAACTCGAGGCGGTTGAATAATCGCTTTCGTCAGTCGCCGCAGGCCGACCGCTGCGGCACGGCCGATAGGCCCTTTTATCCCTACCGACGCCCGGCAACTTTTCGGTTGCCGGGCTTCTATTATAGAGTGCCAGCGGCGAAACGCGTCGCGACAAGCTAAACTGAAACGGAGTCCGTCGCTCTATTCCGCACGGCGAAAGCTCGCGTGCGGAACCCTTTATCGCGCTGCAGGCCTGTGCCCCGCGACGACGTCTCCGTTAGTATTCCCAGGTTTTGACTGACAAAAACATGACGGCGTCTCCATTTGGTTTGCTCATCGGACTGTTGTTGTCCCTGATCCTGGTCCCCGCTCAATTGCTGGCTCAGCAGTCGGCCCCGCCATCGCAGCTTCAGGCCGCTCCGCCAGCGGCCCCTTCGGCGATTGCGACACCAATCGAAACGCCGGCCGCCGACGGCGCGGCATCAGGCGAAGCTGCGATCGGGGATTCTCTGCTTGCCGAGCCGACCGAATCGGTCGCCGAAGATGTCGTCGGTAAAGAGGCTGTTGCGGCAGAGCTCGAGACGGCGCCGCTTGCGGAGTTTGATGTCCGTTCGTTGGATCAGGTCTGGACGATCAGCAGCCGCTGCGTCGGGTCGCACCATGCGCCGGTCCAGTCGCTTCAGTTTCGTCGACGCATCGAGGGGAATCGTTGGCAGACGGAGTCGGCAGAGAGCTTCTTCGCCGACAACGCCGGTCCGCTTCCGATGCGAACGATTCTCTTTGTTCATGGCAATCGTACGCCCGAGGTGAAGGCGTTGCGGCGTGGGTTGCAGACATACGACCAAACCGTTCTGAACTGGCAACGCCCCGACTCCGCCGTCCGTTTTGTGATCTGGATGTGGCCGGCCGATAAGATCAGTGGCCAGTTACGAGACGTCCGCGTCAAAGCGGCGCGAGCCGACTTGCACGCGTTCCATCTGGCCCGCGTTATTACCGAGATCCAACCGCAACAACAGGTATCGGTGATTGGATACAGCTTTGGTGGCCGGCTGGCTGTCGGAGCGATGCATCTACTGGGCGGCGGATCGTTGTGCGGTTCTCGGTTGCCCATGACCGATCCGGAACTCCCTTGGATCAACCTGGCCCTGTTGGCTCCTGCAATTCGTAACGATTGCTTCGTGACAAGCCGCAACGCGGCACTACGTCCAGTCGATCACCTGTTCGTTTTGCACAACTCTCGCGACCAGTACCTGAAGCTTTATCGCTTTCTGAAATTGGATAACCACACGCCCGCTCTCGGTTATACCGGGCTCTGCGGTCTTGGCCGACATCAGCTTGCCAGCGATCGCGTCCACCAATACGACGCAGCTCGCAGTGTGGGGAGCGATCATAATTATCTCGAATACGTCGCCGATCGGCGGATCGAATCGCTCGTCCGGCAGAATATCTTCTTCGATACCGGAGCGGTGCCGCCGCACGCAGTTGGGCATCCGCACGTCGGCGGACAGCCTGAGATCCGCAGCTTGCGGATGGCGAACTAGCTGTCGCGCGAACTAGCTGTCGCCATTTGCCGCCTGCTCATATCGCCGCTCGCCTGACTGGTTCGGCGGCGGGAGGGCCGACAGTCTTTTGTCGGCGAGAATCTAGAGACGTCGAGCGTCGTCGGCCCGCTAGGAACGCCACGGTGATAACGCTCGCTGGGATGCTCCGGACGCTTGTTCAATTCGCGGCAGTCGCGGCTCATTCGCCGACATCGATATCGAGCGCGCCGGTATCCAACGAACGTTCGATTTCGACTCCGCCGCCGTCGGGAGTGTCGACGTCCAACAAGGTCTCCTCGTTGTCGCAACCCACCAACAGGCAGCTCATCGCAAAAGCAGAGATCAGTAAAAAGGCACGCATTAGATCTTTGGTCGCATTCATCGGGAAACCTCATTAATAGTTAGCGTCTTCGCCAGTCGAACTAACGGTCGGAATTCGCGGCGCGAATCCGATTGCTGTCCGCAACGAAACGCTGCGGGGGAAATGGAACTGGGATTGTCGGCGCATCGGAGAGTTCCGATGCGTTGTGTGTTTCTTCTGTACGCCGGGACTAGCGATTTTTGTAGCTGTCGCGGAGATCGCGGATCTTGTCGTGTCCCGCTTTAACGATCGCGTATTGCGCCGTCAGGACATCGTTCATCGCGCTGCCAGCTGTCTCTTTCAAGACGTCTTCGTAAGCGTGTTTGATGTGGTCCTCGCCACGCTCCGCTTCGATCAGGATCACGTAGGGATCGCCGCCATTGATCTTGCTGCGGACGTTGATCCAGCTGCGGTGAACGCTCGCCGCGACCGATCCGTCCTCTTCCGCTTCGGCCCCGTTCCACTGGACGTAGTTCTGCAGTTCGGTGGCCAGTGCCGACCGTTCGTTGGCGACTTCGCGGAACAGGTTCGCCAAGGTGATATCGTCGATCTCTTCGGCCGATTCGCGAAAGCCGTCGTAGGCGTCGATGTTGGCACGGATCAATTTTTGAAGTTTGGTGACTGTCGATTCGTTGAGGTTCGTCTTCGTTTCAAGACTCATGATTTCACTCCAGTAGCAACTAAAAAGCATTGGATCTGCGGGATCCACATCGGCTCCGCATCGCGAGGTAGGTAACGCAAACCACGTGCCAGGAATGTAGGGAAAGCAGCTGCTGGCCGCGTATGACTAACGAAATCAAGTGTTAACGCGTTGGATCAACGACGGTGACTCAGAGGTCGCATGCGGCAGATGATCTTCCAGCGACCAGCCTGGTCGCGCGGGGTGCTAGCGGACGGTACGGGAGTTGCCCCTGGGGAACCTCTGCCTGTCGTGGAAGGGAGTTGACCGACTGAAGCGAATTCTCTTCAATCAATCAGCAGAGAGGAGCGATGCGCTGGTTGGCTGGTAGGTGGCAGGAGCGTTCCCCGCGACGACGCTCCATTTGTGGGGGCAGGTGGACCAAACCGCAAGGACATCCCGATCGATGAACTCTGTTTGCGACGAATCGAACACGCAGCTGTCTGCAGGTCCAACCTGGGCTCGAACCTATGAATGACATCGATAGTTCAACCGATCGTTCGAATCACGCCACGGCGCCGTTGATCGTTGGCGTAGGGGCGTCGGCTGGTGGATTGGAAGCGTTTAAAGAGTTGCTCGAAGCGATCGGCGACGCTGCGGGGCTGGCGATCGTTTTTGTCCAGCATCAGGACCCGTCCAGCAAATCGTTGTTGTCGTCGGTGCTGGCGCATTGGACCGATTTGGAGGTCGTCGAGCTTTCCGGCCGCATGCGGTTGGCGGCGGGTAAACTGTATGTGTGTCCGCCAAACAAATTGCTGGAACTAGAGCGTGGAGTCGTCGAAGTTGTCGATCGCCCGAGGACGCTGCGACCGTCGACTCCGATCGATTCTGTCTTCGATGCGATCGCCGAGGATCAACGAGACCGTGGGGTTGGGGTGATTCTTTCGGGGGCGGGAAGCGATGGGACTTTGGGGCTCAAGGCGATCGGAGATCGCGGTGGTCTAACGTTTGCCCAGAAGCCCGAGTCAGCAAAGTTTGATTCGATGCCTCACAGCGCTGCGACGACCGGCGTGGCTGATCATGTGTTGACGCCGGCGGAGATCGCTCGCGAATTGTTGCAATACCGTCAGCATTTGCTGGGGCTGCAAGTGGGACCGGAAAAACCGCGGTTGCGGGATCAGATCGAAGAGGCGATTCCTGCGATCACCCAAACTCTGTTTGATGCGACTCAGCACGACTTTCAGCACTACAAGTTCAATACGCTCACCCGCCGTATTCAGCGACGGATGCAAGTCCTGAAGATCGGACTGGCCAGCGATTACGTCGACTACTTGCAGCATCATGAAGAGGAAGCCAAAACGCTGTTCAACGAATTGTTGATCGGTGTGACGACCTTCTTTCGCGATCCGGAGGCGTTTGAAGCGTTGGCGCAGCACGTGTTGCCTAAGCTGTTCGATCAACGGGGGCCTAACGATTGCGTGCGGATCTGGGTTGCGGGATGTGCTAACGGATCCGAGGCGTACACGATGGCGATCTTGTGCTGCGAAGCGATGGACCGTTTGGCGGAACCGCCGCAGGTGCAGATATTCGCCACCGATATCGATGAACGTGCGCTGGCGGTTGCCCGGACGGGAACCTACCCCGTGGGGATCGAAGAACATGTCTCCGCCGAACGCCTGCAGCGTTTTTTCGTCAAACGAGGCAACACTTATCATGCGACCAAGCAGATCCAAGACTTGGTGCTCTTTTCGACGCACAATCTGATCCACGATCCTCCCTTCTCCCGACAGGATCTGATCTGTTGTCGCAATCTGCTGATCTACCTCGGTCCGCACCTGCAGAACAAATTGATACCGCTGTTCCACTACGCTCTGCGGCCGTCGGGGTATTTGTTTCTGGGGCCCAGCGAAAACATCACCTCCCATGGGGAACTGTTTCGTCCGATCGATGCCAGGCTGCGGATCTCGCAGCGTAAGGGGACCGCGATGCAGTCGACCGACACGTCGACTCGCCGCCCGCGGATGCCGAAGCCGTCAAATCCTTCGTCGCTGCCCGATGCATCGGTCGATCTGACGGAGATGATGCAGAAGATCGCGTTAGACGAATTCACCCCCGAGACCGCTGTGATCGATGCCACGGGGCAGATCTTGACCAGCTCGTCGAACATCAAGAAGTACCTGAACTTCTCCGGTGGCCCGATCCAAACCAGCATCATCAAATTGGCTGACAGCGGATTGCGGATCGGTCTGCGGGCTGCAATTGCTGAGGCGAAGAAACTGCGGCGGCGGGTGGAGCATGAAAATTTATCGATCCGCGTCGGCGAACTGGTCCAGCGCGTGATGCTGACTGTTCAACCGATGCCTCAGTTGGGCGAAGACGAACCGCTGCTGATGGTCGTCTTTCACGACGTTGGACTCCCCTTTCGCCGCGAAGACGTCGACGCTTCCGCCGGCAGCGGCGAGAGTGATGCCGATGCGATCATCAGTCAAATGGAACGCGAGCTGGAGACGTTGCGCAGCGATCTCGATCGGTCGATGCAAGACATGGAAGCGGCGAATGAGGAGCTGAAGTCGTCCAACGAAGAACTGCTGTCGATGAATGAGGAACTGCAATCGGCAAACGAGGAACTGGAGACTTCGAAAGAAGAGATCCGCCTGGGCAGCGATGCGACGGCGCGGTCCAACGCCGATCTCGAAAACCTGCTCCGCAGCACCCAGATCGCCACGGTCTTCCTGGATCAACATCTGTCGATCCGCAGCTATACTCCGGCGATTTGTGAAATCTATGGATTGATCAGTACCGACGTCGGCCGACCCTTGGAGATGTTTGTCCCCAGTGTCGAACAGATGCCGCCACTGCCCGATCCGACAACGATCCACGACGGGGAAGTCATCGAACACACCGTTGTCGCGCGATCGGGGAAATCGTTTATCCGCCGCGTGTTGCCCTACCGCTCGCATACCGGAGAGGCGGATGGTTTGGTCGTGACCTTTACCGATGTCAGCGAACTGCGAAACAGCCATGAATTGTTTCAATCGTTGGTCGATGTCTCCGCCCAGATCGTTTGGATCGCAAGTGCGGAGGGGAATATCATCGAGGATTCGCCCAGCTGGCGAGCTTTCACCGGGCAGACGTTCGAACAGTGGAAGGGCCGCGGGTGGGCCGATGTGATTCATCCCGATGATCGCGACGCGACGCTAACCGTCTGGCAGACCAGTCTCGACACGGGCGAAGCCTTTTCGGGCGAGTATCGGTTGCTGCATCATTCGGGCGATTGGAAGTGGCATCATGTTCGCGCGGTCCCGCAGCGTCGGCACGATGGTACGATTCGCCGCTGGGTCGGAATGAACATCGACATCGATGCGCGGAAACGACTGGAACTGAACCTCGGTTTTCTCGCCGACTTGCAAGCGCAGTTCAGCCCCTTGATGTCGGACACCGACTTGATGAAGGTCGCGGTCCAGCGGACGGCTGAGTATCTGGGGCTCTCGCGGTGTTGTCTGGTCGAGTTCGATGAGGCGACCGAAAACGCAGAAGTGATTTATGAGCACTGCGACGAAGGGCTTACCAGTATCGTTGGCAGGCACGACTCCGCAAAATTCCACAGCGAAACCGAGCGTCGGAACCTGCTTGCCGGTCGCCAGATCTATTCCTGCGATACGCAGAGTGGTTCGATCGACCCGGCGGTTGCCGAGAACCTCCGGGCTATCCAGGTCGCCGCGTTTTGCAACTCCGCCTACGTGACCGATCTGCCGACACGATTTGTCCTCAGTGCGGTTAAGTCAGAACCCTACGTCTGGCAGCCCGATGACCTGCGGCTGTTGCAGGAGATCGTCGACCGCTTGGGGATCCGCATCGAGCGGGCTCGAGCCGAGATGGAGACGAAACGCCGCGAAGCCCATCTGCGACGCGTGATCAATAACCAATTGGGATTGGTTGGTGTGATCGGGCTCGATGGCAAGCTTTGGGAAGTCGACGATCGGTCGATGAGCATTGCGGGGTTAACGCGGGAGGATGTGATTGGAAAACACTTCGCCGAGTGCCCGTGGTGGACCTATGACGACCGCGTGGCCCAGCGTATTCAAGAAGCGATGGATCAAGCCTTTGCCGGCCAGCGGGTCAGGTTCGACGTGGGGCTTTATGCGAAGGGCGATAGCCGTTTGATGATCGATTTCATGATCGCGCCGGTCTTGGATGAAAACGGTCGGGTCGAATATCTGATTCCATCGGGAGTCGATATCAGCGATCGCAAGGCAGCGGAGGATCAGGTCCGGGCGCACGCCGAACAACTGTCGGCCGAACGGACCAAGTTGCTCGCTTTGTTGGAAGACTATCAGAAGAACGAACAGTACCTGAAACTGTCGCTCAACGCGGGGCGGTTGGGCAGCTGGCAATGGATTCCGCGCGAAAACCAGCTCCTATTGTCGGATGAACTGCTCGAGATTTTTGGGATGAACGCGGAACATTACGACGGAGCGTTTGAGTCGTCGTTGCAGATCATCCATCCCGACGATCGCGATTTCGCAGCGTCCCAGCTGCGGGCGTTGTTGGAAGGGACAAGCGATGAGTTTCGGTTCGATTGGCGGATCGTGCGAGCGGATAACGGGAAGGTCTGTTGGACCGAAACCCGTGGCTTGGTGACTCGTGATTCGCAAGGCTATCCTCAATCTCTGACCGGCATCACCAGCGATGTGACCGATCGCAAGAAAGCCGATCTGGCGTTGATCGAAAGCAACCAGCGGATGTCGATGGCTCTTAAAGCGGGAGGCATGGCGGCTTGGGAATGGTCCGAGGAGAAAAGCGTTTGGGAACCGGCGATGTTCGCGCTGCTGGGGATCGAACCTGTTGAGAATCCGACGATCGATCTGTTCTTTCAGTACGTTTATCCCGACGACGTGTCGGCGTTGCGTCATGTGTGGGGCCAGTCGGCTGCGGATCGAGAGGATTACGATACCGAGTTTCGGATCGTCCGTTCCAACGGCGAGATCCGCTGGATGGCTGGCGTTGGGACGGTGATTTGCGACGATCACGGCAACGTCGTCCGAATGCATGGACTGAACTGGGACATCACCGACGAAAAACAATCGGAACTGGCGATCAAGCTGAGCGAAGAGCGATTGCGAAGCGCAGCCGAAGCGGCTGGTTTTGGGATGTTGCATGCCGATCTCGTCAAAGGAACCGTCACCTACTCGCAGGAACTGGAGCGGTTGGTGGGAGTCTCCAGCGTCGATAACGAGACCGAGATCCGGGTCGATGAGATGTTGAACTGGGTCCATCCGGACGACCGCGAGGCTTGCGCCCGGCACTACCGCGATCTCGTGGAACATCCCGATACGGCGACTCGCAGCATCGATCATCGGATCGTTTGTCCCAATGGCGACACGCGGTGGGTGCGTTTGCAGGCCAAGCCGCTGTTTGCCGATGACGATCCGGGAGAAGAGGGTAATCGCAGGGCGACGCAGTTGATCGGCACGTTGTTGGACATCACGCAACAGCGGCAGTTCGAACAGTCCTTAAAAGAAGCCCGCGAACAAGCGGTCGCTGCCAACGAATCCAAGAGTGCCTTTTTGGCGAACATGAGCCACGAGATCCGCACCCCGATGACGGCGATCTTGGGCTACACCGATTTGATTGCCGAGAAGGTCAACGATGACGAGACTCTGGCGCACGTTCGCACGATCCGGCGCAACGGCGATTTTTTATTGGATATCATCAACGACATCTTGGACATTTCCAAGATCGAAGCCGGCAAATTCGAGATCAGCCACGAGCGGTTTGCTCCCAACCGGTTGGTCGAAGATGTGCGTTCGATCATGGAGGTGCGGGCGTCCGAACGCAAATTGGAACTGGATGTCGAATATCAAGGTCTGATCCCGTCGGAAATTCAAAGCGATCCCAAACGACTCAAACAGATCCTCATCAATTTGGTCGGCAACGCGATCAAATTCACCACCGAAGGCCGAGTGAATATCCTCGTCCGCTTTCTCCAGGGCCAATCGCCGCGGTTGCAGTTCGACGTGGTCGATTCGGGCATCGGCATGTCCGAGAGGCAGAAGCGTCGGTTGTTCCAGCCCTTCTCGCAGGGAGACGGAAACGTCAACCGCGAGTTTGGTGGCACCGGATTGGGGCTGGCGATCAGCAAGCGTTTGACGGAGATGCTGGGCGGCGAGATCTCGGTCCGCAGCAATCTCAGCCAAGGCAGTACGTTCACCGTGACAATCGCCACCGGGGACGTTCAAGAGGTGCCGATGATTCAACCTCGGTTGGCCTGCGAGGCATCGCCAAGCGACACCGCGACCAGCGAAATTCGTCTGGACTGTGGCGTCTTGGTCGTCGATGACCGCCGCGATATTCGCTTTCTCAGCAAGCTGTTGTTGACCAAGGCGGGGGCTCGCGTCGATGAAGCCGAAGATGGTGAGGTCGCGCTGCAGATGGTTCGAGAGAGACGGAACCAAGGGGGCGAATACGATCTAATCCTATTGGACATGCAGATGCCGCGATTGGATGGCTATCAGACCGCGGAACAACTGCGGCGGATGGACTACACCGGGCCGATCATCGCGCTGACCGCCGATGCGATGCAGGGGGACATGTCGCGTTGCATCGAATCGGGCTGCAATGACTACCTCAGTAAACCGATCAACGTCGAACGACTTACCGAAATGGTTCACCGCTTCACCACGGCGCAAGAAGCTTGACGCCTGTGAGGTGCGCCGCGGTTAAGGCTCGCTTGCAAACAGCGGCTTCAGCAATCGGCGGAAGGTGGGCGAAACCAAACCATCGCCGTTGATCTTGCCGTTGGGATCGCTGACCAGCAATGAATCGCGGTCGTCGCCAGCAGCCAGTACCGCCAACACGATCGAATAGGTTGAATACTGGTCCAATGGTTTCGCTAGCAGACCGTTGCCTCCCAAGCGGCGAATCGTCTGCTGGATCTGCCCGTCGTGAAGACTGGTGATCATCAACACGGGGATCGATTGAATTTGCGGCGACGGATCGGCGCGGATCCGCTGCAACAATTCCAGCCCGCAGCAGTTGGGCATCTCGATGTCGGTGATCAGCATATCGGTTGGCGCTCGCTGGATCATCTCCCAGGCTTCGTTGCCGTCGGTTGCCAAGCTGCATTCGAAGTTGCAATCGCTCAGCCAAGATTTCAAGATCTCGCGTGATGCTCGAACGTCGTCCGCGATCACACAGCGTTTGGGTTGTTCGGAGTTCGGCATATTTTTATTCGCGTCGTAGAAGAGGGCTCGTCAAACCATTCATCAGTAGCAAGTTGTGTGCCACTGGTCCGTCGGCCGCAGGCGGTGTCGACTCGCCCCGCAGGCTTCCGTCGTCATTCATTTTATCCAGCCAATATAGAAGTGTACAGTTGTGCATTGTGGTGGCGATTGGACATGTGATTGACGGTGCGGGAATCGGCGGCGGTTGAATCGTTCGATCGGCCAATCTTTGGGGACCTCTTGGAATTCGTCGGACCTTGATATACTAAAACCGACTGCTGTTGGAAGTTTTTCACTGAGTGTTCCCAATCTTGCGAAGTATGCATGCCAAAAATTCTGGTCATTGACGATGATCGAGCCATCCTGTTGTTGGCCACCAAAGCGCTCGAGCCGTTTGCCGAAGTGACCACAGCGCTTACGGGCGAGGAAGGCCTCGAACAGGTCAAGTCGAAGTCGTTTGATGTGGTGCTGTTGGACATCCAATTGCCCGACCGCAGCGGGATGGCGATCTATTGTGAGATCCGCGCTCACGACCGTCGCTTGCCGGTGATTTTTATGACCGCCGATGCGGGCAGTCAAACGACGATCGAAGCGATGCAGTTGGGAGCGTTCGATTACATCGCC
Organism: Rosistilla oblonga; assembly: GCF_007751715.1. Lineage (NCBI taxonomy): Bacteria > Pseudomonadati > Planctomycetota > Planctomycetia > Pirellulales > Pirellulaceae > Rosistilla > Rosistilla oblonga. Next base: position 6,298,882 of record NZ_CP036292.1, on the reverse strand, counting down.
AAACCGTTGGCTGTGGAACCTCTGCAAAAATTGGTCAATAAAGCGATCGAGCAACGCAAGATGAGTAGCGTTGCGGTGGCGATTGCTGCCGACGATAAACTGCCCGATGATTCGAGCGAGTTGTTCATCGGTAAGAGCCAACCGATGTTGGAAGTTTTCAAGTCGATCGGTCGGGTTAGCAAGCAGGATGTTCCCGTTCTGATCCGTGGCGAGAGTGGTACCGGTAAGGAACTGGTCGCCCGCGCCCTCTATCAATACAGTCATCGCGATCAGGGGCCGTTCCTGGCGGTCAATTGTGCAGCGCTCCCCGACAACTTGCTGGAAAGCGAATTGTTCGGCCACGAAAAAGGTGCCTTCACCGGCGCCGAAACGCGTCGCATCGGCAAGTTCGAACAATGCAACGGCGGCACGCTGTTCCTCGATGAGATCGGCGATATGGCGGCGTCGGTACAAGCTAAAGTTTTGCGAGTTCTGCAAGAGCAGCGGTTTGAACGCGTCGGCGGCAACAAAGAATTGCAAACCGATGTGCGGATCATCGCCGCCACGAATCGCCCGTTGGAGAAGATGGTCGAAGAGGGAGAATATCGCGAGGATCTTCTGTATCGGCTCAACGGCGTCACGATCGATCTGCCGCCGCTGCGTCAACGGTCGAGTGATATCCCGTTGTTGGTGCAGCATTTTCTGACCCAGGCGAAGCACGATCTGAACAAGCCCGATCTCGAGGGGATCGCTCCGGAGACGCTCAGCCTTCTGAACGCCTATCGTTGGCCTGGCAACGTCCGCCAGTTGCGAGCGGTAATCCGGCGCTGCGTGCTCGATTGCGTGATGCCAGTGATCGTACCCGACGTGTTGCCGAAAGAACTGACGGCGCCAAGCGATTCCAATGAACCGGCGGCTGCTGAAGAAACTTCCGGCGAAGCGGCGACGGAGAAAGCGGATGACTCAGGCGTCTGCGGATCGAAGTTGCCGGAGTTGGTCGAACGACTGTTGCGGGACAAGTCGACCGACGTCTACGCTCAGACGATCGAGTATCTGGAACGCTTTGTGATTTTGCGAGTCTTGCAGGAGACGGGCGGGAATCAGAGCCAAGCGGCTGAGATTCTTGGCATCACGCGCGGCAAGCTTCGCGACCGCGTGATCACTTATGGAATTCAACTCTATCGCGACGTGTCGGCGAACTAATCGTCCGCCACAAACTATCGTCGTCGACATCGCTCCGCTGCCGCTTGGGCCTCGGGGCGATCGTTGGTCGCGACGACTTCTCTATCGCGACGCTGCGATCCGCTGACGACTCGCACCTGGTACATGTTGTTGCGTTGTTAGTGCAGCGGTTGTCAGCACGATGCCAATCCCCGCGATGCCTTACCCCGTACTGCATGCACGGGGGAGAAGACTCGCCGTTGTTGAGGGCATCGATCGGGCGATCGAGTTCGTGGCGATGCGGTTCACGCAGGGCCACGATTCGAATCGATCGCCGGTCATACCACCGGGCCGCGGCGACCTGCGATCAGGCTGATCACGAAAAGTACGAGGAAGACGACGAACAAGATCTTGGCGATACTTGCTGCGGTACCGGCGACAACTCCAAAGCCCAGAGCTCCGGCGATCAATGCGATAATCAGAAACGTTAAAGCCCAGCCTAACATGGCGATCTCCAAATGGTTTGAGGAACAGAAAGTTGCGAAAGGTGGTTGTGAACATCAGCAGCCACTCGTTTCGCTGAAGGCAACGGTAACGCGATTGTCGTGCCAATTGCGCCGATAGCTGATATCTGCGGCTTTTCTTCCTGTCAGCTTGCAAAAGCTGAACGGTCAGCGTTCGCGATGGCTTCAAATCGCGCTCTTCCACTCGTCAGCCGCATCGAACAGTACCTTTTAAGTGCCTACTTACTCTTTGTTGCGATGATTCCGCTGCGTTGCTGCGGTGCGGCATCCTATTTGCCTTCTCAACACGCTGACGCTTCCCCGGCGAAGTTCTGCCGGGAGCATGTTGACGAATGCTGTCTTCCTGCTACAGCTCGATCCCGTTCCTTCATCAATCCAACCAACGGCTCCGATCCGATGCGATCCTTTTATTGTCAGTGTGGCGGCACCCTCTTCTTTGGCAGCGTTCAATGTGTCGCTTGCAGTCGGCCGACGGCGATGTGCCCGCATTGCAACGCGGTCCGTTCGATGGCGGTTGCCGACGACGGGTCGTTGGTTTGCGATCACTGTCATCGCGAGTGCCGGATGTGTTCCAATGCGACGCTGCACGCGGTCTGTAACCGTGGAGTCGACGCTGCGTCGGAACAGCCCCTGTGCCGCTACTGCCGGCTTAATTCCGTCGTTCCCGATCTCACGGTGGGCGATAATTTGCTGAAGTGGCAACGTTTGGAAACAGCCAAGCATCGCGTGCTGTTCGATATCGAACGGATCGGTTTACCGATCGTCAGCGAGCCCGAAAACGAAACCGAAAGCGGTTCGTCCGACGGTCGCCCAGTGTTGCAATTCGAGTTCAAGTCGTCGGCGGTTAAACCGGTTTCAACAGGCCACGCCGATGGGTTGATTACGATCGATATCGCCGAAGCCGACAGCGTGCACCGGGAGCAGACGCGAGTCGAGTTCGGCGAGCCACAGCGAACACTGGTCGGCCATTTCCGCCACGAACTAGGGCACTACTATTGGCAGTTGCTGGTGGAACCGAATTGTCTCGATGCCTTTCGATCACTGTTTGGCGACGAACGCGAACCTAGCTACGCGGAGGCGCAGAAGCGATATTACGCCGACGGCGCGATTCCCGATTGGCAGGACCGATTCATCTCTGCGTATTCTACGATGCATCCTTGGGAGGACTTTGCCGAGACCTTTGCCGGTTACATGGATATCGTGGCAGTCGTCGAAACCGCGCGGCACTTCGATCGCACGCGAGTCACCGCCGACGGCTCCGACTTCAACCAGATGCTAACCGCTTATCGCGACATCGGCATCGTCGCCAATGAGTTCAATCGCGACATGGGGCTATTGGATCTCGTCCCCGAAATCCATTCCGAAGCTGTCGTCGAAAAGCTGAAGTTCATCGACAACCTACGCCTGGCGCTATAGAAAGAACCGGCGTGACAAATCCACACGCTGCCAACCTCGCAGTCCGGCTGCTCGGTTGGGCAGGTGAGGTGGTGACCTGATCCCGGGCGTGGCTAGGGCTTATTTTGACTTGGGCGTGAGGGACGTCAAACTGTTCTCGCACAACCCCGAAACGCTCGGCCAAAACAGCGACCAGCGAAAGCAGTTGCCGATCGAAGAGAAAGAGTCCTTCCGTTGGCTGCAGGGCTACCGACATGCTTGCCAGCTAGCCGGTCAGTCGCCCGACAAACAGGTCATCAGGCGTCTCCGATCGTGAATCGGATCTGTACGACATTTTTGTCGAAGCGGCTCAGCATCCTAGTTCGGCTGATTTCGTTATTCGCGCCAAACAGCCGCGTTGTACGCCCGAGCGGGACATCGCGACAGGGCCAAACGTTTACAAAAAGGTTGCCGATGAAGTCGCCAGTGCTCCGGTCGCGATGAGGCTGCAGGTCGACTTGCCTACCACGCCCAAGCGTGCCGCTCGCCGAGCGACGCTGGACGTTCGTGCCAAGCGATTGACCGTCAAGCCGCCTCAGATGCGAAAGGCTGAACTGCCCGAGGTGGAACTGTCGGTGGTGGAGATCCGCGAGGTGAACGGACCAGGTGATGACACCGAAGTTCACTGGCAACTGCTCAGTAGTCTGCCGATCGACACGATCGATCTGATTCAGCGGGTGATCGATGTTTATGTCACACGTTGGCCAATCGAAACCTATTTCCGAGTCTACAAATCGGGCTGTAAGATCGAAGAGATTCAACTCGAAACCAACGCCCGGCAACGTCGCGCGTTGATGATCTACAAGGTCGTCGCATGGCGGCTGATGTATCTGACGATGTTGGGGCGGCAGTGTCCTGATCTAGACTGCGAAGCGGTCTTCCATGAGTTTGAGTGGAAGCCGGTTTGGAAAGTGGTCCGTGACGAACCGCTACCGAGCGATCCGCCAAGTTTGGGCGAGCTGGTTTCAATGATCGGTCAGCTTGGCGGCCACAACAATCGTCGCGGTGACGCACCACCAGGTGCCGAAGCGATGTGGAACGGCCTGCGACGAATGAAAGACTTCTCGCTGGCCTAGCAAGCGTTCGGTCGCGACGACTCACCATGACTTGCGTATGACTGACAGGGCTATTGGCCTGGAATTCCTGTCGGGATAGCGAAATTGTCTTTAATTGACAGGACTCTAGCCTGGGCTAAAGCAGGTGCTAGGCGCCTGCTGTGGCGGTAACCGGAAAATAAATGTCAAAAAAACTTGCGGACTTTACTCGGCCTCGCCAGAATGGGGCGGTTTGGTGCTCCGGTATGGGGCTTCGCCCCGCTTCGATACCAATCCATATAGCCTCCCGATTCCAGTTATGCTCAATACGAAAACCGAGGCCATTGCGGAGTGTTCGAATGATTCCCGCGAAGCGTTTGACGTATCGCTAATCGCACGCCTAATTCCTCAGTTGACAACGATCGCTCGCCAGTCGATCGCGCGAAGGTGGCAGTCTAAAGTGGGAGCGTCGGACATTGTCCAAAACACCTTTCTCGAGGCTTCCAATACGCTTTCCTCTTTCTCTGGCTCATCGATCGCTGAGTTCAATCAGTGGCTGCGGGCAATCCTGGCTCATAATCTGCAAGACTCGCGTCGTAGGTTTGTGGTTGCCCAGATGCGGAGCGTGGAACGAGAACAGCCGCTTGATCGATTAACGGGCCCGCTGTTAATAAACAGCGAAAAGTCCCCAGTGAGTGTCGCTGTGTCTAACGAGTTCGATCGTGAACTGCATCGTGTGATCGGTATGCTCGATCAAATGGACCAGCAGATCTTGACGCTGCGGTACCAGCAGAAACTAGCGTTTGGCGAAATAGGAATTCGAATCAATATGAAAGAGGATACCGTGCGGAAGCGGTGGGGACGCATCTTGAAGTTTCTCCAACACAAGCTGCGGCAATTTGATTCGCAGGTTTGCTCAAGTCGGGGTTAATATGGATGCCCCTGGTGATATCGATGATGAAATTCCAGGCAATTGCGATGATCTGTCGGAGTTGGATGACACACTCCAACTGCTTGCAACTGGGGCAAGTGTCGAGCAGTTGGAATCCATATCCGAGTTGTTCACCGCTTCGGGAACTGGCGAGAAAAACGACGAGGAACCGATCCACGAAAAAGCCGCGTTGCTGATGCGACTTGCCAAGCATTATTCGGCTCAACCGCCCGAAGTTCCGCTTGCCGCTGACGGTCATGCGATTCCGAAGCAGGTTGGTCGTTTTACAATTATTCGCGAGATTGGCAGTGGCGGTTTTGGCGTCATCTATCTTGCACGCGACGAAGCGATCGGTCGCGATGTTGCGATTAAGCTTCCGCGACGCGATCTGATCCAGGACTCGGTTCGCCGAAAACAGATGATTCATGAGGCCCGCACGGCAGGTTCGCTCGAACACCCCGGTATCATCCCCATCTACGAAAGCGGATGTGAGGGGGAAACCGTTTACCTAGTCTCGTCCTACTGTGATGGTCCCGACTTGGCGACTTGGCTCGGTTCTCAAACGAAGCGACCGAGCGTGATCGAAATTGCCTCGATTGTCAGCAAGTTGGCCGATGCGGTGGCCTATGCTCACGGCAAGGGAGTGATCCATCGCGATATCAAACCCAGCAATGTGTTGCTGTCTTTTGATGCAAAGGGGCAGTCGGAACTCAAGTGGCTGGAAGCCACTGGCACATCGGAAATTGAGCTCCCGCAATCGATACCATTGTCAGCCTACCGACCGCGTCTGACCGATTTTGGATTGGCCAAATTTTCTGATGAACCGATTTTTGATACTCGCAGCAGTCTGATCATTGGTACTCCGTTGTACATGGCCCCCGAGCAGTTGCTGCCCGATTTGGGGCCGATCACTTTTCAGACGGACATTTATTCGATAGGAGTCTTACTGGTCGAACTGATCGATGGGAAACCGCCGCTAAGTGGAAAGACCTATGTTGAGATCTTGTCGTTCTTTCAATATGAGCCGCGCGAATCGATTGTCCATTCGGACGTTCCGCCTGACCTCCGAACGATCATTGACAGGTGTCTTAGCAGGACACCGGAAAATCGTTATGCATCCGCAGACGTCTTGGCGGCGGACTTAGCCGCCTTCGCCGCAGGAGAAACGATTTCCGCTCGCAAGATGACATGGCTTGCACGAGCACTGGTGTGGTGTCGCGATGCTCGGCGCACACGCGAAGCATGTATTTCTACAATCGCAGCAATGTCCGCTTTGATTGTCTGGGTCTTGTACTCCATTTCTTTGGTGATGGGGCCATGGTTTCCTGGTGACGATCCATGGACACCAGCGATTCAAGCCCTTGCGATCATCGCTTGCATTAATCTGCCGGTACTGGTTTTGGCCGTCTTGGGACTTCGCAAAAAGATCTGGGCGATGGGAGTCGCGATGTTGCTGTTGTTAAGCGGAGGCGTTTTTGTGCCGCTCTTGATCATTGGCGATTTCGTGGGTTTGCTCGATCCCATTTACGGTCCGTTCCCCTATTTCAAGAAGAGTTTTCACGCCTTGGTCTTGTTGATCAGCCTTTCGCAGGTGATCTATCTATCGATCGGCATATTGGCGAATCGATGGAATACGCAACGCCATCAGCCAACAACGATAGCTGCGGCAAGGTCGGAACATGCAGGTAGGAAAATGAATACGGGGATTTGAAAATTCTACCTTTCTGCCTCCGTCATTCCTACCAGTACTCTGCCAGGCAACCTCTGTCAGCATGCTGTTAATAGGCTCGCCAGAGGTGGCGTTCAACGAAAACTGTCAAAGTTCTTGGTTTTTCTTTTCCGGTTGACGCGGACGCGGACGCCTAAGACCAGTAGAGCCCGTCTTACCATTTCAACTTTCGCACAAAACGGGCATCGTCGTCACCGACTACCTGAACGCCGGACAGAAAAACGTGGGAAAGCTGCGATGTCACGTCAATGACGGGCATTCCGAAATCGATTCAAACAGCAACGCCGAGGCAGACTTCGTCAACGATTGTCACAGCCAGGCTGCCGCCGTGTCTGGCAATAGAACAGAAAAGTGTGGACCGATTCGATTCGGTTTCCGCATGGATACATGATGGCTTGTAAATCCTGGATATCTCCGCAAAAAGATTGAGTTTTCCATGACGTTCTCACCCATTCGCCAATTCGATCGCTTCGTCGCTACCAGCAAATCACGCCGTTCCCTGGCAAAACGCCGCAAAAACTCGCTGCAAAGACGAAAGCGACGGTCGATCGTCGAACGGTTGGAGGATCGGCACTTGCTGGCAATTGATTTTGGCGATGCGCCGGATCTGGGCGTCGGCACCGGCGTCGGCGACTACCAGACCTTGCTGGCCGACAACGGGCCCAGTCACGAGGTCAGCTCGCGGTTGTTCATGGGAGCGATCCCGGATTCGGAAGCGGACGCCCAGCCCAATGAACAGGCTGCTGGAGATGATGATCGAACCGGCCCTAGAGACGACGAAGACGGCCTTCGCAACCCAACTCTCGATCTGGCTGTGACCGTGACCAGCAGCCCCACGGTCAACGTCTTCGTGACCAATACGACCGGGCAGCCAGCGACGCTGTACGGCTGGATCGATTTCAACGGTGACGGGGTATTTGATAACGCAACGGAACGCGCGTCGGCAGACGTCGGTTTTGCCATATCGGAATCTGTCCCGCTGCAGTTTCCGGAAATTCAGCCCGGTTTTCACGGCAGAACTTACGCGCGTTTCCGGCTAGGGCTGGACGCCGACACCGCAGCTCAAAATCCGACGGGGGCGGCGGGAATTGGGGAAATCGAAGACTACCAGGCGCAGGTAACCATTCCGACACGCATTGAATCTTCACCGTTGCGCCTGAGCACCGAGATTTCGTCGGGACTGTTGGCGGACAACGATTTCGGCAGTTCCATGGTGACCATTGGCGATCTTGATGAAAACGACGCGATCGATCTCGCCGTGGGGGCACCGGGAGACGACACGGGAGGGAACGATCGTGGTGCCGTGCACCTGCTGTACCGCGATGAATTCGGCGCAGTGCTGAAAACCGACTATCTGGCATCCGGGATGTCGGGACTGCACGAACTGAACGACTTCGATCTGTTCGGCGCATCCGTCAGTGCCACTGGTGACCTGGACGGTAACGGGGTCACGGACCTGTTGGTGGGAGCACCAGGCGATGATACTGCTGGCGCTGACAGCGGGGCCGCCTATCTACTCTTTCTCGACGTGGTGGATGGCCGAACGGTCATTGAGAAGAGTGTGGTCTATGCGTCCGGAATGAACGGAGTGCCGGAGCTGGACGACCAGGGGCGATTTGGATCAACGGTCGCAGCCGTGGGTGACATTAATCGCGACGGAATCGGCGACTTTGCGATCGCGCAAAAGCAGAGCCTTGGTGCTGTGCATTTGCTGTTTATGAACGCCGACGGGACAGTTCAGGAAACCCGGTTGCTGCAGTCCGGTACGGACGTAATTCCTGCCAGGAATGAATGGGGGAAGTCTGTGGTCGGTCTGGGCGACGTTGATGGCGATGGAATTCCGGACCTGGCGGTAGGGGCTGTCTCCTCAGCCGACATCCTGATCCTGAACGCCGATGGCACCGTCAGGTCATCAAATAGGCTTGGGGAAAGCGACTACGTTTTCGGAGATTCGCTAACGGCACTGGGGGACGTGGATGGGGACAAAGTTCCGGACTTAGCGGTTGGAGCGTCGCGGCGAACCCATGTTTATCTCCTCAACACTGACGGGATGATTGCTCATCAGACCTCGACGAATTTTTTTGACGGCATTGTCCATTCGGTCGCTTCGACTGCAATTCCACTTCAGGACGATGCGACCGAACTAATCAGTTTCCAGGATGGCAAACTCATCAGCAGTCGCCTGACGGAAGCCATTTACAATGACGAAGGGCAAGATCACATCGATGACTTCACGGAATCCTTCATATTCGATACCCTCTGCCCTGCCTGCGAAGATCGAGCGCTGGCTTATATCGGCAAGGTGGATGCGTCGGGTATGCCGGTCGCCGAAGATGCGACTCTTGCCAATATCGCAGTGGGTGTCCCGGGCTATGGCGGATTTGGGTTCGACAGTGGCGGTGTTCAAACGATCATTCGCTTCCAACGCGGGGCACAGACTGCGAAGCTAATCGCTTCCAACACGGGCGGCATGGGGCCCCTCGCCCCCAATGACCGATTCGGAGCCGCATTGGCAGAAGCGGGCGACCTGGACGGCGATGGCTATACGGACCTCTTCGTCAGCGCTCCGGGCGATTCATTTAGCCGGGGAGCCATCTACGTCCTGTACCTTAATTCGGAAAGCCTCGTAAAGAACTATGTCAAGCTCGACATTGATACGAATGGAATTTCGTTCAGTCAGCTCGGCGGATCGATTGATGTGGTGGGCGACATGAACGGGGATGGCATCGATGACCTGGTGGTTTCGTCTCTGACGGCGGATCGTACACGGCACCAGGTACAGTTGTTGCTGATGAACGAGGACTTGACCGGTGGGCGCTTGCAGCGGATTGCTTCCCCTCCTGGAACGGAGCCCAGTTGGGGCACTGAGGTTGTCGGACTCGGCGACATCGACGGCGATTCCGTTCCCGATCTCGCGGTCTCGGGGCCTCAATCGAGTCGCGTCGATCTGCTGTTCATGAACCAGAGTCCTCTGGCAGGCTCAACGGCTGGCTTCAAGTCGTTCACTCAAATTCCGAATGACGGCGAATCCCTATTTGGCGCCTCATTGGCGTCGATGGGAGATATGGACGGCGACGGCATCGCTGAACTGGCTGTTGGTGCAATGAATCGGGCTTTTGTGTTCTTTTTAGAATCCGATGGAACTGTGGAACGCAGCACGGGGATTATTCGGGACAGCCTGTACGACGATGTGGATATTCCCATGTCATCGCTGGCGGCGCTGCCAGGACACACTGGCGACAACTTCGTCTATCTGGCGGCCGCGTCGGAAACGATCCGTATCGATGGCTTGGTGCGGAGCTTGCCGACAACCACCCAAAGTTTCAATCAAGCCGTGCGTCCCATCGACAACCAGGAGTACGCGCATTCGCTGACGACTGTGGGCGACCTCGACGGCAACGGTGTGACAGATATCGTCTTGGGAAGCCCGGAGATGGGCGCCCTGCATGTCCTGTTCATGGGCGCCGGCACCTTGCCCTATAGTAACAACGGGCGGGTCGAACGAGTGACGGAGATTTCCAGCGAGGTGGTGAGCTATCCGTACGCGCGAACAATACTTCGTGGGGGACTCACCGAACCGATTCCCGGCCTTGGATCGTCCGTGGCAAACATCGGAGATCTTGACGGAGACGGGATCACGGACTTACTGGTCGGCGGTGACAATGCCCATGTGCTATTCCTTAATACCGATGGGACCGTCCGCACGACAGCGTCGATTGATGTGGGCGACGAAGTCGCCGCCGTAACCGGCTTGGGGGACATTGATGGCGATGGTGTCGTTGATATTGCTCTCGGTACTCCCAGTCGCAACGTTGGGACCGAAGCACCGGCGTACTCATGGGGCGGTGTTCACATCCTGCTGATGAACCCAGACGGTAGCGTGAAGAGCCAGCAGATCGTTGACAAATATACGCCTGGTCTACAAGGAGCTGATGGCCTTCTCGCCTTTGGTGCGTCACTGACCGTTGTGGGCGATATCAACGGGGATGGCGTTCCCGACCTGGCGGTTGCGGAATCTGATCAGTCAAATAGGGATCTGTCGGACGTCCACGTCCTGTTGCTGGATCGGAACGGCTCGATGATCGTAGATCAGGTCATCCAGGAATCTCGGATCGGAACGACCGTTTCATTAGAGGACGCCGTGCTGGTCCCTGCGGGAGACCTTGACGGGGATGCCGTACCCGATCTCAGGATCTACACGAGAAGCACCAAGCGGATTGTGCTCTTCAATAGCGACGGAACGGTCAAAGTGCAATCAATCAAAGACGCAGGTGACGACAGTACTGTCTATGACTTCTCCGCCACGCCGCTTCCGGATCTCAACAATGATGGCGTCAATGAAATTCTTGTAGGAACCCTTGTTAGAGCGTATGGCTATGGCCGCCGGGAACTGGTGATCGACTACCCGAGGCCGGAATTCACCCTGATTGGCGATCTGGGTGATGCACCAGACGTGGGAAAGGGTACGGCGGCGTGGGACTACAACACGTTTCTGACGGACGACGGTCCGCGACATGGCATGTCTGAGGGACTCTATCTAGGCGAATCGGTTAGCATCGATGAGCTGCCGAGCCTCTCGACCGCTGCAGATTCGGACGACGACGACGGCGTGGTCGACCCGGTGCGTGATCTGCACATCACAGGTGTGCCAACCATCGAACTACTGGTGACCAACGAGTCCGGTGTCGACGCAAAACTGTACGGTTGGATTGATACCAATTTCGATGGATCCTTTGACGAAAGCGAACGGGTTTCGACAGACGTTATCCCATACGGAATCAACCAGTCGGTCACGCTTGTTTTCCCTGAGTTGCCGCTCGGATTAGCAGGCGTCACTTACGCTCGTTTTCGACTCAGCACCGACGAAGCCGCCGCATTGCCGACGGGTGTTGCCAGCGATGGAGAAGTGGAAGACTATCTGGTCACGATTGAGACACCGTCTGCACCGGCACAAACGATGTTTGACTATGGCGATGCCGCGATCGGAAACTCCGGAAGCATTGTTTCCACAGCGACCACGCCGCAGCCTCAGCTTGTCGTCGGGGCGTTTCACAACATCGGAGACATTGACGGCAATGGGACAACTGATCTGGCCGTATCGGTGTTGATCGGTGGAAACTCTCCCGGCGTAGAGATCCATTTGATGAATCCGGATGGCACCGTGAAACGAGTGGAGTCAACCGCGATTCCTGTCGACCTTCAGACGCACCGTTTGGGCGAATCGTTCACGGGATCGGGGGACCTGAACGGCGACGGCATTCCCGATGTCGTCATCGGATCAACTGGGATCGGTAGCGAAGCCGCGGGCCGACTAGATGTCGTCTTTCTGGGTCGCGATGGGAAATCGATTGGTTCCGCAATCATCGGAGGCGACAGCGGAAATGGACCACCGCTGTCTGAATTAGCCGGTTTTGGGATCTCGGTCGCTTCGATCGGAGATATCGACGCGGACGGACACGATGATCTGGCCGTGGGGGCCGCGGGATTCGAAGGGGATGGCCGTGTCTTCATACTCCTGATGGGTGCGGATGGTGTGGTCGACGATTACGAAGTGATCACAGGACCGGGTGACTTCGGTAGCTCGGTCGTCAATCTTGGGGACCTCAACGGTGATCTTGTGACCGACTTGCTGGTCGGTGCCCCGACCTATTCTGACGCGCTCGCCAATCGCCGCAGCGGTGCAGCTTTCGTCGTGTTCATGAACGATGATGGCACGGAGCAAGGCCGGAACATCATCTCTCAGAGCACAGGGATCGGCATTTCCGCAGATGACCGGTTTGGAGCGTCCGTGGCATCGCTTGGCGATGTCAGCGGGGATGAGATCATTGATATCGCTGTTGGTTCTCCGTACGACAACACCGGCGGTATGAATCGAGGTGCCGTCTACGTCTTGCAGCTGGCAACGGATGGCTCCGTAACCGATATCTCCAAGATTGCCACTGGGATGGGAGGCGGTCCGGAAGACTCGGCGGACAACCACGGATCCTTCGGACAGTCCATCGCTGTGATGGACGATAACAACAGCAATGACCTGCCGGAATTGCTGGTCCGCGCATCCTCCAGCGACTATCGGGTTGAGCTGGCCAGTGCTTCAAGCGTCATGCATTCGCCATCGCACGGACTCGATTCGAACATTTTTCTGGGTTCGTTCGTCGATGCCGAAATTGCACCGAATCCGAACGATGCGGCGACAGGCGATGACGTCACCGGTTTTGGTAACGACGAAGATGGCTTGGTTAATCCATCACAACTACGAAATCTGGCCGTCGGTCAAAATCCGTCCGTCGATCTGTACGTCACGAACCTGACTGGGAGTGATGCAACGCTGTACGGATGGATCGATTACGACATGAATGGCGAATTTGATGAGGGCGAACAAGTATCCCTCTCTGTACCTTCTGAAGCCGTCGGTAAAGGCAGCCTTGGTGAGATAGTCACGCTAACGTTCCCTGAAGTTCCAGAAGGATTTTCGGGAACGACCTACGCGCGGTTCCGCTTCAGCACCGACGCAAGTGCGGCGGTTCCCACCGGTCATGCACTCGATGGCGAAGTCGAAGATTACGTCGTGACGGGACTTGGTAACGGCTATCAGAACCTCATCCCCGCCGGTTCGCTTGATCCCGGTTTTGGTGATGGAGGAGTCGTCAGTTCGGAAATACGGCAACCAACCGGCGATACCGGTGGCTACGTGGTCGCGTATCCATCAAACGGACAATCGCTGGTCCTGGGAAATGCTTCCGGGGATGTCACGGTCATGCGGCTGAACGCTGACGGTGGCGTTGACGGGTCGTTCGGCAACCTAGGTGTCGCTAAGTACCGGATGTGGTTTGACGGAGCCCGGATGTCCGCCAGCAGTATGGCCCTGGATGATCGAGGTCGGATCATTATTGTCGGGTCACTAAGCTTCACCGATGGATCAGGAAGAAGTGAGTTCGCGATCACTCGGTTAACCCCCAACGGGCACATCGACACCAGCTTTGGAATCGATGGATTTCAGTTCATCGACTTCGCTGAACGCAAAACGGGCGGCCCTGACATCGCTATCGACAGTCAAGGACGAATTGTGGTCGGTGGAAGTGCACAACATATCGACGATCGAGATTACGACTTCGCGGTCGCTCGGCTAACCACTGACGGAGTGCTTGATTCGGACTTCTCCGATGACGGGAAACACCATTTCGATATCGGCGGAACGACGGATATTTCAACGTCGCTCACCATCGATCCGCAGGATCGTATCGTGATGGGCGGCTACACGAACGTCCATTCGGGCATCCAAAACGATCTCGCCGTGGTTCGCCTGACGACCGACGGCGTACTGGATGAAAGTTTCGATAGCGACGGTATCCAGACAATCGACTTCAATCACAAGTCCGATCTTCCAGGCTCCGTCGCGATCGACTCGCTGGGGCGAATCGTCGTGACAGGGCGATCTATTCAAGGCGGCGAGACGGGAACGGACACTGCGGTCGCCCGATTGACAGCGGACGGAGCACTCGACACCACCTTCTCCGATGATGGCAAACAGCTCATTGACCTCTTTTCGCAGCAGGAGCTTACGACCGGGCTTGTCATCGACAGCAGCGATCGCATTTTAGTCGGTGGCTATACACGACTTGTGGAGACGAATGATGACCTGGCGGTCTTGCGACTGACAACCACCGGCGAACTGGACACAACCTTTGATGAAGACGGTATCCAGTTGATCGACTTTAATAAGATGCGTGATTATGGCGGCCAATTAGCGATCGATCCACAAGGCAACATTCTGGTTGGCGGTACCGTTCAGAATGGCACATCCTCGTCCGACATCGGCGTCGCTCGATTGACACCGAGCGGCGACTTCGACAGGACCTTTAGTCGAGATGGCAAACTGACCACGGACATTGGGAGCCCCGCCTCATCATATAGTTCGGCATCAGAGATTGTGGCCTATCAGCCTGATGGAAAGATGGTCGTTGTCGGAAACTACAATGGTGCCATAGTACTCGCTCGACATTTTGATGACGGAACGGTTGATCTTACCTTTGGTGATCGCGGCGTCGCGACGGTGGACCCCAATCCATTTAGTAGTTCCGGCAGCCCGATCGGCGTCCATGTCGACGCTCAGGGTCGGGGCCTCTTTGTAACTCAAGGACGACAGGAAAGTTCCAATTCGGGCACTCTAGAGGACATTCACATTTACCGTCTGACGAGCGACGGTGAATTGGATGTCAGCTTTGGAACGGATGGATTGCGCGTGATCGATTTCGACAGCCAACGCGACAATCCATCCGACTTCGCCGTCGACAGCCAAGGACGCATCCTTCTGGTGGGCATCTCGGGATCGAACCGTTTTCTGATCCGGCTCACGCCCGATGGTTTGATTGACCCGACTTTCGACACCAGTGACTCCAGCGGACTGTCCTATCCGACGAGTTACATTGCAATCGATGAAAACGACAATGTCGTGCTTGTCGGTCGTGCTTCGAATGACATCACTGCCGCACGATTCTTAGAATCAGGTCGCCTGGACCGAAATTTTGGAGACGATGGCATTCAACGCATTAACTTGGTGGATGGCAGTCAAGACAGCAACGACTTCGCGACAGGAGTGGCGATGGACAAATCCGGACGCGTCGTCGTCACCGGATATTATTATAACCCTTCGTCTTCGAGCTATCATCTGGCCATCTTATGGTTGAACCCCGATGGATCGCTCGACGTCAGCTATGACGACGACGGCAAAGTGTCATTTGACTTCGGGTCAGACAACGAACGTGTTTATTCTCAGTCCGTTGATAGTTCCAGCCGTGTGGTAGTCGGAGGATACACCACAGTGGCGGGAGTATCGACGTTTGCAGTCGCGCGCTTCAACCCTAACGGGACTTTCGACAAATCGTTCGGCGTGGAGGGCAAAAAGGTATTGGAAGGTACCGCAGGAACGATTAAGAGCGTATTCGTTGATGAGTTTGACCGAATTCTAATGGCTGACTCGAACTTCGCCATCCTCCGATTGCTGTCCAATGACGGTGCAGGCGGAGAATACCTGGCGAGTTTGCTGACGAAAGACTTCGGCGATGCACCGGATCTGGGAACGAATACAACCGGGTCCTACAATACGCTCTCCATCAATCAGGGGCCGACGCACGTCGTTTCTCCGTCAATCTTTATGGGTGCTGGCGTCACTGTAGAACTCGACGCGATTCCGGTTGAATCGGCCAATTCTGATACAGACGACGGAGTGGTTGCTGTTTCCCGTGATCTCATACTTAGTCTTGGCCAGGTTCCGATAGTCACCGTTCAAGTAACAAACGATACCGAAGTCGACGCCTGGATGTACGGCTGGATCGATTACAACGCCGACGGTGTCTTTGATCCTGAAACGGAACAAGCCACTAGTGTCAGCGTGAACGGAACAACAGCGGATGAACAACTGGTGATCCCGGCTGGCTTCAAGGGCAACGCGGTACTCGCGTTCCCCAGCGTTCCTATTACATCCGCAGAATCGACGTACGCCCGTTTCCGTCTGAGTACCGATGCTGCTGTCGCCAATCCCACAGGCCCAGCGGCCGATGGGGAAGTCGAAGACTATCAGGTCACGATTCTGACCAAAGACTTTGGTGATGCCCCTGATCGCTACGGGACACGAGTCGCTGACGGCGGGCCATCGCATCGTTACGCGCCTGGTCTAAGCATTGGTTCGACGATCGATCTGGAATCGGACGGATATGCAAGCAACGGGGCTATTGGCGATGACTCGGTCGGTGAGACCACGGATGAAGACGGCATCCTAAATCCCAATGTGCAACTCGACGTGACGCCAGGAGTCGCTCCTTCGGTTAGTGTGTTGGTGACCAACGACACGGGACTGCCTGCCAGACTCTACGGCTGGATAGATGTTGACCTCAGCGGAACGTTTGATTCTCACGAACGACGTTGGGTTGACGTACCTGATGGTAAAAACGCAGCTCAGGGGGACTTTGTAACCCTGCCCGATTTCCCCGCTATTGCCGAAGGTAAATTCGGACAGACCTATGCTCGGTTCCGACTTAGTACCGATTTTGGCGATGCCGTCGATGACTTAGGGATCGCCCTACCCATCGGATACGCTGTAGACGGCGAAGTTGAAGACTATTTGGTGACGTTCCTGAATCAAGACTTCGGAGATGCGCCTGATAGTTACAAAACATCGGAAACAAGCGGCGGCCCCTCACACCAAATTGACGCGAATCTATTGTTGGGCGATAGGATCGATAGCGAGCGGGACGGATTGCCAACTGTCTCTGCAAACGGCGACGATCAGTCCGCTTCGATTGATGATGAAGACGGATTGCTAGACGCCGCCAGTGACCTCAAATTAGTCGTTGGCGAAACTCCAAAGGTTCGCATCGTGGCAACGAATCTAACCGGGCGGATGGCGGCTGTTCATGGCTGGATTGATTTTAATGGCGACGGTGATTTTCTTGACGCGGGAGAGCACCAATACAAATCCATCGCGAGCGGCGCTATCAATGCTCAAGTCGATTTAATATTCCCGCAGATCGACGCGGAATTTTTCGGCACGACGTATGCCAGATTCCGGCTAACCACTGACTTTGTGGAACCCCATGCGGTTGCCCCAACGGGACGACTAATTGATGGCGAAGTGGAGGACTACGTTGCTACGATCTCCATGCCTCTAGACCCCACGACGTTGAGTCCTCAAGAATTCAGTATAGATACGCAATATTCTCTCATGCTCGGTAGCCAAAATATTGACACCCTGGGGTTCGACAGTCTAAGTACGAACTATGGTGCTTCGGTTTCAGCATTCCCTAAAATCGATGATGAATTTTCAATATTCGTAATTGGTGTCCCGGGACCAGTGGTAGATTCAGGTAGCGACGTTGTCGAATCGGTCGTGGGGAATGGGGGCCAGTTCCGACTGATCTATAGAGATGCCAACGACAACTACCACCATACACTAAGATGGGGTTGGGAGACGGAGTATCTGGGAGAACGACACGCGACCGCGATTGCTTCTCTAGGGGATATTGGCGGCGATGGAACGCAGGAGATCGCGATTGGCCGCACAGGAACGGATTTGCAAGTTGCAGAAGATGGTAGTTGGACGCGAGGAAATAAGGGTGAAGTGAAAATTCTATCTCGTGGCGACGACGGAAAATGGACTGGAATCGCTCACCTCCGATCTGGGAATGATGGCGTTCCTCTATTGGCCGATCATGATCAGTTTGGCTACGCGATTGCAAATGTTGGATTGATCGATAACGATGACGTTCCCGATCTTGCGGTCTCAGCGATCGGTCATGGAATTGGCCAGGGGGCGGTCTACATTTTGTTAATGAATGAGGACGGCACCGCCAAAGACTATACCCGCTTGGAAAGTGGAAATGGCATGATGCCAGAACTCCCGGCTGGAACGCAGTTCGGGCGGTCAGTCACATCTTTGGGAAACGGGCTCATTGCGGTCGGTGCGTCGGGGAACGGCACGGCTGAGTCCATCTATATTATGCAACTTGGCAGCAATGGTCAGCTTGTCAGTCAACCCGTTCAATATGCGCCTGCAAGTGAACAGCCGAGCGGTTTCGGAGATGCCGTAGCCAGCCCGGGTGATTTAAATGCCGATGGAGTGGCCGACCTGCTGGTCGGTGCTCCGCTCTATGGAGCACGGGGCGCCGTCTATGTCTTGTACCTTAACTCAGACCACTCCGTTCGCGGCACGGATCTTTTGACAACCGCAACGACCGGTATGCCAAGCCTACAGCTTGGTGAGCGATTTGGTAGTTCGATCGCAGTGTTGACCGAACTGGGGGCGGATGGCATTGTCGAACTAGCCGTAGGATCACCAGGATACGGAGACTACGACGCCGGACGTGTACGGCCGTTTCTGTTGAAATCTAAGCTGACGCCGGATACCCTCGCTGATGCCGTCGCTGTATTGTCCGATGAATCAAAAGATATCGTGACCACCGCCGGAAATAGCAACGTCTCGGATTGGCTACAGGCCGTCTCGGAGTTACCTGCTTTCCCGCGGCCGAATGATATCGTCACGATAACATTGAACCTGGAAGAAGCAGGGATTGAGAATAAGTCCTACGTGGGCCTGACCGTAACTGTCCCCAGCGGTTACCAACTGGTCATTAACGGCTCCAACGGCCCCGTCACCTTCCAAGGTGCGTCCCCTGCCCTGACCGTTGTCTCCGGCGATGTTTTCGTTCTCGGTGACGTAACATTCACCAACGCCACCGACGCTCCCACCATCCTCGTCCAGGGCGGAAGCCTGACGCTGCGAAATAGCATCATCGAAGAAACGACGACGGCCGATCGACCGGCGATTCACGTCACAGGCGGAACCGTTGATTTGGGGACTGCCAACGATCCCGGCGGGAACACGATTATCATCCATGGCGATGGCGATCTTATTGAGAACGCTAGTCCTGATCCGTTGTCAGCGATCGGCAACACGTTCCAGATCGATGACGTCCCGATCGTTTCGAAATTTGAAATCGAAGCCGAGATCACCGACTATTTGGAGCAGCACGATGCGGGATTGGTCAGCTACTTCGCCAACAAGGTTTTCGATAGCCTCGTTGCTGGCACGCGGGACCTCGACCTGCTGTCGCTGGTTGCTGATCTAGAACTGACCGATCCGACGTTCGTTATCACGGAAGCGGTCAACGGCGAAGCCGAAATCCTCAGTGACGATCATACCGTCCGTTTCGTTGCCAAAGAACTCGGTTCCGCCAGCTTCCGTTATTCGGTTCGAGTCGATGATGTCGAAGTCGCCACGCGAATCGCCCACTTTGATGTCACAAATTTGCCGCCTGTGGTTGCCGTCGAACTTGCTGAGCTGACGGTCGACGCAGGGGATGTTGCGACAAATTCCGGTACGATTGCGGATTCCGAGGGTGATACGATTACATTGTCAGCATCGATCGGCACGATCATCACATCGAACGATGGCAGTGGAACCTGGACTTGGTCTCTTGACACCAACGACGTGCCCGACGGTAGCCACACCGTTACGATCACGGCCACCGATAGCGTCGGAATCACTTCACGCACGACGTTCAGCCTGACTGTTAATCCGGCAGCGAAACCGCTGGCGGTGACTGGCGTAACGGTCAACGACGGGGCGGTCCAGCGTAGCAACACGACGGAGTTGGCGATTCAGTTTGATCGTGATTTCGATGCTCAAGCTCTGATCAATACGGGGCAAATCATGAACTCAGTTTCGCTGCATACCGGAGCAGGTTATAGCACCGATGTCGCCCTGACCGCTGATCAATTCCGTTGGGATGCGGCGACGAGCCGGTTGCTGATTGATCTAGCCGCGGCAGGCACTCAAACACGCCTAGCCGATGGACGGTATGAACTGCGAATTCACAGCACGATTGATTCCAGTTTTGTAGATTCCGATGGCACCGATGATGAAATCCACCGGTATCAGTTCCATCAACTCCAAGGCGACTTTGATGGAGACGCCATTGTCGGAATATCGGACCGAGACACCTGGTTCGACAGCTCCAAGGTCCGCTTCGGAGCACGTCTGGGAATGTCAAGCTATGACTCGACATTCGACTTTGATGGCGATGGCATCCTCTCCACACGCGACTACTACATGTGGCTTCGCAGTTGTGTGGGGAAACAGTTGAATTAACAGCGAGCACCCAGAAACACTCAACCTTGAATTTATCCGTATCCGGTTGTAATAAGAGAAATCTAATGATTTTCAGCCTACTCAACATTCGAACACGACTGATTGCCACGTTGGTGGCAATCGCTGTCTGCAACGTCAGCCAATCACAGGCAGGCATCATCACAGCTAATTTAACGACGCTCGATCCTATTCTGTCGGGACAAACGGTCAACTTTGACATCGACCTCCTGAGCGTCGCATTGCCAAATCCCACGGACAGCATCATCTCAGTGACTCTCGACTTCACGGCCAGTGATGCTGCACTGACCGGCGCCGGCTTTGACTTCTCTGGGTTTTCGTTTGTTGCAGACCCAGGGCTTATGGGTGAGTTGGGTTTCTCGTTTGATCCAGATGTTTCCGACGACGGGCGAGTCACGCTGGATGCGGACGTGCCACCATTCGGTACTGATTCTGGTATCCCGAATGGTACCGGTTTCACTCGGTTGGGAATCTTGTCGGTCGTCGCTCCAGCACTGGCTGGCGACTACAGCGTCAACTTTTCTGTGGACAGTTTCGATCCAATCTTTGGCACATCGCTGCTCCTTGACGACTTTTTTACGACCCTGGCCCCAAGTGTTCAGGGGGCAACCTTCACTGTCGAGCCCAGTACCAGTGCCATCGTCCCGGAACCTACCAGTCTAATGATCTTCGGATGCATCTCCGTTAGCCTGATGTTTCGCTCGCGCAACACTCGCCGTGGCCAAGCACATCGTATAACAAGTTTGGTGCCAATGCCTTCCGAAAACTTGTCCCAAATCGCTTACACGACTCGTCATTGATCGTAGGTTGGGAGCCACTGGTTCGACAGAGCATCATGCTAGGTGATGCAGCAACACCTCGGTCAGACGCTCTCGAGATTCTTGCTTTGCCTGTCGCACTTAGTCGTCAATAATCATGCATGCAAACCGATGAGATGAGATCTTTCCCTCGCAATGGCCGTAACGGGTGCGTACCTTTCTTCCGCGGCACCGTGAAAAACGTCACGGAAAGTTAGGGAAACCGAAGCAGGGGCACTCAGTCTGGGATCAGGTCACCACCTCACTCTGTTCGAATTCTGGTCCCACGAACATATTGATTGCTGCGGGCATGACTTGGAATTCGACAGGTTCCTGTTCGATCACTTCACCATCGAGAGTGAACCGCATCGCGGGGTTGGAGCGGAGTGTCAGGCGGCTCGCCTTTTGGAAGAGGATCTGTTCGCACTCGAGGAAGTTGCCCAGTAGATTGCCGGCGATCATCTCCAGCATGTCGGTGGCGTCGCCGTCGCGGATCAGGATTACATCCATCAGGCCGTCGGCGGGAGAAGCTTCGGGAGCGACGACGATGTGCCCCGCGTTGGTCTTCCCGTTTGCCACCAAGACGGCCCACGAATCGAAGTCTTTGATCTCGACGCCATCGATCTCCGCCGCGATCTGAAAGCTCTTCATATCGGTCAGCACGCCGATCGCTCCACGCAGGTAACTGAACGCTCCCCAACGCGACTTCAGTTCATCGGTCAGCTCCTCCGAGACGCGGACGCAGTTCCCGCCGGCGGCAACGTTTGCGTAATACTGCTGCAACCCCTCGCCCCGGATTCGGATCACGTCGATCGCGACCGATCGGCCAGCTGAGATCAGCCCCACCGCCTGATCGATGTCGTCGGGGATCGCCAGCGTACCAGCGAAATCGTTTGCGGTTCCCAGCGGGATCACCGCCATTTGCGGCCGTCGCGCCTGATCGATCTGCATCAGTGCGTTCACGATTGCGTTGACCGTGCCGTCTCCTCCGGCCGCGATCACCGTGTCGTCGCTGCCTTGCAACGACTCTTCGATCGTCGATCGCAAGTCGACCTTACGCGTCAGTTCGACACAACGGGTTCCGTCGGCGTCCATCGCGCTGCGCAACCGTTCGATTTGTGCGGCTCGACCAGAGCCTTGATTCCAGATCAACAGATGACTCATATTGTCCTACATGAGCAGAGAGTAAGAGAGGGCGTTTATGTGAGGGGAGTGTTTCAGCAGGCTGCGGGCGAAGTGTCGTTTGCGGTTTCTTTGATCGCCGCCTGGACGACAGCCGCCAGATTGCCTTCGGTCTGCATTGTCATACGCTGCCGATCGGCGCCACAGCCGTCCCGCACGACGCTTTGCACAAACGCTTCGACACACTCGCGGTCACCCGACGCGGCCAACGAGGGAGCGATGTATTCGAGCATCCGAGCTGCCGATTCCGTCGCCGTGACCTTCTCGCAGGTCAATGGATCCAGCAGATCCGCGCTGACTCCATAACGTGCGGCATGCCAGATCGCAAACGACAACAAATGCGATCGGATCGGCGGATACTCTCGCCCCGCGTGAATGTCGTCACAGGTCTGCATCACAAGAGCACGTACCAGGCCCACGTGTCCGACGCAGTGCTGCAACGATGTGATCACGTCGGCGCATCGGTATTCGATCGTCGGCACTTTGACCGACAGGCGGATGTCCCAGTAGATGAAGCTTTCGTCTTTGATCGCTCCCGATTTCGTCAGCTCGCTCAAACAAGCTTCGTAATCGTCCAGATCCTGGAAATGTGGCGGCGCACCAGCCATCGGCCACTGCACCCAGACCTCGCGGCGATAGCTGGCGTAGCCCGTGTCCTGCCCGTTCCAAAACGGGGAATTTGCTGTCAACGCTTGCAACAGCGGCAACCAACGCCGCGTCTGGTTCATCACGTGCAAGCCGAGCGTCTTGTCCTGCATGTCGACATGGACGTGGCAGCCGAAGATGAACAGCGAGCGGGCGATATGTTGGAACTGTTGCCCCATCGCTTGGTAGCGGAACTTGGGCGTCAGCGTTTCGGATTCGGGCAGCGGAAAGGGATTGGTCCCCGCCGATACGAGCGCCGCTCCGGTGTTTGCCGCCGCATCGATCAACAGCTTGCGAACCCTTTGCAGGTTGTCGCGAACCTCGTCGAGCGTCTCGCAGACATTCGACGCCATCTCGATCTGGTTTAGATGCAGTTCCCGTTGGATGTCAGCTTCGGGCTCGCGTCCCAGCTGCCGCAGGACCTCGCTGCATTTGGGGATCAGCCGCCCCGAAGTCGGGTCGACCAACTGATATTCTTCTTCGACGCCAACGGCGGGAACTTTCGAGCGACTGAAGGAAACCATGGAAACTCACCAGCAAAAGGAATGATTTGTCGAACCGGAGATTCGAGGCAGTCCTCGCTCGCGGGACGAGCCGAGGCATATTCGACGGACGATCGCGCGGGACGCGATGTCGCGTTGCTTGTAGCGTCAGCGGAGATCGATAGCTGCCAAAGCCAACGCCGCCGCGCCATAGGGCAATGCGGCTTCATCGATGTCAAAGGTTGGGGTGTGCAGCGGTTGCTGGCCGATCTCGATCCCAGCGACGCCGATCCGCATCATCGCTGCGGGGACCTTCGACCCGAAAAAGGCAAAGTCTTCCGCTCCCATGCTCGGTTGGTCGATCTGGTGTACGTTCTCCTCGCCGACGATTCTTCCTGCCGCGATGCGAAATGCCGCGTTGATCAAGGGATCGTTGATCACCGGCGGCGTGTGACGGCTGTAGGTCACCTTTGCTTCGACGGGGTATCGCAACTGCAGCGATTGGGAGATCCGATCGATCTGGTCTTTCGCGTGCTCCGCCGCGGCGATCGACAGCGTCCTCACTGTTCCTCCAAGCGACACCTTGGCAGGGACGATGTTCGCCGCCGACCCGGCTTGGATCTGCCCTACATTGACGACGATCGGATCGCGGGCGTCGTACGAACGAGGCAGGCGAGAGTAGACCTCGTGGATCCACGCGGCCGCCGCGCCAACCGTGTCGCCCGTTAAATGAGGCCGAGCCCCGTGGCCCGCTTTTCCGGTCAGCTCCATCTCAAAGACATCGCAACCCGCGGTGAAGGCGAGGTCGCGGAATCCAAACGTGCCGACGTTGCGAGACGGATCGACGTGCAACGCGATCGCGCAGTGAACCTCTTGCAACGCACCCGCATCGATCATGTGGATGCCACCGGTGCTCGTCTCTTCAGCGGGTTGGAAGATCGATCGGCTAGCGCACGTTGTCGGCAATTCACCGGCGTCGCGCATCTGCTTCAAGATCGCTGTCGCTCCCCAAACCATCGTCGCATGGGCGTCGTGACCGCAGGCGTGCATCACCCCGGCGGTTTGGCTGGCGTAACAAGCTTCCAGTTGAGTCTGCAGCGGCAGCGCATCGATGTCGCCACGCATCGCGACGCGACGTCCCGGCAGCGGAGCACCTCCGTCGATGTCGGCCCAGACGCCGCGGCGTCCTCCGGCATATTGAGGTGTTAGGTTGAGTTCGGCGATTCGGTCAGCGAGATAGGCCGTCGTCGCAAACTCATGCTCCGATAGCTCGGGAGCTTGGTGCAGCGAGCGTCGGATCTGCCGCATCCGCGGGGAGAGCGATTGAGCTCGCTGCAGCACCGCGCGGCCGATATCGGGGACTTCGGTTACCATCGGACACCGCCTGTTGGGCATGGTGTGTTGAGCAATGGAACATCGATTCGAGAGGGCATCGATTCTGTATCTTCATTTTCGTATTCGCAGCGGCCGGCAACCACCGCCGGTTGCCTTTGCGAAGAGACAGAGATGCAAACGGTGTGCCGGTTTTAGCGCGAGGCGAACCGACGGGCGATCAACCAGCAGACGACGGCCCAGACGAGTCCTGCCCCCCAGCCAGCGAGGACGTCGGTTGGATAATGCACGCCCAGGTAGACGCGGCTGATTCCCACGAGAACAGTCGACAGCACGGCCAGCCCAAGTACGTAGACTCGCACCCAGAAATGTTTCAGAACCGGAGCCAGCAGAGCAGCGAGAGTCAGATAGACGACCGCCGACATCATCGAATGGCCGCTGGGAAAGCTGCTCGTATAAACTTCGGCCAGGTGTGGCACGACGTCGGGACGCGGTCGGGCGAAGAACTGTTTCAGCAGCGAACTGACGATGATCCCGCCGATCGTGGAGACCAGCAGCACGACCATCGTTCGGTACGCGCGGTGGATCGCCAGGAATCCGGCCGCCGCGGCGATTAACATCGAAAGGACCGACACGCCGCCAAGGCCCGTGATGTCGCGGCCAACCTCTCGCATCCATCGAGGGCCGATCGGTTGCGTCGGATCATCCGCTTGTCGCATCGATTGAACGACCCAGCGATCAAAATCTGCGGTGCTCCCCTCGGTCACCTCGTCGGCCAATTCGATGAAGCCCCAGCTGACCGCCACAACTAACAGCAGCGCGATCAGGACGATCGGTTCGCGACCGCGGAAGTATTTGATTCCTGAAGCCGTCCAAGAACGCAGGTGTCGCGGAGCATTACGGAGCACGGAATGCGGTTCCTTTGATCGATTGATTGATGTGAGGCATCAGGCGTCGAGCGACGCCGCGGCGGGATATTGCGTGTCTTTGTTTGGGAGAGCCAGTCGGCACGTCGCTGTTCAGCGGAACCGGACGCTATCGGCTTGTCGGTTTAGTCACAACGAGCTTCCTTGCATTAGCCGTTTGGGCGTTAGCCCCGGTTCAGTGGCAGCGGAACCGGGGCTAACGCCCAATCGGCTGATTAAACCGACAAGCTGCTATCCCGTGCCAGTCGAAGCTTCAATTTGGAATGACCATCCGGTTTGCGACGCCGCACTTTCGCGGAGCGAAAGGCGACCGACCTCGCCCTGCCGCTAGGAGCGGAAGTATGGCGATCAAGAATCGGTCGCCGAGCTGATGTTCGCCGGTTGGGCGGGTTCGGCTTGAGGATCCTTCGGATGACTGCTCTCCCATCGGACCAGATAATCGTACTTGCGTTGGACCTGGTTCGCCACACCACGGATCTCGGCTCCACGCTGCGTCGAACGCCCCTCACAAGCGTCCAGGATCCTCGCCTCCAATTCGACTCCCAACGGTTGTTTCTTTTGTCGCTCAAAGCCGCTCATCAGCAGCGACTTCAGCAGCGGTTCGATCCGTTCGGGAAGCGACTCGCGGTCGGCTTCGAGCGAATCGCAGCAGAGTTTGGTCAGTTCGGCAAGTTGGCCTTCGACTTCGATATTTTTTTCGTTACTCATTCGATCGTTCCTCTTTCGCTTCGTGATTACCCCGCCAGCTGTACTGGAACTGGCTGATAGAGCGAGTCCGCGACGCGGGGTGCAAATGGGTTGGACCCAGATAGCGAGCTAGGAGCATTTTGCGTGCCGGTTCGGATTTCAGCGGCCGGCGGCGGCGTGGCAGGATTGGCAGCGACCAGGTTGCTCGATGTTCCGCCAGCCGGCTAGCAATCGAGCCGCCGCGGCGACCGAACGGGACCTGCGATCGACTTCGCTAGCTTTGGCATATAAGTTGCCAACGAATATGTGGGAAGTTGTTACTGGCGGCGAACGTCCGATTCGCTTCGCCGCGTTACCGCGTACAATGTCGCGGCATGTTGGAATCTTGCAGTGCCGCGACCGGCGGCGGGACGATCTATCGATTGGATGGCGAGTGTTTAAGGTAATTAAGAAAACGTTTACAGGTTTTGTCGACGATCAGTGCACGACGCTCTCGGCAGCGCTCGCATATTACACGATCTTTGCGTTGCCCCCTGTTTTGTATTTGTTGCTGACGGTTTTGGTGTTTGGATTTTCGTTGGCTTATACCGATGGGGAAGCCGAGACCGAAGCGCGAATGCTGTTGGAGGACCAGGCGGCCCAGCTGCTTGGCAACGAAGCAGCGACCGAGCAGATTACGAGCATCCTGCAGCGGGAGAGCGACGCGGGGGGGCACTGGTGGAAGACGTTGCTCAGTTTTGCTGGGATCTTGGTGGGAGCGACGGGAGTTGTCGGGGCGATCCAAAGTTCGCTAAACCGCGTCTGGTCGGTCCGTCCCGATCCGGCCAGATCGAGCATGAAGACGGTCGTCGTCAAACGGCTGCTCTCCCTGGCGATGATCCTTGGGCTGGGGTTCCTGCTGCTCGTTTCGTTGGTGGTCTCGACGATTCTTTCGGCGATCGGCGCGCGGTTGTCGAGCGTGTTTGGGATGGACGAAGTGTTCGCCCGCGGGATCAACGATGGCGTGCAGTTTGTCGTCACGTTTGTGATCTTTGCGGCGGTCTTCAAGTTCATGCCCGATGCCAAGGTGTTGTGGCGGGACGTTGCGGTGGGAGCGTTCATCACGACGCTGTTGTTCTTGGCGGGACGGTTTGGATTGCAGTGGTATCTGTCCAACAGCGATCCGGGAGCTCAGCTTGGTTCGGCCGCCGCGTCGCTGGCTGTGATCCTCGTCTGGGTTTACTACAGCAGTATGATCTTTCTGCTGGGAGCCGAAGCGACGCAGGCCTTTGCATCGGTCTACGGCGGTGGAATCCAGCCCGACCGACATGCGGTTCGCGTGGTCGAGTCGATCCAACGGACCAGTTAATCAACGGCGGTGGTGTCTGCGGTCGCGCATCGCACGATCCGCTCACATCACGTTACAGCTCCGAGGCAAACATCCGCACCGCGGTCGCCATCACGGCGCGGACGCGGGAGCGGTCGGTCACTCCGTGGGCACATTTTTTCGCCATCCCATCGTACCATTCGGCCAGCATCGCGATCGTGTCGCTGTCGTGGGCGACGACCGAGAGTTCGTAGTTCAGGAAAAACGAACGCAGATCAAAGTTGGCCGATCCCGCTAGCGCCACGCGATCGTCGACGATCCCAACCTTGGCGTGGACCATCTTGTCGGGATACCGCAGCAGCGTGGCGCCGAGCTCTTCGAGATCGTCGAAGTAGTCGAAGCGTGCGTAGTCGACTGGTCGCAGGTCGCTCTCCTGCGGGACCATGATCCGCACATCGACGCCGCGTCGGCAAGCGGATTCCAGCGACCGCATCGCCAGTGGTGGCGGGATGAAGTAGGGAGTTGCGATCCAGATCCGATGCTTCGCTTGGTGAATCGCGTACAGCCAGAAGTCGTCCAAGATGACATCGGGGCCATCGGGGCCGATCGGCATCACAGTCAGGCGAGCTCCTTGTTTGGCCTTCTCGCCGTCGAAATCCTCTAGCTTTGGGGGCGGCAAGTCTTCTTTCGTTTCGAAGTTCCAGTCGCTGCAAAAGACGGCCTGCAGCTGCACCGCAGCGGGCCCCTCGATCCAGAGACTCAGGTCCAACCAACTGTCGTCGTCGGCGTGTGGGGCGATCTGTTCCTGCACGAGATTCGCGCCGCCAAGGATCGCCCGTTTGCCATCGGCAACAGCCAGCTTGCGATGGTTGCGGAAGTTGAGGTACGCCAGCCGGCTCAGCTGCGACATCGGCTTAAACCGCTCCGCCTTGCCGCCAGCTTTGCGGACTCGATCCAGCTGCTCCTCGGAGACTTGGAACGATCCAAAACCGTCGCACATCAAGCGGACTTGGAGGCCCTCCTCCGCGCGAGCACACAACCGATCGACGATCCGGTTGGCTGCTTCGCGATCATCCAGGATGAACGTCGTCACGTAGATCGCCTCTTCGGCTTTATCGATCAGATCCAAAAAGGCAGCCCGCGTTTCGGCGACGTCAGCGAGCAGGCGGAGCTGATTCCCAGCGGTCGGGCGATGCAGCCCGCGGTGCATCAGAAGGTCTTCGAAATCGTCGCGTGGCGGCTCATCGTTCCCCGGCTGTGCGGGGATATCGACGAGGTCGCGGCTCTCGTGCTCCGCAGAGATCTTGCGGCCGCCGAGCCACAGAAACAGGATCAATCCGATCGGCGGCGACAGCAGCACCAGCCCCAACCAACCGATCCGCCCGATGCTGTGCCGTTGATCATTGCGGATGATCGTCATGGCGAGAATCGTCAAAAACGCGCCGACGACACTGCTGACGTAAGCGACGATCCATATCATATTGGCTCCAAAAATCGAGGGGGAACGGCGAGACCGATTATAGCTTCCGCCACCTAAGTGTCAGGTGACGGCGGTTTGACAGCAGGATCGCGGTTTGCGATGCGTGCCACGCCTGTATAGCGATTTTTGTGCCAAAGCGATCGACGGAGTTGTGATGCTCCGTCTGTATTCGCTGCAAATCGGCTGTCGTTACTCGAGCCCCTCGGCTCCCGGCGGCGGAATCAGCTGGCCGCCCAGTCGTCCCAACTTGCGGTTGAGGAGGAACCGCGGTTCGATGCGGAAGTTGAAGCTGACGTTGTCGCGGCCGCTGTCGACATTCACGCCGACTTGGATTAACGCCGATTCGCCGATGCGGGTGATCCCCAGTTCTTGCCCGACGTTTCCGACCTCTCCGAGATCGAAGGTCGTGTTGGCCGACATGATCCATTTTTCGCTTAACCGGTAATCGATCGCACCTTGCAACACGTTGCTGGAGATCGGGCCTTCGAGCGACAAAATTCCGGCGTAGATATTTCCCAGGCCTGGCCGGCTGGTCAGGATGCCCGCGCTGACCGACTTGAGTCCGTCGGCAAAGAAGTCGAAATAGCCATCCGATAGCAGCGTGACCCGATCGCCGGCGTGGTAGCGGAAATCGTAGGTCAACGGTCCGGCAACTTCACCGAGGTTGTCGCGATCTCCATCGGGATAAACAAACAGATCGATATCGAACTGAGCGAGGTCGACGATCCGTTCGCGGCCGGGCAGCCCACGTTTGGTTTGCCAGTTTTGGTGCAGCCCAATTCGGCCCTGCATCAGGTCGTCGGCCATCTCGGTGGTGGGGCTGGTCACGTTGCGTTGCAAGCCCATCCGGACAGCATAATACCGCGGGTCGAATGCGATCGGCAGCGGATCCCCGGCCGACAGTCCAAAGGTGTTGAACAAGAACCGGCGACGGAACTGTTCCTGCGCGTTGTCGTCCATTTGGTCGTACATCGGCAGTTCGTCGAGGTTCTGATCGGCTTCGGCGAAGAAGAATTCACCCTGCACTTCTACCTTGTGCGCCAGACCTTGGATGTTCAACAGACTGCTCTGCACCTGCGGCGACAATCGCCACATCGGCAGCGAGCCGCGGATACCAGCTTGACCTAGGAACCGGGTAAGGTCTTCACCATCCAACGCCTCGCCCCAATAAGCTGCTTCGCCCGAGACAAACGGAACCGCTTTGACGACTCCCAGTTGCAACGGCATCGCCAGTTCCTGACGCGATGAAGCCCGCAGACCCTCGCGGTCGCGTTCCCATGCGAACAGCGTGAACTTGGCGGCGTCGGTCGGATCCGAAGGGACTTCGTCGACTTCCAACTTGCTGTAGCCGAC
Organism: Rosistilla oblonga; assembly: GCF_007751715.1. Taxonomy (NCBI): domain Bacteria; kingdom Pseudomonadati; phylum Planctomycetota; class Planctomycetia; order Pirellulales; family Pirellulaceae; genus Rosistilla; species Rosistilla oblonga. The sequence continues at coordinate 6,268,240 of NZ_CP036292.1, read as the reverse complement.
CGAGGTGTGCGCCGACCACGTGAAGTGATCGCCCAGCAGGCTCGATCCCAGCAGGTAGTGGTCGAAGCGAGGCAGTTCGTTGTTGTCGGTGAAAAATTCGTTGACCCGAACCTTGGCCGAGAAATCGAATAATTGATTGTCGTAGTATTTGCGAAGATGCGCGCCGGTGGTGTGGTCCTTATCGCGATCCCATTCCTGTTCTAGGTACTGTTCCAGGAAGTTGCGATCGGAGATCAGACCCGCTTCCATCGTCACCTCCCAGTCGTTGGCAAAATATTGCCGGTGCCGCCACAATACGCGACCGCGCTCCTTTTGGGCTGGCGTCATGTCGCGTCGATCGCTGCCCAGCGTGTCGAGTCCACTGTCGACGATGCCCCAGGCATCAACGAATCCATTGGCGGGGCCGCCAATGCCCAACAGGTCGGGACGGGAGTAATCAAAGTGCGTTCCCCCCGCGGGCCCTCGATCGCTCAAGTAGTCCGCCGACAGTTCCCAATCGGTCCCTTCGATCGGCGAGTCGATGCCAAACAATTGGTAGGCGTCGAAGTCGAGGAACACCTGGGTGCCGAAAATGCTGTCGTTTTTGACTTTGGCACCGGTCAGGTAGTAGCTGGGGTTCTGCAGGTTGGTCGCAAAGACCGGCCAATACAGCAGCGGAAAGCCGCCGACGTAGACGAAGTTGTTGCGGCTGGTCGCCCGCATGTCGCGATCGACCACCGTCGCTTCTCCGCTGTACGGATTGACCGCCGTCTGTTCCCGATCGGTAAAGCGAACCTCGCCGCTTTGCAACCAATACGTTGGCGTTCCCAACCGGCTGGTCGTCACAGCCGCTCCGTTGGCGATGAAGTCTCCCTGTCCGACCTGACGCAGCACGTCGGCTTTTAACCGCACCAATCCGTCGTACTGGGGCGTCGTTGCGATCACTTCAGCCGCCAGCACCACGCCCTGTTGGCGCGCGATGTTGTAGTACATTCGCTTGGCATAGATGATCCGTTCGCCTTGGCGGAAGACGATGTCTCCCTCCAAGTAGAGTTCGCCATCGATTCCCGTTGTCGGCTGGCTGCCACCAAACATTTCCAGGTTTTGCAGCAGCGGCAACCAGGCAACGACGCGGTCGGCCGAGATCGTGATCGCTCCCAAATCGAACGATCCGCCCCCAGCCATTTGCGCTTGGACGTCGCGGATCACGACGGTCACGCCTTGGCTGGCAACGACTACCGTTTCGCCGGTGTTGGGACGATTGATCGTCTGGATCTGTGTCGGCGTGGTGCTGCCGCGCGAGGTGATTTCGACAGCTTGTGCGCCGATCGAAAAGTTCAGCCCACCGGTCCCCATCGCTCCCTGTTGAGGTGGCGCGACGTTGCCGGTAATCATCGGTGGTGGAGGCAGATCGGGAACCAGCCCCGGCGGTGATCCGCCGTTGGGCGGAACCGTCAGGTTGGGTGGAGGTAAGTTGTTTTGTGGTGGCGGGTTCTGCGGCGGTAGATTTTGCAGAGGCACATTCTGTGGCGGCAGGTTTTGCGCTGGTGGGTTCTGCGGCACCGGCTGATTCGGCGGCGCTTGCAGGTTGGGTGGCGCGGTCGGTAGTTGCGGCGGCAACTGAGGCGCGGTTTGAGGCTGCGGTGCCGACGGCGCACCGCCGCCAGGGGGCAGTTCAAACTGAACCTGTTGAATCGGGAAGCGGTCGCCTTGGCCGTGAGCAACGCGCATCCGTTCCAAGATGGCCGGTTTGTTTTCCGGTTCGCCGCGCTTTTGCAGCGCAGCGACGTCGGGCGTCAGACGCGAATAAAATCGGCCTAGCCAATTTTGATCGCGCAGCTTTTGGTTGCTGATGTTGAATCCAAACTGCACCTCGACGCCATCTTCAAGGTAAGCGATCACCTTGGTCGGGATCTCCGAATCGGGCCCCTGTTGGTCGACCCACAGCATCATCTGTCCGCCGGTCGCTTGGCGACCGTTTTGTGCGATCTGGCAATTCCCCTGGAAGTACAGGACCTCATATTGTCCTTCGGTCCAGCGCGACATTTCGTCGCCGCGAATCGTGATCCGATCGGCTGGATCGACAGGTGGCAATTCGATCTCGACGCCAACGCAAACCGTCGCAAACAGGGACAAGGCGAGCGCGCACGCCAACCTCGCGGCGGTTTGAATGATCTTCAAACCGCTCTCGTCGTAGCGCCGCGGCGCACGCTTTTGTCTGGCGTCCGTGCCCAAGTTCAAAAGCTACCTGTAAACGAATAGACTCGATCGCTGCCGCTTCCTGCGCAGCGATACCGGGGAGAATCGGGCCGGAGTATATGAATTCCGCGATCCGAGCCACAACATCAAACTCGCGTGCTAGCGGGCTGCAAAATCAACGGTTTTGCAGGTCCGGCGGTCAATCGACGCGAAGCCCACGAAAGTTTTTTAACTTCCGGGGGATGAATGGCTGCGGTTTTAAATGCAAGCAAAACGAATGCGATCAGCCGATGTAATCGCTGATCGAGACGATGTTGCCCGAGCGAACCGAGGCCTCCGCAGCCAAACACATCGCGACCGACCAGCGGCCATCTTCGGCGGTGCAGTGCAACGGCACGCCGCTGCGATGCGCCTGGACGACTCGAGCGACTTGATCCTCGAGCTCGAACAGCTCGCCGGTCGGTTTGTCGATCGGAATCGTTACCACTTCGTTCCCATCGAACCCGCGCAGCGAGAAGGTCGGATGTCGAGTGCGGTCTTGGGCACCGGACCACGACGCCCACAGCGCCCCTTTGGTTCCGGTGATCTTGGCGGTCTGATGATGCTCGAACGCGGCCAAGGTTTGCGAGACGACGGCGTAGCTGCCGCCGCTGAAGTGCATGATAGCGCTGAAGTTGTCCTGCAGTTCGGGACGCCCTGGTTGCCGCGAGTTGGCGGTCGCATAGATTCGCTCGGGCTGCCCCGCTCGTTCCAGGTACCAGCGGGCGAGGTCGAAGAAATGGATCGGTTCTTCCAGGATCCAGCTGCCGACGCGATCGATGTCGTACCGCCAACCATCGGCCCCCTGCCGATACGGGTTTCGGGATAGTTCGACCAACGCGTACAGCGGATCGCCAATGAAGCCTTCGTCGATCAGTTCCTTCGCCTTGCCCCACATCGACGACAATCGCAGTTCATGGCCGACGGCGAACAACCGATCCTGTTGGTTTGCGATCCGGATCATGTCGTCGCATTCCTCCATCGTCACGCCCATCGGTTTTTCCAACAGCAGATGCTTGCCGGCTTGCAAGACTGCCGTCGCGACGGCGTGATGCAGATGGCTGGGGACGACGACGTCGACAAAGTCGAGATCTTCGCGAGCGACAAGTTCGCGGTAGTCGTTGTAGACCGCGGCGTCGGGATACTTCTCTTTCGCCGTGGTGACCGATGCGTCGCTGCGAGCTGCGATCGCCACCAGTTCCGCTCCGTCGGTGACGGTAATTGCGTTTGCGTGGTGTTGTCCCCAGGCTCCAAATCCGATCAGCCCAAATCTCACCGGTCGATCACTCATCCCTCAATTTCCTTTTCTCATATGGTTTGCTGAAGCAGATCCGCTGGACCAACCGCCCGCCCAGTTGTCAAAAGCCGCGTCGAATGTTTTTTGCACAGACAGCCACGCAGCCTGATATTTTCGTTATGTTATTGCCTGTAGCTCGATCGCTACCACCCGCCCTCCAAAGTTTCCGTTTGCGCTCCGCAGGGTTTCCCGCGATCGACGGTCAATCGATCGTGAACGTCGTCCCTCCCCAACCGCCGCGACGCTTGCTCCACCGGACGTGAACGCCACTGCTTTTTTTGCAAGTGAGTCCAATCATGAATATTGCTCCTTCGCCGGTCGACAAACAACAGACCTATGGCGATTCGGTCTTCCCCTATGCGTTTGTTTGTTCGGAGTCCGATGCGACGCTTGCGGCGGCGACCGATTGGGTTGGGGAGCACCGCGATGAGATCCTTCGCCTTGCCAACCAGCACGGTGCCGTGCTGCTCCGCGATTTCCCGGTTGAAAACGCCGAGGGCTTCGATGCGATCATCCAGTCGCTTCGGCTGGAGAACTTTCCCTACAAGAAGTCGCTCTCCAACGCGGTTCGCATCAATCGGACCGAACGGGTTTTCTCCGCCAACGAAGCGCCGCCCGAAGTGCGGATCTACTTCCATCACGAAATGGCGCAAACGCCGCTGTTCCCGAAGTGGATCATGTTCAGTTGCGAAATTGCTGCCCAGCAGGGAGGTGCGACGCCGATCTGCCGCAGCGATGTGTTATGGGAACGCCTGGCCGCGGAGTGCCCCGAATTCGCCCAAGCTTGCGAACTGAAGGGGCTCACCTATTCCAACGTGATGCCCAACGATGACGATGCCAAGAGCGGGATGGGACGCAGCTGGCGAAGCACGCTGGGCGTCGCCGATCGCGAGGGGGCCGAGGCGCGGCTCCGCGAACTGAATTATTCCTGGGAGTGGCTCGACGGCGAGAGCTTGCGAGCGACGACGCCTCCGCTGCCCGCGGTCAAGGATCTCGGCAATGGTCGCAAGAGCTTCTTCAATCAAATGATCGCTGCCTATTGCGGCTGGAAGGATCCAAGCAACGATCCGTCGGGCGCGATTCGCCATGCCGACGGAAGCCCGTTGGATGGCGATGCGGTTCGCCGAGCGGCTCAGTTGGCCGAAGAACTGGCCTTCGATTTGGAATGGCAGGTCGGCGATGTGGTCATCCTCGACAATACCGTTGCGATGCACGCCCGGTCGCCATTTGTCGGCACGCGTAAAGTTGTCGCGTCGCTCGCTGAAATGAACACGCATTCGTTTACCGTCACCGTCTAGTGCAGCTAGTCACAAGTTTTCAAGTTTAACCGCGCGGGCCTCGCCCCGCGTTTTTAAAGGCCGCGCGGCCCGATGGGCTCGCGGTTAAACGAAAAAAATACAATACGACCCGTCTAGCCACCGGAAACCTTATGTCCAGTCCCCAGACCGATACCACACGTTGGTATTCCGGGATCTCACGCTACCAGTGGTTGGTCTTGATCATAGCATCGGCGGGCTGGGTGTTCGATGTCTATGAAGGCCAGATCTTCAACATCACTCGCGGCGATATGCTGTCGGAGCTGTTGGATGGCGACCAGGCGGCGGTCAAAGGTTGGGGCGATCGGTTTCTCGCGATCTTCCTGTTGGGAGGGACCGTCGGCGGGCTGGTCTTTGGATCGATGGCCGATCGCTACGGTCGGCGGCCGATTCTGATCGTCACGATCCTGCTCTATTCGATCTTCTCCGGCCTGACTTACTTCGCCACCGATATCTATCAAGTTGGCGTGCTTCGGTTTTTGGTCGCGCTCGGAATCGGCGGTGAATGGGCGGTGGCCGCCAGCATGGTCGCCGAGGTGTTTCCGAGCAAAGCGCGAGCGCAAGCTGCCGGCATCTTTCATGCGTCGAGCATTCTGGGAACCTGGTTGGCCGCGCTCGCCGGAATCTTGGTTGCGACGCAGTGGCGGTATGCCTATTTGTTGGGGGTGCTGCCGGCGCTGTTGATCGTATGGGTGCGGGCGAGCGTAAAAGAACCCGAGCGCTGGCAGAAGCAGGTCGATGAGGATGACCCGCAGTCGAATAAGCATCTCGCTGGCAGTTTCCGCGATCTGTTGCTGAATCCCCGCTGGTCGGGCCGCGCGTTTGGTGGCTTGCTGTTGGCCGCGGTCGGGTTGGGGACGTTTTGGTCGGTCACGGTCGCCGGGCAGGATCTTGTCAAAGAGCTGTTGCTGCGGACTGGGACCGCGGCGGAAGATGTCGGCGGGATGGCGAAGTTCGCTTACGGGATCGTGCAGGCTTCCGGAGGCGGACTGGGACTGCTGGCCTTTGGCCCGATCGCCGCTCGCTTCGGCCGCAAGCCCGCCTTCGTCGGCTTTCAATTGCTGGCCCTGCTGATCGTCCCGGTCGTCTGTTTTGTTCCGCAGTCCTACACCCAGATGCTTTTCATTTTGCCGGTCTTCGGTTTCTTGACCCTCGGCATGCATGCCGGTTACGCGATCTACTTTCCCGAGTTGTTCCCGACGCATCTGCGAGCCACCGGTGCCAGTTTCTGCTTCAACGGCGGGCGGATGCTTGCCGTTCCGGTGCTGCTGTTTTCAGGGTGGTTAAAAGAGCAGCCCGATATGCAGCTGCGGTACGCAGTGCTGGGGCTGTCGACGCTGTTCCTGGTCGGCGTGGTGATCGTCTTGATGATGCCCGAAACGCGAAACCAAGAGCTTCCCGAATAGTTTTTCCTGGCAGTCGTTAAGACTCCAGCGGAACGATCGGCGAGGGCTGGGAAGGCTGTCGCTGGCGATCGCCGAGGATTCCGATCGACGCGACGACGGCGATCAGCGGCGTGGCCAGCGACCGCATCCGCATGTTGCTCCAGTAGATCGAATGGACGCAGCTGAGCGCGATGGCTAACAGCAGCATCGCCATCCAGGCCGGTGACATCAGGCGTCGGCCGAGCCGCCAGATCCCCAGCAGGCAGCAGGCGAAAAGAGCTACGTAAAAGCTGCCGATCGCGTAGCGCAGCAGGTTCGAATAATCGCCCGCATGAGGCATCGGCGACCACAACCGGCCGAGCCGCACCAGGCAACTGGCGACAAACATTTGTGGCTGTCGGCGAATCGTCGCCTTGGCGGATTCGTAGGCCAAGCGATCGTCGTCGATCTCACCTAAGGGAGCCGCCGCGTGTGAGGTGTCGATCGTTTCAGCGGCCCAGAAGGCTGGCTCCCGCGGGTCGGCGGAGAAACGATCGGCCCACCGTTGGTGAAAAAAATCAGCGTCCCACTTCTCGCCGACCTTTGCTTCAGCAAGGTATTCGTAAAACGAAGGGTTGTTCCCCAACAGCAGTGTGTATCCGCCATGCGTTGTCGCCCAGATCGGTTTGCCCATCACCGATTTGTTCCGCCACGTCCAGCCACCGACGGCGAGGACCATCACCAGCCCAACGGTTGCGATTGTGATCGCCGTTCGTCCGACTTGACGTCGGCCTCGCAGGAACAGCATCAGCAACATCCAGGCGGCCCAGACGATAAAGACCGGCCGGCAGAAGAACCCCGCGGCCAAGCCGACGGCTAGCGCAATAGACCACGTGAAGGTTGCCCTTGAGCTGCCCGACGGCTGCAGCGTCGCTTCGTTGCGGAGAAACAGCCACCAGATCAGCGCAGCCAACATCGTCGCAAGCGTTTCGGTCATCACCAGCGTCGATTGACCCAGCAGGATCGGATCGATCGCAACCAATGCCGCGGCGACAAAGCCCGTCGTCGGGGACTGCAGCCGCGATCCGATCGAGTAGACCAACCCAACCGTCGCCAGACCAAAGGCCAGGTTTAGCGCGGCGGCTGCTGGCGAACCGAGTTGTCCGTCGGTGACGAACCAGGAGAGCAGCCACGGATAGCCGGGAGGCCGGAAGGCGGTGGGACGCGCTTGCCCGTCGGCGTCGACTTGACCATAGACGTTATGATTGGCAAGGTTCTCCGCGAGCAAGCGGTAGGCGTCGGGATCCTGTTGCAAGTGATCGTACCGCCACGTCATCACGCCACCGCGAACCAGCAGGGCAAGCAACATCAACGGCAGGATCAACCGCAGAGGCAGGCTGCAGCAGCGGGCGGAATCAGACATCGTTGTTTCTTTGCGGTGGTTGGGGGATCGCGTCCGGCGAGCCGTCGCGGCGAGTGTCGAACTGAAATCCACACACCGCATACTGTCGCGGTCCGAAGTCCCAAATCCAAGGGGCTGTCGATTGCAATCGCTGCAGTCCGTCGGCAAATTGCCAATCGGTTTGCAGCTGATGGGCGAGTACCGCCGGGTTCAGACCGGTAAAGAAGTTTTGTTGGTTCAGCAATTGTCGAACGTATTGCGGTAGCTGGTCGCTCGGCACCTGAGGCAGCTGGGGCGCGGTCAGCGACGAAACGAAATCGGTGATCAAGATTCCGCGGCCGCCGGGATTTAGGCGATTCCGCAACAGATGCAGATGTTGTCGCCGGACCGCTTGAACGATCGACAGCAACTGTGCGTGTGCCCCGATCGTTTCGGTGACGCTATGGACCAACTGGCTCAGCAGGCAGACCGACGCAACCGTATCGAAGCGCTCCGTCAGCAAGGTGTCGGGCGGTTGCTGCAGCCGGGCTTCGATCGCAGCGACGATCGAATCGACATCCTGCGGCGCATCGACAGCTTGCGACAACAGCTCTGAAATTCCAGTCAGATCGCCGACGACAGTTTTGATTTTTGCAGACCGCTGCGTCGACGCGACGCCAGAGAATTGTTTCTCCACTCCACGCAACATCGCATCGCCGTCGAGATCGACTAGCACGACTTCGCGATAGGCATCGGCGAGTTCGGGAAGATCGATGTCGTTGCAATTTCCAGCACCCAAAACGCACAAGCGTTTCATTTGCGAAGCGTTTTCCAACAGCATCGCCATCACGCGGCGGCGGTGCTCGCGAGCACAGTCCCATCCGTCGCGAGACTGCAGATTGTGTTGCGATTGCGAGTGCAGGATTCGGTTCATGCGAGCAGACGTTGGCTGTGACCGGCGGCAGGATCAAGCGTGCCGCGGCGTCGTCGCGACCTCTTGCTGGCCATGGGGATTCGCTTCGCCGCGCGCGATGGCGGCAAACATCTCTCCCATCTCCTGCAACGGGTAGATGCAAAACGAATAGTCGCGCGATGAGAGCAAGCGTCGTTGCGCTTCGCGACGATTGACCTGGTTCAATTGATCGGCCAGTTGCCAGCGGAGGTCATCCAGACGAGCCGACAAGTCGGTGTTGATCGCGGTGATCCGATCGTGCCACGATTGTTTGTCGCCACGCGGCGGGATGTCGCTCAACAGTTCACGCTTCTCCTGAACCAGATCGATCGGCAGATCGGCGAGGTCGGCAAAATGTTCGGGCTGAAAACGGGTGCGGCGGATCGACTGACGCAGTTGATCCGAACTGGCGTCATCACTTCCGAGCGATTCGCCCAGCGGAGTGAAGGTTGCCGAGAGGACGGTGAAGTGCGGCGGCGCGATGTCGAAGAAGCGGCGGATGATCGTATCGTTCAATTGGTCGTATTTGCCGCCGCCGATGCCGTGCAGGAACAGATCGGACAGGACCAGCCGAGCGTACATCGTCGTGACCAACGCGCGGGGACGAAGCCGCACGTTGTTCTGCAGTCGCTCGAGCAGTTCCGCTGCCGTCGCGGTGGGATCACCGTGATTGGAGATCGTCAAATGCGTCGACGCCAAATCGCTCAGCTCGATCTGTTGGTCGCTGACTCGCGCATAGAGCGCCCGTCGTTGGCGATTCGTTTCGTCGTAGATCCACAGCGGCGCTTCGTACCAACCGTCGCGGCAAGCGAGCTCGGGAACGGGGTGGGAGTTGCTGCGGATGTGATGCGCGATCCGATAGGCGACGACCGATTCGTTGTAACAATCGTGCAGCCGTGGAAGTTCGCGGATCAGATGGAGCACAAACTCGCAAAACGCGGGACCTTCGCACAATCGGCTCAACGGAACCTCGAGCGTCGATAGTCCCAGTTGTGATTCGATTTGGTGACGCGATTGCGCCAGCGACAGTCCGATGTTGCCGGTCCGATCTGCCGCTTGGACCGCTTCGGGCCACAGTTGTTCGATGCAGGGATGGTCGACCAACGGAGCGATCGTTCGCGCGACGCGGCGGCCGAACGTTTCGAACGCCTCGCGGTCGTCGATATCTGCCATTTCGTAGGGGACGACGGCGGAAGGACGATCAAAAGCGATCGTCTCGGTCGCCGGTTTGCCGCTGCGCAGCGTCGGGACTCGGATCGATCGAGCGCGGCAGATATCGTTGTCGACGATCAGATTGATCGCCATCGTCGACAGCGACTGTCCCAGCTGGGAGAGGACAAAGTTCTTGAACCAAACGCCCGGATGGAACAGTTCGGGTTGATGACCGGCCATCACCAATGGCCGATCGGTCGAACAGCTGGAACAGATGTTGGGCAGATCGCGATACGAAGATACGTAATCGATCGCGGTGTGGATCAATTCATGGCGTGCGCGTTTGCGAAACGACGCAATCGACTGGCCCCCGATCTGCAGGTTCCAATCGGCGGCGTTGCGCAAATTTTCCGCCAACGCATCGGCGTTCGCATCCAGCGGCGGGTCGATCAACCAATCGCGGTGGGCCCGCGGCACGCGGTAGGATCGATAGGGTTCTTCGTTGATCGTGGTCACGCGTCGGGGCACAGTTCTCGGCGTCGGGGCAGCTTGCGACCTTCACGACAGGCCGACGTAATCGCATCTTCCAGGACACGATTATAATACGCCAGCCGGGTTTCCGCGTGGTCCAACGATCCGCCAAACGAACGGCTGAGATCCAAGTAGATTCGCGGGACGGCGAGTTCGATGACCGACAGATCGGCCAATGCCGCTTCGACCCACAATTGCAACGGCATCGCATACCCAGGATCGGTGATCCGCAGCTTCCGCAGCGCGTCGACGCGATAGGCTTTGAAACCGCAGAACGCATCGGTCAGCTTCAGTCCCAGCCGGCGGTTCAATTGTTGAGTGATCTTACGATTGATCAACATCCGCTCTTCCGGCGGCGCGTCGTCGTCTTCGGACATCTTCAGATAGCGGCTGCCCGAAACGATGTCGGCTTGGCTGGCCGCGGCGACAAAATCGGGGATCCGCACCGGTTGGTGCTGGCCGTCGCAATCGATCGTGACAACGACGTCGTATCCGTTGTCGATCGCGTATTCAAACGCTGTGGTCAGGGCCGCGCCGTAGCCACGATTTTCGGGGTGCCGAACGACCGTGACGTCGGTTCGCTGGGCCAGCCGGGCGTCGGTGCCGTCGTTGGAACCGTCGTCGACGACCAAGATGTTCGCTGCGTAGTTGGCCACGTTATCCAGAACTTCGTCGACAAAGTTGACTTCGTTGTAGACCGGAAGGGCACATAGCCACTTGTCTGGAGCTGTCATTGGATTTCCTTCGTGGAGCGGATGAACGAGCGAGAGGATCGAATGGCCAGCGCTCCCAGTGGGGCGGGCAACGGCTGGGCGTATTCGATCTCGCTGTAAGCATGGTAGGAACGCAGCCAGTGTTCGCTGACCGCATTCTAGACCGGAGCGGCCGAAGGTCAAACGCAGCCGATCGGGCGGATCGCGGAAATCGAGCGATTCGCTATAGAGAAAACTGGCGCAATGGGTCCGATTCGCTGCGGCTTGCCCAGACGGTAAGCTCGTCGTGCTCTTGAATCAGGTGGTCGGCCAGTTGTTCCATCGCAAAGCGTTCACTGGCGTAATGCCCGACCAGGATCAGCCCGATCCCCTGCGATTGGGCCTCTAGGCAGCCGTGAAAGTTGGATTCGCCGGTGAGCATGCAATCGCAGCCCTTGCGGCGGGCGGCGTCCAGAAACGAGCCGCCGCTGCCACAGGCCAAGGCGACTTTGGTGACCGCGGCGTCGGGATCGCCGACATAGCGGACGTTGGGCAGCTTCAGAAAGTCGGCGGCGCGACGCATGATCTGTTCCAGCGTCGTCGCTGCCACGCGGCCATAGCGACCACTCCCGTCGGGCGTCTCCGAAGTGTCGGCCGGATCGGGTTGCAGAGGAGCGATGTCGGTCAGTTGCAAGCCTTCGGCCAGTTGTTGGTTGATCCCACGCCGGGCCGAATCAAACGCTGTGTGAGCGCTGTAGACGGCGATCCGATGGGCCGCCAGTTCCAGCACCATTCCGCTGGCTGTCGAATCGGTGGTCAGCCGAGCCATCGGTTTGAAGGGCAATGGATGGTGCGCGACGATCAGATCGACCTGTTGGTCGGTCGCTTCGGCAACGACGTCGGGGGTGATCGTCAGGCAGGTCATCACGCGCCGGCAATCGCGTTGGCGATCGCCGATCAACAGTCCCACGTTGTCCCACGATTCGGCCAGTCGCAGCGGAGCGACCGCGCCCAGCGACTGGCAGACGTGTTCGATCAAGAGCGGCATGGGGCTGGCGCCTGATGATGGAAGGTGTTGAGGAGATCGACGGTCTATTTTTTGTTGCGGAACATCGCGCTGATCGATTGATCGTTGTGGATCCGCTTGATCGCTTCGGCTAGGAATTTGGCGACCGAGCGGACTTTGATGTTCGGCAACATCTTGCCGGGCGTCAGCGGAATCGTATCGGTGATCACGATGCTGTCGATCGGTGAGGCTTTGATTCGTTCGATCGCCGGGCCGGAGAAGATGCCGTGGGTGGCGGCGACGTGAATCTCTTTGGCGCCCGAAGCGTGAACCAGCGACGCTGCACCGCAGATCGATCCGGCGGTGCTGATCATGTCGTCGAACATCAAACAGATCTTCCCCTCGACACTCGACCCGATGATCGTGTGCTGTTCGACTTCCGTCGCGCTGCTGCGGCGTTTGTCGACGATCGCCAGGTGGCCGCCCAGGCGTTCCTTGTGCCCAACGGCTCGCTTGATGCTTCCTTCGTCGGGGCTGACGACGACCAGTTCGTTGGGATCGTATTCCTGTTCCAGGAAGTGTTGGTTGAGGACGGGAGCGGCGTAGAGGTGATCGACGGGGACGTCGAAGAAGCCTTGGATTTGAGCCGCGTGCAGGTCCATCGTCAGGACGCGGTCGGCACCGGCGCGGGTGATGATGTTGGCGACCATCTTGGCGGTGATCGGCACGCGGCCTTCGTCTTTGCGATCTTGGCGGGCGTAACCGAAATAAGGAATCACCGCGGTGATCCGTTGCGCGCTGGCCCGTTTGCAACTGTCGATCATGATCAACAGTTCCATCAGGGTGTCGTTGACCGGTGGGCAGGTCGGTTGGACCAGATAGACGTCGCGGCCGCGGACGTCTTCATCGATCTTGCAGAAGTTTTCGCCGTCGGGAAATTTTCCCAACGTGATCGCTCCGGGGGACAGATGCAATTCGTTACAGACGTTGTGCGAGAGCTCTGGATTGGCTCGACCGCTGAAGATCTTTAGTTCACGCATCTTGGAAGCCCGCTGCTGAAGCGTTGGGGAAGGTGTAGGCACTTGAAAGTTAAGCATCGTTGCTGGCATAGCCCATCTCGCGCATCTTGGCGTCCACGATGGCAAGCTCTTCTTGGTTGTTGATGCTCAACGATTCGCAATCTTGCAGCACTGGAAGCGCTTCGACCGGACGACCGGCTGCGCCCAGCAGTGCGGCGCAATCGGTCAGGTAATATTCGGCCTGGCTGTTATTCTGCTTCAATTGTCCCAGCGCGTCGAGCAGATCGCTGCAATTGAAGATGTACGTACTCATGTTCACTTCGGTGATCTTCCGCTGCTGGTCGGTGGCATCCTTCTCTTCGACGATGCCGGTGAAGCGGCCTTCGGCGTCGCGGACGATCCGTCCCAGACCGGTCGGATCGCTTTTGTGCAACGTTCCCTGCAGCAATGCAGGCTGCGTCTTTTCGAATTCGGCCAACAGCGTTTTCAGGCTGGTCGACTGCAGCAGCGGCGAATCGCCAGCGAGCACGATCACGGGGCCGTCGTGCGATTGCAGGTTCTCGCGGCAGACCTGAACGGCGTGCCCGGTCCCCAGTTGTTCGGCTTGGACGACAAATTCGATGTTCTCGCGATCCTTGAGCGTCTCGCGGACCTTCTCCTGTTGGTGGCCGACGACGACGATCGTCTTGGCGACACCGGCGGCTTGCAACGCGTCGATCACGAAGTGGATCATCGGGCGATCGCAAACGGGGAACAGAACCTTGGCCAGTTCACTCTTCATTCGAGTGCCTTTGCCAGCGGCGAGTACGACAGCGATGGGAGCATTCATATCTGCGACGAGCTTTGGAAAGGAGGGGACTGGGAATGGCGAGTATCTTGCCATGCCCGCAGGCCAGTGAACACCGGGGATACCCCGACAGAGCGAGTCGATCGGCCGCGGGGGACCGACTGATCTTTTCGGCTGGGGAATGTCCTGACACAATGGGCCGACATACAAGGACCGACAAAAGCTGCTCCGATGGGGCGGATGAATTTGGCAAGGAAAAGGATTCGACGTCGCGTGAACAAGCAGACCGCTATCGATTTTGCCGTCTATCTCTTGGTGCGGACGCTGTTTGCCGTCATCCAAACGCTCTCGGTCCAGCGGATGCAGCCGGTTTGCAACGGCTTGGCCTATCTGGTTTCGGACGTTTTACAGATCCGCCGGCGGATTATCGACACCAATCTACGGATCGCATCTCCCAACGCTAGCGACCAGCAAATTAATGAGACGCGTCGCCAAATGTGGGCTCACCTGGTGATGATGGCTTGCGAAATCGCATGGTCGCGTCGTCGCTTGCACCTTTCCAATTGGCGGCAGATGCTCGATTTCCCTACCTCGGGCATCTTCCTGCGGCCGTTTCTGGAAGGCCGGCCGATGGTCTTGGTCAGCGGACATTACGGCAATTTTGAGATCGGCGGCTACGCGACCGGACTGTTTGGGATCCCGACGATGACCGTCGCGCGGCCGTTGGACAACCGCTTCCTGCATCGTTACATCACCCAGTTCCGCGGCATGCACGGCCAGATGCTTGTCGACAAAGAGGGCTCGGCCGACATCATCCAACAGCATCTGGAATCCAACGGCACGCTCTCGCTGGTAGCCGACCAGTTTGCCGGCGCCCGCGGTTGTTGGGTCAACTTCTTCGGCAAACCGACGTCGTGCCACAAGGCGCTGGCGCTGTTTACCTTAGCCAACGACGCTCCGATGGCAGTATTCTACTCCCGCCGGACGACCGGCCCGATGCAATTCGAGATCGGTTGCAACGGCGTCGCCGATCCGCGCGAAGCCGGTCCGGAGCTGGGGGGCGTGACCGAGCTGACCTGTTGGTACAACGAGCGGCTGGAGAAGGCGATCGCTCTAAGTCCCGAGCAATATTGGTGGATGCACCGCCGTTGGCGTGACGTTCCCGAGAAGATTCAGCGACGAATGGATCGGATGGCGGCAAAGCAGGCTGCTTGATTTTGCAAGCGTCGCCGGGCGAAACCCGATCGAACGTGCGATTTCGCTGAATTTCTAAGATTCTTGTACGGACGCAGCCTCCGCGGCCCACTAACTATTAATGGGGAGCCTCGGTTGCGATCGATCGCCCGATGGTTTCTCTGGGGCCGCTTAGAACTTGTTCAGCGGTCGCCGTGACAACTGCTTGCTTCATCGGGAATCTCTTCCATGCGTTTGACTGTTCGTACTCTGTTGGCATATCTGGATCACGTTTTGCCCGAGGAGGCGAACGAAGCGCTTTCGGCGAAGCTGCGCGACAGTCCCTACGCGACGCAATTAGCCGACAAGATCAAGGCGTCGATCCAACGGACCGATCTCGGAGCACCTGCTGTAGGGGCGGTTCATCCGATCGAAGACGCCAATACGATCGCCGAATATTTGGACAGCGTTCTGCCGGGCGAGCGGATTCCGGAAGTTGAGCGGGTGCTGTTGGAATCGGACGTGCACATGTCCGAAGCCGCCGCGTGCCATCAGATCCTGACTCTGGTCTTGTCGCGACCGGCGTTGGTTCCGCATGGGTTGCGCGACCGGATCTACCAGCTTTCTCAAGCGGCAGCAGCGGCTGGGGCTGGCGATGCGACGGTGATCAGCCCCGCAGGCTCCTCGTTGGCTGCGGCTTCCGTCGTTTCGTTGGATCTGCCCGCGGGCGAGGCGGCTGCCGTGGAGAGTGGAACGGCGCAGGAGATCGATTCGGCGGAGACGGTTGCGGTTCCGTTCCGGTCGGGCGCCGCCGCGGCTTCGGCTGCCAACGGTCATCCACCGGGGCTCTCCCCCCGACGCCCCGACGTTCCCGAATACCTGCGAGCGGGACGACCTTCGCGGATCATCCCCTGGCTGATGACTCTCGGATTGTGCGCGGTGCTGCTGTTTATCATCGCCAAAGCGTTTCAGCCAGTCTCGCGGTTGGCCTCGGATCAGACGGAGGAGTATACGGTCGGCGACCCGCTGCAGGTCGCTCGCGAAGACCAGCCGGCTGCCAGCTTCGATGCCGATGGTGAAGAGCCAGCAGCTGTTGCTGTGACCGACCCGGTGAAGCCGTCGGCTGCCGCAACGGGAGCGGATCCATCGGGGGCCGAAGTTCCGCCGGCCAATGCTGCCGCGGATTCTAGCGAACCGGCAGCACCGGTTGCGAGCGAACCAAAGCCAGCGACCGCTCCCGAGCCGACCGATCTGATGCCGACGACGCCCGAACCGAGCGAGCCGGCGGCAGCGGTTCCGGCTGCTGCGTCGCCTGCCCCTGCCGCGGCGGAGACGCCCGCAGCGACGACCACCGCAAATCCAACGGCCGCGCCGACGGCAGGTTCCGATGTTGCGATGCCGGCCGAACCCGCGAATCCCGCAGAGGAACCGGCGGCGGTCGCGACGACCGCTCCGGCGGCCGCTCCGGCGCTTGAGCCAGCGATGGAACCCGCCGCGACGATCGATCCGGCGGCTCCGCCGGCTTCCGAGGCGGCGGAACCTTTTGGCGTGCTGGAATCGGAGAACACGCTTTTGATCCAGCGGTCCGATGCGGGCTGGGATCGCGTGACGAAAGAGTCGGGCGGTTTGTCGGGCAGGGCGTTGGTGAACCTACCGACTTTCCGAAGCCGGATTTTATTGTCCGATGGGGTCGTATTGACCAGCGTGGGAGCGGCGGAGTTTTCGTTTGATGCGAAGAGTGATTCGGACGCCGTGATCGATCTCGAATACGGACGGTTTCTGTTTGAATCGGCGACGCCCGGCGCGACGATCCATTTGAATCTCGCTGGCCAGGAAGCGACGTTGCACCTGCCGACTGCCGAATCGAAAGCGGCGATTCAGGTCACGGCATTCCGCGCTCCGGGGGCAGATCCTGAAGTGGCCGAATCGATCCAGCCCGTTGTGGCGCTGCAGGTTCTCGAGGGGACTGTTGGCTGGGCGGTCGCCGATGGCGAAAGTATTCCGTTGTCGGCACCGGTTCGTTGGAGTCGGGTTGGGACAGCGGATGCAACCAATGATGTCTCCGATCTGCCGGATTGGGCAGAGGCTCCCGAAGCGAACGCGGTTTCGATCGACAGCCTGTCGCAGAAGGGGTTGTTGGAGTTGATCGACGCGACAAAAACTATCGAGATCTCGCTGCGTGAGGCGGTTGGATTCCGGCGTGCCGAAGTCGCTTCGCTGGCAGCCCGGTCGTTGTTGGCTCTGGGAGTTTCCGACGTCTACTTCGGCACCAAGGGGATCTTCGAGAACGATGCCCAGAAGTCTCATTGGCAGGAGCACTTTGTTGCGGTTCAGTCGCGATTGGATCGCGGCGGGCGATTTGCGACCGATCTGCGCGATTCGATCGTCCGAATGGATGCCGCTCGAGCACCGGGGCTGTACCGCTTGCTGTGGGGCTTTTCGCCCGAGCAGCTTGCCGGCGGCGACGACTTTGCTCTGATCGAAGCGCTCAACGATGCCGCGTTGGCAAAGCGGGTGCTCGCGTTGGAAAATCTTCGCGCGATCACCGGCACGACGCTCAGCTTCCGGCCTCAGGAGACGGGGCCGCGCCGCGCCGCAGCGGCGAAGAAATGGGATACCAAGTTGGCGGCGAAAGACCTGCGATGGGAAGAGCCGCCGACGCCGCTGTCGGTTCTGGAGCGATAGCTGCAGAGTTTTTCGCTTCACCTTCTGTGATGACGTTGAGGAAGGCCATCCCCGAAAAACTTGCTAAACGCTCGTTTTTCGACCCTCCCTCGCTGCGCGGGCGAGGGAAGTGGCGGGCTAACTTGGTGGATCGCAAGTTGGCTCGTCGGCTGGCATTCTCTCCGGCTTCCGATCTGCCTTCCGCTTGCTCAGGCGGGGTAGTGGAAGACGAGCGGTGCTTCGATGTCGGCGCGTAGGCTCTGGTGGACGGGGCAGAGTCCCGCGGCGGCTTCGATCGCTGTGCGATGGCGGTCTTCCAGCGCGATCGGAACATGGACTTCGACCGGCAGACGCATGATTCGCCGCGGCAGGTCGGCCGACATGTGCTTTTCGACGCGAACCTTCATTCCGGTCAGATCCAGTTCGTGGCGGTCGGCATAGATGCCCATGATGGTGCTGACGCATGTCCCCAGTGCGGTGGCGACGAGGTCGGTGGGGGAAAAGGATTCGCCGCGGCCGTGGTTATCGACAGGGGCGTCGGTCGACAATTGGCAGCCGCTGGGGCCGTGAACTGCGTGGCATCGCAGCCCGCCTTGATACTCCACTTTGATCTCAACCACTGGATAAACTCCGGAACATCGCTTGGGGGGAATGGGGGGAAACGTACTCGAATCGAGAAGCTGGACCGCAGCGCTCACATGGGCTGCGTGTGCCAGACCGCTCGGGATCGGAAAACGTTTTCATATAGGAGCCTGGTTCGCCGCGATTGCCTTGGTACCAACCTCCATCCGCTTCGGGATTGAAAACGTTTTCGAATGTACGTCGGCGCGGACATCGAGCACAAGTCGGCGGGTTCGCGGAGCGGATTGTCGCCGTCGCGGATGTCCGTCTGCCGCAAATCGTCAAATTCGTGTATTATAGGGACGGTCCAGGCCAGCAAGCCGCATTGGAATTGCTGCCTTTTTTGTTCGCGTTTGCTATCGGCGTCTTATCGAATGTCACAGATTACCGAATCTTCTTCCGCTGGAACACGCTCCGCATCGAACCGCGGCTCGGCACCGCTGACCCAGACTGGCGGCCGCAGTCGGCTTGGACAAGCGTTGGGAGTCCGTGTGGCTTCGACCGGCTCCTACGCCCCCGCTGAGATCGTCACTAACGACGATCTGGCTAGCTTGGGTTGCGATAGCGAATGGATCATCAAGCGGACGGGGATCCGTGAACGCCGCAAAGCACGACCCGACGAAGCGACCAGCGACATGGCGTACGAAGCTGCCTCGCGGTGCTTGAAAGACGCGGGAGTCGACGCTTCGGAAGTCGACATGATTTTGGTCGCCACGATGACTCCCGATCATCCAACACCGTCGGCCGCGTGTCATCTGCAACGGCGTTTGGGAGCGACAGCTCCGGCGATGGACGTCAACGCCGCGTGTGCCGGTTTCATGTACGCGATGGTGACGGGATCTCAATTTGTTGCCGCGGGGAACGCCAAGAAGGTGTTGGTTGTTGGCGCCGACCTGATGAGCCGCACGATCAACCCGCACGACCCCAAGACCTACCCGCTGTTTGGCGACGGCGCTGGGGCAGTGTTGTTGGTTCCCGATAAGCCCGAAGGGGCGGGCCTGTTGAAATACACCTTGGGCAGCGAAGGCTGCGGCGGCAAGATGTTGTGCATACCCGCCGGCGGTTCGCGAACGCCGTTGGTCCCCGATGCGTTTAACGAGGGACGACACTACCTGTGGATGGATGGCCGGGCTGTCTTTAAGTGGGCCGTGCGCGTGGTGGCGGAGAGTTCGATCGACGTCTTGAACGAACTGGGCATGGGCCCCGATGATCTGAATCTGATCATCCTGCACCAAGCGAATCAACGGATCATCGATTCAGCAGTTTCCGATCTGGGCGTTCATCGCGAGAGCGTTTTTGTGAACGTCGATCGCTATGGAAATACCAGCGCGGCGAGCATTCCGCTGGCGTTGGACGAAGCGGTGCGAGCGGGCAAGATCGAGCGTGGACAACACGCGCTGCTGTGCGGTTTTGGCGCCGGGCTAGCCTGGGGAACCGCAGTCCTCCGCTGGTAACCGCGTCGACCTAAGCGAGTCGACTTTTTCTAACGTCGCGTTCTGGCGACGCAATTAAGCCGCAGCGACCAGCATCTCGTCCTGGATCGCTTCGACGATCTCGGGTGTGATCTGCGTGGCTCGAGATCCGGCACCAGCTAGCAGCGACAGTTCCGCTAGGCGGGCGAGAGTTGCCACGCGGCCTTCGCTCAATTCGTGCAAGCGGACGATCGCTGCATCGTTGAACAGTTCGGGTTCGCCTCCCGAATCGGCAATGCTCTGACGGATAAAACCGGCGGAATCCGAAAGCGCCCAATGTGGTAGATCGATCCGCAGCGGACAGCCACCGATGCGATGAACCAAGCCGCCGGCGGTCTCCGTATTGCAAGCCAATACGGCGGTCACGTGACGCGAGCGATTGATCAACGAACTGATCGATTCGGCGACTAGGTTGGTTGCGTCGTCGACCAGCAGACAGGTGTAGACATCCTGGCGGCTAGCGGCGTCGATCGTATCGCAGATCCGACGCCAGGCGTCGCTGCTGTGCAACGTCGGATCGGCGCACAGGGTTGTCGAGAGTTGGTGCAGCCAATCGGCTTGTGAATCGCAGCGGCCCGAAACCAGGACCGTGTCGACGATCGCTCCGCTCCACAACACGTTGCGGCTGACGTGCCGCAACAGCGAGCTGCGGCCCGATCCGGGGCCGCCGATCAGCAGCCCGACCGAACGGGCATTGCCGACCAGGAATCGAAGTCGCGCGATCGCCTCGCGTTGGCTGGTGCCTTCGTAGAAATCCTCGCGTCCATTGACCTGACCAAACGGCAGCCGATGCAAACGCCAATATTCGTGATATGACATATCTCAGGACCCAAACGACGTGACTCTCAAAACCGACGCTGCGGCGGGAACGGCACAGCGCAGCTGCGCAGACGATTCCGAATATTTGCGTAAATCGGGTTTGCTGGGTAACACTCTTCAGCAAATATAAACGCTAGCGTCCAACACTTGCGTAATCGATGCTACGCGAGCCGGTTTGAGGTGGCCGGGCAGGGGTTTTAGAGGGGGAAATCGTCTTCCGCAGCCGCTTCGGCGTACAGTGGCAGGTGGCGGTAATAGACTTCCAGAGTCATCGTGCAAAGGGCGGTGATCGCCAATCGGCCACCGCGCCCGCCGGTGTGACCGCTCTTAAAGTACCAGCTGCCGATGGCGTGCCCCTGGGATTCCTGCGTTTCGACCAGCCACTCGCTCATCTCTTTATTAAACGCGTCCCACTGCGGGCCGCCGTATTGGCGAAGGACTTGAGCAGAGTAGTAGTTGTGGTAGGCATCGTTCTTGTTGAGTCCGATTTTGGCCAGATAGTCGACTCCCTTTTTCAGCGAGGGGTGTTCCTTATCCCAGCCCAGATACATCCGGCACAGCAGTCCGACGGCTGTTGTCGAAGGCTTCTTCTGCGGAGCGGTGTAGCCGTAATAGACTCCATTGTCGGCCGAGACGCGATCGAGGAACAGCGACGCGCCGCGGACGGTGTTGGGCGGAACAACCAGGTGCCCCATGTGACCGCTCTTGAGTGCCATCACCATCCATCCAACAACCGACGTATCCCCTTCTTGCCCGGGGGTGTAACGCCAACCGCCACCGGTTTTGTTTTGCGTAAACGCGATGTAGTTCAGCGCCGCTTGAGCTGGCTTTGCTAGCGCCGGATCCTCGGTCATCGCATAAGCTTCGCACAGTACGATCGCGCACAACCCGTGCGAATACATCGTTCCCGAACCGTCGCGACAGTCCCCGGTGATCAGGCCGCCTTGGTTTTTGACTTTCATGTTCCCCGCGATGAACTGCAGGCCGCGGTGGACAGTGCCTTTGTATTTGCCTTGCATGTGGGTCTGGCCGGCGCCGAGGAATGGCAGCAGCGCCAACGCGGTCGCGCCGTTGAAGCTGTCTTTTGCCTTTTCATCCCCTGGGTTTCCACACTTGTTACCACAGGCGATGTTGTGGTGCAGGTTCCACGCTCCGTTGGGTAACTGGTGTCTTTGGAACCATTCCAAGGCCTTGGTGACAGCGGCTTCGGTCGCTTCGCTGCCGCCGTATTTCTTCAGCAGTTCCTTTTTCATGTCGGTGCTGCGGGCCGAGAATTCGGTGGTCGCTTCCATCGCGGAGGTCAACGATTGAGTCAACGCATCCATCGGCGCGATCGCATCGATCATGTCGGGCATCTCGGTCCCGACCATCAGCACCGCGTCGGGCGTTTCGACTTCGATCGCTTCGACAGCTTGCACGGTGGTGGGTGGCGAGATGACAGGTTCTTCGATCATCTCCTCCTCCATCGAATCGGGCTCGATCTGCTCCAGCGAAAACTCTTCCATCTCTTGCCCGGCCTCATCGGTCGGGGTGACGGTGAGCACATTTTTTGCAATTTCGACAGGGTCCAGGGTGACCAGAGCCAGCATCAGGAGGACCAGTCCATGGATGAGACTGCTGACCATCCAGGGTGGGGCGGAGCTGAAAAAGCCAGCTCGGCGGTATTCGATCTCATCGCTATCGGCCAACGCGGGAGTGGCCGCTGTCGCCGCGGAGGCTTCGGATTGCGAAGGGCGATTTGCTGTCTGCTTCTGAACCGTTTGCAGCGATCTGCCTTGGGCGCGGACGATTTCGCTGCCGGGCAATCCCATCAGCGCCCCGAGCGATCCGGCCCACGGTGCATTGGGATCTTTGACGTCGTAAGGCTTGCCGTCGTCGACGAGCGCTTCGGGGGGCAGTTCATGTTTGTCGGCGATCTGGCGGAAAAGCGGATCGACCCATTTGCCGTCGGCGGTATCGGGGCGGAGCTGTTTGTGGAAGCGACGGAACATGTCGCGCAACATCAGCAGACCAAAGCAATGAACCTGGTCGGATTCGAGATCGGCGATCTCGCTGTCGTCCATCGCCTGGTCGATCAGTTCGGGCAGGCGTTCGGCGAACATCGCCTGATAGTAGTGAACGAGTGGCTCGGGGTTAAATTCCTGCCAATCCTGACTTCCGATCGCCGCCTTTAGGGACTCGGACAATTGCATCATGGGTTCGGTGAAATGCCGCTGTCCAAGCGCTTTGCGGTCCATAGATCGAACTCGTTGATCAGAAGAGAAGGGGGCGATAACTACCCACAGCGGGGAGTTATGCGGAGCTCACGGTTCCTTAATATTATATTCCAACTAACGTGAACAAAGGCGAAACGTACCTATAAAAACGCGTTACTGAGCCGGTTCTGCCGTTTCATTCGCTACCTTTGCGAACAACCGCAAGCGATAGGCGATCCGTGGCAGGACACTTTGCGTTAATCGAATCGCTCGTTTCCCCCCCGGCTTTCCGACCCATCCCTCATCCAGGTGGATTGCGATGATCGTTCCGTCGGCTTCGTCGTCGAATTGGCCAAACCGCACGAAGGCCCAGGGCCAGCGAGTCGCCTCGGCGGGAGGGATTTCCAGCTCGCGAGCCTGCAGCCAATCGAAGTTGTTGTCGGCCAGGAAAGTCCGACGAAAGTAGCCTAGGTCACGAAGCTCGGTCAGGTCGATCCAGCCCTCGTGATAAAAGTCGAGTTCGGGGACGGCTTGCGAATCTTCGGGCCGCAGCAGTTCGACAGGCCGACCGACGCGAATCGCCTGGCTCACCTCGGGGCCCCAGAAAGGATCGGTATGTTCGGTCGGCATGCTTCGGGAGCGGACGATCGCTAGCGCCATCGCAACGGAAAATCCGAGGCCCAGGACTGCATACAGGCAGCCGCGAGGCGATACCAGGCGTGGGGGGGCGGGCCACTGAGCCGCTGGTGCCGCGTTGTCGGTCGATGCTTCTTTAGATTGATCCATGCTGCTATCCTAACGCACGTGCTTGATTCGCCTAACCTGTAGCAACGATCAAAATTCATGGTTTTGCCAAACGTTCCCGACCGCCTGGAAGTCCCGCTGCCCGATGCTCCGTACCCGATTCTGATCGGCAGCGATTGGTTGACGGATCTCGTTTCGCCGATCGCCGATCGGATGCCCGATCTGTCGCATGCGATCATTATTCACGATGCGGCTGTCGCCCAGCCATGGGCCGCGACAATTCAGCAAGCGTTGCAGGACCGCTATCGGACCGACATGATTTCGGTCCCGTCGGGCGAACCGAGCAAGTGTGTCGAACAGCTGCAGCGGTTGTGGATTGGGCTGCTGGAAGCCAAGACCGATCGCAAGAGCGCGATCATCGCCGTCGGCGGAGGCGTCGTGGGCGATCTAGCCGGGATGGTGGCGGCGACCTTCATGCGTGGGATCCGGTTTGTCCAAGTCCCGACAACATTGTTGGCTCAGGTCGACAGTAGCGTCGGCGGCAAGACGGGGATCAATCTGCCCGGTGCCAAGAATATGGTCGGCTCGTTTTGGCAGCCCCAGTTGGTTGCGATCGATATCGCGACGCTGGGGACTTTGGCGCCGCGGGAGTTCATCAGCGGGCTGGCCGAAGTGGCGAAGTACGGCGTGATCTGCGATGCCGAATTTTTTGCTTGGTTGCAACAGAATCACGAAGCGATCCACGCCCGCGATGCCGCGGCGCTGAAGCATGCGATCCGAACCAGTTGCCAAGCGAAAGCCGACGTCGTCTTGGCCGACGAACGCGAAACGACAGGCCGCCGCGCGACCTTGAACTATGGCCATACCTTTGGTCATGCGATCGAAGCGCTTGCCGGATACGGACACTTCCTGCACGGCGAAGCGATCGCGATCGGGATGCAGATGGCCGCCGATCTTGCACGCCGCATGGGACGTGTCGACGATGCGTTTTGTGAACAGCAGACCGAGCTGTTCACCTCGCTGCAGTTGCCGATCACTTGGTCCGAAGCCGATCCCGATGCGATGTTGGGAGCGATGTTCAGCGATAAGAAGACCGAACACGGCAAGCTGCGTTTTATCTTGCCAACAAAAATTGGACACGTCGAATTGGTCGACGATGTTCCCGAAGACTTGGTCCGCCAAGCGATCACCGCCTGCAGCAAATAGAGTGAACCGAAGATGAGCGATTTGGATCGAGAGCAGATCATGGAAGTCGCACGCCAGGCCGCGGTTGCCGCCGGCGGCGTGCTGCGACGCTATTACGAAACCGGCGTGCAGATCCGCAGCAAAGCCGACGCAACCGGAGGCCAACACAACCTCGTCTCCGACGCCGATCTCGAATCGGAACAGACGATCGCCGGCGTGATCCGGGCGGCGTTTCCCGATCACGAGCTGTTGGGAGAAGAGGAGCTTTCGGGAGCGATCGAAGCGGAGCATCTGTGGGTGATCGATCCCTTGGACGGGACAAACAACTTCGCCCACAGCATTCCCCATTTTGCGATCTCGATCGCCTACTGTTATCGCGGCCAGCCGCAGGTCGGCATCGTCTACAACCCGATTCGCGAGGATTGGTTCACGGCGATCGCGGGGGCTGGGGCGTGGAGCAACGATCGCCGGTTGAGCGTTTCGAGCGAAGAGTCGCTGGGGCAAGCGATGCTGGCGTGCGGGTTCCATTACGATCGCGGCAAGTTGATGCAGGCGACCCTGGATGCGATCGGCGAGCTGTTCTCGCAACATCAGATCCACGGCATCCGCCGGATGGGCGCCGCGGCGCTCGATCTGTGCGGCGTCGCAGCCGGGCAGTTCGGCGGCTTTTTCGAATATTTCCTTTCGCCGTGGGACTTCGCCGCCGGGAAGCTGATCGTCGAAGAGGCGGGCGGAACCGTGACAACATCGCGAGGCGAACCGCTGGGGCTGCAAGCCGGCGGCGTGATCGTGACCAATGGCAAACTGCACCCGAAGCTCTCCGAGATCGTCCAGCGCCACCAACCCTCCGGTTTTTAAGCCCCCCGAGGCTACTAGCGAGCATGCTTGGCAGCAATGGAGCTACGTCGTCGTTGCGTTTGCGATCGTATTGGCCCAATCGTAGCCCGACGTTGCAGGGGGCAACGGCCTATTTTCGGCTTCGTACAGTTTCACTGTCTCTTCGACGATTTGGCAGAGTTCAGCGAAAACCGACTTTTCGTCGTCTCCATGGCAGCCACCGTAGAATAGGCCGGGGCAGCTGCCGACATAGCAGTTGTCTTCGTCGGACCATTCGACAATCTTGACGTATCGTGCGGCAGCGTTCATGACTTCGATTCCTCGATCGCCTTGTTTACGGCGCGTTCCTGGTACCTTTTTGCGTCGTCACCCGTCCTGCCAGAAAGCGTCACTGGTTTCGCGAGATTGGGATGCACGTAGTTCCGGTGGCTCCCTTTGCCTCCACGATTCTCAAAGCCCGCCGCCGTCAGGTCGGCAATCAGTTCTCGAATCTTTCTCGGCACCGGCAGCTCCGTTGGCAACGCGTTGACTGATTCATTGTAGCAACGACGGTAGCGAAGCCCCAGCGATTTGGCGTCCTGCGGTGCAAGCCAGGTTCACGAGCCTAGCGGAGCGATTCCGACGATCAAGAGTTGTGATCGGAGCAGGCGTCGAAGAGTGGCCGCCACTGGGCGCCCCGTTTCTTCATGACGTTCTTCAGGTATTCCGACCAGACCAGGTGATCTTTGGCGTCGTCTTTGACGACCGAGCCCTGCAGGCCGGCTGCGATATCTTCGGCGGTGACGCTGCCGTTTCCGAAGCTGCCCGCGAGGGCCATGCTGTTGCACAACAAGGAGATCGCTTCGGCGGTGGAGAGGACGCCGGAGGGGCTTTTGAGTTTGTTCTTGCCGTCGAGCGTTTCGCCCGATCGCAGTTCGCGGAAGATCGTGCAGACTTTTTCGACGGCATCCGGCGTCGGTAGTTCTGCTTGCAAGTCGAGGTTCGATGCCAATTGAGCAACGCGGCCGGTGACGATGTCGATCTCCGTTTCCAGATCCGATGGGCTGGGCAGGACGACGAGATTGAAGCGGCGTTTCAGAGCTGCCGACATGTCGTTGACGCCGCGGTCGCGGGTGTTGGCCGTCGCGATCACCGAGAACCCTTTTTCGGCAGCGACCTCGGTCGCCAGTTCGGGAACGCTGATCCGTTTTTCCGACAGCAGCGAGATCATCGCGTCTTGGACTTCCGACGCGCAGCGCGTGATCTCTTCGAAACGGGCAAGTTGCCCTGACTCCATCGCACGAAAGACGGGACTCTTGATCAACGCTTCGGGGCTGGGACCGTGAGCGATCAGCATCGCGTAGTTCCAGGTGTAGCGGATCTGTTCTTCCGTTGTCCCAGCAGTTCCTTGGACAACTTTCGTTGAATCGCCGTTGATCGCTGCGGCCAGATGTTCGCTGAGCCAGCTTTTGGCGGTCCCCGGTTCGCCGATCAACAGCAGCGCCCGATCGGTGACCAGCGTCGAAATCGCAATCTCGACAAGGCGACGGTTGCCGACGTATTTGGGAGTGATCGGCGTGCTTCCCGCCTTGCCGCCGCAGATGTAGGTGAGCACGCTGCGGGCAGACATTCGCCAGCCGTTGGGGCATGGATGCTGATCGTTTTTGATCAGCGCGTCGATCTCTTCGGCAAACAGATCTTCGGCCGGACGCCGCAGCATCCGGTCGTCATTGCTCGCTTTCTTCTTCGGTTGGGCTGCTTTTTTTGCCATCACGAAACTCCAAGTTCTTCGACCTGACAATTCGTTGCCGCCACGGTGCCGCGAGGGCTTCGCGCGACATGCGACTTCCAAGCCGGAATGATTCGCCGATCATTCCGGCCCAACCGTTTGCGTCCGCGACATCACATGCCGCGGTGCGTCGATCGATCTACTTGGCGTAGATCTCATGCGACGGATTGCCGCCCGCCTTCAGATACGCCAACAGGTCGCGGATCTCTTCAGCGGTCATCGTGTCCAACAATCCAGCGGGCATCATCGACGTCGTTGCTTCGCCCATCGTATCGATGTCGTCGCGAATGATCGTCGTCTGATCGGCGGGGTTCATCATGTTGGTCAGGACCATCATGCGGTCGCCCGACAAGTTGATGACTTTGCCGACGATGACTTTGCCGTCCAGCGTCAGGAACTGCGTTGCACCGTATTGGTCGCTGATGACTTTGTCCGGTTCGATGATCGAAACCAACAGATCCTTGGTGCTGAAGCGTCCGCCGGCACCGGTCAGGTCGGGCCCCAAGATCCCTCCCTGGCCGCTCATGCGATGGCACTTGTAGCACTGACCGACGGCGAACATCTTCTTGCCGCGTTCAAAGTCATACGCTTGCTTGGTGGCTTCGCTGTCGGCGGTCAGGTCCTCGACCTTCCATTCCTTGACGACGTCGCGCGGTTCCAGGTCGGCCAAAGGATCGCGAGCCTCTGGAGTCTTCAGCAGGTCGCCCAGTTCGGCTTTCTTTTCATCCGAGAGCTTGGCGATCGCCGCATCGCGGATGTTTGTCAGGAAGCCGCCGAACGACATGCCACCGCGGGCGGCAGCAGCGTCCTGGAACCAGCCGAAGTAGGCTTTTCGCGAATCGGCGTCCCAGGTCGCTTCGTGTCCGCGAAGCGCAAACGCGTATCGCATCTGATCTTCTTGCGTCGGTGCGTTGATCATCAAGTCGACAACGCGAGCGGCGATCTTGTCGGCGTCCAGTGCGATCAGAACCTGAGCCAGTTCGCGGTTGACGTCGACGTTTTTGCCAGGCAGATGCGGATCCAGTTGGGCCAGAATCGTTGCACGTTGTGCGTCGTTGGGAGTGCCCAAACGAATGAAGGTCAGTCCGTAGGCTCGCAGTAAATCGATCCGCTGCGAATCGCTCAGAGCGTCCCACTTGATCGACGTCAGGGCTTCGATCGCCGCGGAGGCATCGGAAGCTTCGCCACAACGGGCCAGAGCGATCACGCCGTGGACCAACGCTTGAGGATCGGTCAACGCCAAGACTTTGCTGCGCCATTGGTCAACAGGTTGGTGTTCCAAGGCGATGCGAGCGGCAAAGCGGATGTTGCGATCGGCATTTCCGAGTTCCGCAATCGCCGCGGCGACTGCCTCGGGATTAGCCGAACCGTGGAACGATTCCAGCTTGTGTCGCAGTTGACGTAGCGCCTGCGATTCTTGATCGACCGACGGGGCAACGGGAGCTGTCGATTCGGGGCCGGTGTAGCGGATGCGGTAGAGTGCCGACTGAGTTCGTCGGCCACCGATCGTGAAATACAGCAGGCCATCTTGAGGACGCACGACCAGGTCGGTCACGGGCAACGGCGCGGCGGTGGCGAAGGTTTCGAACGATCCGCTGTAGCTGGAACCCGATTCGTCCATGTGGACTGCAAAGATATTTCCGAAGCTCCAGTCACAGATGAACAATGCCTTCTGGTACTTCGCTGGGAACTTGGCACCGGTGCCAAACGCGATTCCGGTCGGTGAACCGGGGCCGATGTCGACGACAGCGCCGAGGCTGTCGGGGTAATAGGCTGGCCACTTGCCAGCGCCATTGCGCCAACCGAACTCAGCGCCACTGACAACGTGGTTCACGCGGGTCGGACGGTACCAAGCGGTACCGACGTCCCATTCCATGTCGGCATCGTAGGTGAACAGTTCGCCGGCGGGGTTGAAGGCGATGTCGTATTCGTTGCGGAAACCGGTGGCGATGATTTCAAAGTCGCTGCCGTCGGGGTTGATCCTTGCGACCCAACCGCCGGGAGCCAAGCGTCCCGCATTGTGGCCGCGCGCGTCGGGCATGCTTCCCAACAGATGATCTTCCGACCAATGGCGAGGGACGCGGCTGTGGGGAACGTCGGCTGGCAGATCGGTCGTGTTGCCGCTGGCGATATAAATCTGTTTGCCATCGGGAGAGAGGATCAACGCGTGCGGGCCGTGTTCGCCGCGCCCCTTCAATTCGATCAGGTGTTCGACCTTATCGTACTGGTCGTCGCCGGTGGTGTCGGTCAAGCGATAGATGCCGCTTTTGACTTCCTTCTGCTTCCCTTTGGCGGGTTGTCCGTTGACGTTGATGTACAGGCTGCCGAAGGCGGAGAGCATGCCGTGGGCCATGCCGAAGTCACCTTTCAAACGCTCGACATCGACCCCACCGTCGGCCTTGACCGTGATGCGATAGAGCCCGCCGTATTGATCGCTGGCCAGCAGACGTCCTTTCGGATCGGTGGTCAAACAGACCCAAGAGCCTTCGCTGTTGGAGGGGACTTGGTACAGCAGTTCGACTTCAAAGCCTTCGGGAACGCGAAACGATTCGGCTGGAGTCACGCCGATTCCCCGTTTAGGGGCTTCAGCCGAGGTCTTGTCGGCGGCTGAAGTGATGCTGGAGGTCAGGCCAATCAGCAGTGCCAAGAAGGCAGAAGTGGGGAATTTTTTCGCTCTCGGTAAGGACATGTTTTATTCACCGTGCGGTGTTAAGGGGAAGGGTCGCGGCGACGCGAGTGGTTTTGTGTTGTTTAGGCCGCCAAAGCGGTCGCAGCCGTAGAAGAAGTTTACCGTGATTTTAGTAGATCGCCAGCCGAAGGGTTTGTGGAGGCGAAAGAAATCAGCGATTCCCTTATAATCGCGACCGATCAATGCACCGGCGGACTTGCCATCGAAGGTGCGACAACGATGTTGTTCAAGACGGTGTCGTCGTCCGCAAGTCCAATTCTCTTCATTATCGACTCGTTCAGGAAATACGCATGCCCTCGCCGAAAAGCTCAGAACCTTTTCAACGATCACTGGGTTGGGATCG
Organism: Rosistilla oblonga; assembly: GCF_007751715.1. Taxonomy (NCBI): domain Bacteria; kingdom Pseudomonadati; phylum Planctomycetota; class Planctomycetia; order Pirellulales; family Pirellulaceae; genus Rosistilla; species Rosistilla oblonga. The sequence continues at coordinate 6,238,016 of NZ_CP036292.1, read as the reverse complement.
CTCGATTGCCACGGACACCGCTGAACGTGCCAAGCTTCACAGCTACATCGCGTTGCAGTTGGCGGCCGCCGGGTTCTTGCCTCCCAACGATGATTCAACCGACCACGCGTTGGCGCAGTACTCCGCCGGTTTCCTGCAAAACCTGCGCGAGAAGAATCGCTTGTTGGCCGATTATCGAGCCCCGGTCGATCGCCGGATCGAAGCCTTTCTGGCTCGCAATTTTGCTGAACTGAATCTGGACCAGCCGCTGCGTTTGCCATCGAGTTCGTTGGTCTTGGACCGCCACGGCGTGGCTCGCGAATTGAGTTTGCCAGCTCGCGGCGATCACTTTGAAAACGATTTCGTTAACAGCTATCGCGTTCACAATGGCGTTCTGCACAATCCTCGCTTCGACCGCCGCACCACCGCCGGTACCTTTCACATCGTTGAAGGCGGACCGGCGATCGCTGGCAGCAAGCGGACCGTTCCCAAAGCTGTCTTCGCCAAGTTGTTCCAGGCGGCGATGTCTCCGCCCGACGAATTGATGAGCCTGCCCTACACGGCCGACAGCGATTCGCCGGCGCGTTGTTTTGTCAGTCTATTGTTGCGGCCGTTAGTATGCCCCGCGGTTCCCGGTTGCTGCACCGAGAAGCGGATGGAGGTGCGGTTCTATGCTCCTGGCGCGTTGGTCAGTAACCTCGATTTTGTCGAGTCGATCTTTGGTAACGCTGGCGACGCGTTGGTGCCTGAAAACGACGCCGGCTTGGATGTCGAACACTGGACCGGCCACACGGGCTGCGTAATCTTGGCGCCTCATTTGGAACGGCTGACCAAAAAGGAACTGGGCCTGCCACACATAAGCGAAGCGACGGAGCGACAGATCGCCGACCGGATGTGTTGGGAGGACGAGAGCGAATGCTACAACGACGGGACGCCGTTTAAGGCTGTCTGCCGGACCGACGAAGGTGTTGTCGTGACGCTGATCGCCGACAACTACTACGGCTACTGCAAGAAGGAAGTCAAGTCGCAGATCAGTTATTCGGCGAACCTGTTAGGCGGCGTCGAAGAGGAGCACGCCGGCGGAGCGATGGCCTTTGCCAGTTATTCGTTGGGGGACGAGTTTCAAGTCGACAGCCGTCGCTATAACAATCGAACCTTCGAAGATATCGCTCGCGACTACAGCGAATTCATCGACGTAAAACCCGAGGGCTACGGCGTCGATCGGTTGTACCCCGAGGTGATTTATATCCCGGAGAATGCCAAGGTGACGCTGTTGGAACAGTGCGTCAAATGGCAACATGCAGGGCAGCAACAGCGCATTCCGCTGTTGCCCGAAAACGTCTACATCGCTCCCAGCGGTTATAAGATCCGGTTGGATAAGCACCCCGCGGCCCCGTCGTGGCGACTTGTTGGAACCGCCGGCGAAGGTCTGGTTTGCCACAAGCCCTGCACGGTCAGCGGCGGCGGCAAGAGCGAGATCAGCAAGAGTCTGCGCGACTATATGTTGTACGGGCCGATTTTCGTGTTGGACTTGGAACGCGATTTTGCGACGTTGGACGAGTTGTTCGAACGCGATTACAGCGGCCGTTGGCATCCCGAATACAAGCAAAAGCCGAGTTATTCCGAGCGGTCGACGCGGAAGGTGCTCGATGCCAATCGCTCGCTGGGCAGCATGATCAAACTGCTCACGCCCTCCCCCGATTACAACGACGACTACAACGCTTGGTTGGCGTCGATCCCAAACCATATCTACGCGATGGCGTTTATCATCAAACGCTTCTCGAAGCCGGAATGGGAAGGCAATTGGCGGGAGCATTTCAGCGTCGATATCGTTAACGGTGAACTCGGCCACCAGCTGAAGCACGGTCGCCGCAACTTGGTCGGCACGTATCTGAAGGTAGGTCTCGATGGCGACCAGTGGCGAACCTTCAAGCTGCGGCAGGACTTTATCGCCGCGGCCAAGGTTCAGATGGAAGATGACATCACCGCGAGCGTCGTGATTCCCGGTCGCCGCGTCGGCGATGTCGGTCCTGCGGTCGCTGCCGCTGAAAGCTACAAGTTTGTCGAAAACTGTGAGTTCCGGCTGTTCCAACGCCCCGACGATGCCGTCCATCGTGGGCTCGATAAACAGACCGAACTCGATATGTCGCGTCCAGGGAACTTCTTGTGCAACTATGAGCCGAAGGATCGGGCTGCGATTGCCGCGATGCTTTCGAGCACGATCGAGTTGGGCGAGTTCAGCGACCCGATGCGAGAGATGTTGATCGAAGCGGGAGAGCAGGATTCGGGGTATGTCGTCAGTTCGGCGCATCCGCGAATGATCGACGGCAAACCGTCGAAGAACCCACGCTATCTGCAGGATCGGCTCGACCTGACGTCTCCGCTGGAAACTTACGTCGCCCATCGCGGGATGCGTTTGCATCGGGCGCTTCCGATGGATCAACCGGTTCACATGCCGGTCGCCGCGGTGCTCAGCGGCCGCCGCAACAATCCACCCGATCCCGAACAGGGGATCAAGCAATTGGCGGTCTATTCGCCGTTGCACTACCAGGAATTGCCCGAACTGTTCATGGATTACATCTGCAGTTTGACGGGCAAGAGTCCAAGCACGACCGGTGCGGGAAGCGAGGGAGCATTGACCAAGGGGCCGTTCAACAATATGCCTCCGACTGTCGATCTGAACGATGTCTTGGTCTCGATGATCCTGACGGGGTTGAGCGGCTTCAGCACGCCGGCTGGGCACATCGGTCCGCGGTTCGAAGTCGGTCACGACATCAGCCTGTTGATCCCCGAGATCTGGTGCCGATTGGGGCCCAAGGAACGCGATCCTCAGCGGATGATCGAGCAATCGCTGTTGGAACCGATCGCTGATTACGTGGACAGCAAAGGAGAATATGTTCCTGCCAGCCGGCTTGGCTATCGCATCACGCAGCGTTTTGTCGTGAAGTATTTCGGCCGCGTGTTCGACAATCCCGGCAAGGTATTCTCCGACGAGATTTTGCAGCCCGAACTGCAAGATCCCGAGGCGTTTGCCGAAGGCGTGCGGCACATCGCCGATGCCCAGCAGAAAGTTGCTCAGCGGTACTTCGAAGATGGGACTTGGCAATTGGCCAGCCCGCCAATTCAAGCGATCCTGTCGATCATGGCAACGGGAGCTTGGCACGGTCACGATGCCAACAGTCCGGTCGTCCGCGAGATGTTTACCAAAGAGTATCTGTTGGCAAGCGATTGGTATCAGGCGCGTTTGCAGACCAAACAAGCACGCGATGTTGCGCTCTGGAAGCGACACCTGGACTACATCGCATCGCAACGAGCGACGCTTGCCGCTGGCGGTTGCGAGATCGATCTCGATGCTCGCCAGGCGTATGCTCAGCAGCAGTTGGAGATCGCATCGAGTCCGCAGTACTTGAAGGACTTGGTCGGCACGTTAGGAGCCGATCCGATGTCGCCAACCGACGCGCGGCCAAGTCGGCCGGCTGCCGAACTGGCGTAATTCAAACGGTTTGTTGTCGGGGCCGCTGCCACGTTGCAGCGGCTCTGCACAGACGCCTACGAAAACAGGCGTCAGCGAATTTGCGACCGTCGCTGTTCTTCAGCGGCGGTGGAGGATTGGGCTGGCGATCTATCGTCGCCAGACAGAAGAACGCGACTCAGACGCGAAGCGACGTTGCCGCACCGCTTGTCCGTTTTCGCTGCCGCTGACGTTGTCGGTTGAAATAACGTCCGTTGTTCTCCGCGCTGCAGTACAGGCAACGATTCTGGGACTTGCGGTAGTACCGATTCAAAAACGGATAAGCCGCTCCCAACGTCGCAGCCGACAACAGAACCACCGATCGACGCGAGATGTTCTCATAACAGACATGGGGCACCACTTCGCGACAGCGGCGGCACCAACGCGGTACTTCTTTGACTTGGGGCACGCGGACTCCACACGATTTATCCGACTTCACTGGGCGATCCCTCCCAGCCTTGTTGTCACAATCGTGTCGCAATGCGATGGCTTTTGCAATCGCAATGCCCGCCGATTCGTGCGAGAAAGCGGCAAAGACATTGGCGTCTGAACAGGTGTCCGTTAGTCAGCGAAGCCGGGCGCTATAAACAGGTACAGCAGGCCAGTTCTCGTGGATGTGCAAAGGGCATCCGGCTGGAGGGTGTGATGTTGCCGTCTTGTTTGCGTGCTGCCAATTAGGAGCGATCCCGCGCCGCCGTCCGCTCCATTTCCAGCAACCGCTGGAACCAAACACGAACGCGTTGGTAGGGCGTTAGCGACATCCGACCGATCTGGACTCGCACGGTTTGCCCGACCGGCAAGCGATCGATTTCGCCCGCGTCGATATCGATGATCGCTTCAAAGCGAGGAGAGAGCAGCCGATAGGTTCCGGCTTCGGAATCCGCCCGGACCGGCAGCGGTCCGTCGTGGATGCCCGCTAAGGCAACGTGCTGTAGTTCGCTGGTAGCAAGTGGATGGATGTGAGCCAATCGGCCGGCGGCGCGATCTCGCGAGGCGGTCTTGATCTGCACCGGTTTGCCAACTTGCATCGCGACTTGGCGGATGTCTTGTTGTGCGATCGAGGCGATCACACGGCGGTCGCTCGGCAGGGCGATCGTCAACAGTTCGGTCCCTTCGGGCACATACTGCTGCAACCGGTCGGCCAGCCCGCGAGCCACGATCGTTCCGTCGCGATGAGCGGTAACGGTCAGCCCATCGATCTGGTTTTGCAGTTGCTGCATCCGGTCGCCCAACGCCTGCAAGGCCTCTCGTTCGATCTGAACCGCCGCGACGTCTTGCTTCTCCGCGGCGCTCCGTTTGCGAATTTCTGCCTGTCCGATTTCCGTCTGCAGTTTGACCAGTTGATGGTGCAGTTCTTCATTCCTCAGTCGGATCAGGATGTCACCGGTTCGCACCGTTTCCCCATCGACGACATCGATCGTTTCGACAAACCCATCGGTCGCGGTGCGGACAGCGACGTCCTCTCCTTGGTCGACGACCGCCGGTGCGACGATCGCTGTCGATACCGGCATGTAGAAGATTCCCGCGATAGCGATCACAGCCAACGAAGCGGCAACGACGACGGCGCGAACGCAGGCCGCGGGGGCTCGCTGTCGCTGGCGGTTCAGCGACTGAAGCGTCCGCGCGATCGGGCGAATCACCCAAGCGAGCATCGCAAAACCGACCAGCACCACGCCAGCGCCGCGGAACATAAAGCCTGCAGCGATGACCAGCGAGATGCAGATCAAAATCCGCCATGCGATCGATGCGATCCCATATCCAACGACCGCCGCTCGACGCCATCCGTAGTGCCGATCGCGAGCGATTCCCCGAGCATAAAACAGACGGCTGGCCAAATCGCGGATCGCCATCGATCCCTCGCCAGCAAGGTTCGGCAGCTGCAGTAGATCGGTCAGAATGTAATATCCGTCGAACCGCATCAGTGGATTGGCGTTGAACAGCAGCGTCGACAGGCTGGCGGCCAGGATCACGTTGTAAAGATGGAAAGTGATGACCGGCGAATCGACCCAGCACCATGCGATCGCTGCGATGGCAGCGATCGTTAGTTCCAGATACATCCCCGCCGCGGCGATCGCGATTCGTTGCCATCGCGACCGCAATCGCCAGCTGGTCGTGACGTCGACGTAAGCCAGCGGGGCCAACAGCACCAACACGATTCCGACTTGTGTCGTCTCGCATCCGTAGCGTCGAGCGGCCGCAGCGTGAGCCAGTTCATGTAGGAACTTCAACACGATCCAAGTCACCAGCGTGGCGACCCAGGTGCTGGGACTGAAGATCGCGGCCGACGATGCGATAAAGCGATCCCACTGCATCGCAACGCTCACGATCCCAACCAGCATGATCAGGCATGCGGCAGCGACAGCAAGTGGCGAGAAGATCGGTGCCAGCAACCCGGCGGATGAGCGAATCAGGTGGTCGACGATCGGCAGCGGCAGCTTGATCCAAAACGGATTGAACCGATCCCAAAGACCTTGCTTTGCCGGAGTGTTTGGTTGGGCGGGATCGGCCGCGGATCGAACCTTCACGCCGTCGAGAGTCGCCAATTCTTGTTGCAGCAACCAATGGGTGATCGAGTCGGCTTGCCGCTGGGTTAACGCTTCTCGGCCCAGGGTTTGAGCGGCTCGCCCGCAGGCCTGAGCCACCGTGGTCTTGCCGTCCAACAGCGAGATGAAGACGTATTCTTCATAGCCGACCGAAAAGAACTTGTGTCGCGAGGGGACCTCGATGCGGTATTGGATTTCGCCCGGCGCGCGATCGGGCCAGAAAACCAGTTCGGGCAAGACCCGAGGCTTCCACTGGCTGACGTCGTCCGTCAAACGATCGATCACCAACGACATGTCGCTAACATCCTAACCACATCATTAACGCGGACCACGGTTTGTGGAACAGCACCCAGACCAGCGGTCGCCGATCCGATCGAATGCTGGCCCGGCCGTGCATCCCCGGTCGATAGATCGCATGTGGATCATCGATTTGAATCTTGGCGACAAACACGTTGGCGTTGTCGATCACCTCCGCTTTCGGGTGCACGTTTTCCACTCGGCCTTCGATCGGCTGAGTCGGAAAGGCGTGCAGCCGCAACTGGACCGGCATCTGCGGCCGGACATAAGCGTAATCGGCTTCGGGAATTCTCAGCTCGACAATCATCGCCCCGAGCGGCGCGATCTCGAACAGGGTCTGCCCCGTTTCCAGCGGAGCTCCCTCGACCTGTTTGATGTCTCCCGCGATGACAATCCCTTGAAACGGGCTGCGGATCTCGAGATGTTCGATCCGGTCTTCGATCAATTGCAGCCGATGGGCAACCTGTTGGGAATCGAGCTGCGCGATTTGCGACGCTGCGTAATCCTGTTTTGCCAGCGAGACCTGCCGCTCTTTATTGGAACGGTGAAGTTCCGCCTTCAGCCCCGCCAGTTCCCAGTTCAGTTCGCGGGCGCTGATCCGCGCCAACAGCGTGTTCTCGTCGACCAGATCGCCCGGATCGACAAACGACTTCTCGAGCGATCCGTCGAACGGTGCAGCGATCAAACGCCGCGAGACCGGCTGCAACGCGCAATCGCAGCGGACCGAGTAGTGGATGGGGAACAACATCACGAAGATCAGCACGATCAATGCCGCGATCGCCACCGATCCGCGGCTGGATGCAAACGCATCGCGAACCACCGCGATCGCGCGATCGATCCGACCGGGTTGATGACGTTGGATCGTTGCCAGTCGAGCGCCCAGCGGTCGCGACAGCGAATCGATAAGGTGAGTTGTCCGCAGCGCTTCGATCTGAACTGCTGGATCGACAAACAACCAGGCACCGCACAGCCGCCCGTCGGCATCGACCAACGGAGATCCAAGGATCCGCGTGGCGCCGGCTGCCGACGCAAACTGCCGCACCGCAAGCGCAGCCGCCGGTGGAGCTTCGGTTGTCGATAGATCGATCTCGGTAACGGTGCCGCGAACAACCAGTTCGTCCAACGCAAATTGCAGCTTGCGGAATGTCGGGTTGTTCGCGTCGATCAGATCCGCTTCGCTGTCGGCGATCACGTCGCAGGTTTGTCGGTCGCCGCGGCACCAGCCGACGACAACGCGCCGCGCATGGCAGAAGTCACCGATGGCATCGCTAGCCACCGCAGCGGCCAACGCGAGGTCATCGAACTCTTCCAACTGGATCAACAACTCCAACGCCGCTGCCAACGCATGCGCTTCGCCGGCAAACGACGGCGCAGCCTCAGCGACCGTCGGCAGGTGGCCCGAGTGCGGTAGGTTCGGTTGTGTGTCGGCGGTTGAAGGCATAACGGCTGAGATGGTTGCGAGAAGGTCTACGCGGTCGATTGCAGTGCGATAAATGAAGCTCCGCGATTCAAGGCATTGGAAAAGCAGTGCGGTTCGAAATTTAGCGGCCTTTGATTTTGCGTTCGGCTTCCGCCATGATCAGCCGCCGACTGGGGACGCTGGCGAGCGCTTCTTGCATGCTCGCATCGAGCTCCCAACGGCAGGTGCTGCCGCTGAACACGCGGCCGTTTTTGTTGGCGATTCGCACCTTGACCCGCACGGTTCCACTTTTGGCATCGGCGATGGGAGCGACCATTTCGATCACGCCTTGCACCGGGCGGTCTTCGCTTCCGACGGTCATGCGAACTGTTTTGCCTGGCACGATCTGGGCTGCGACCGAGATTGGCAGCGAGAAGATCGCCTGCACAATTTCCAGCTGCACGATGGTCATCACGATCGGGTCGGTGGGAGCGACAAACTCGCCGACGTCCTTGTTGATGCTGGCAACCACGCCATCGATCGGCGACTGAAGCACTCGCTTTTCGATCTGCGCCAGGATGCGGTCGTATTCAAAGCGGCGCACCTCGAGGTCTTCGTTGACAGCTTGCAATCGGGCATCGGAGGCTTCGAAGTCGGCCAGCGCGCGGTCGATCTCGCGCTGCGTTGCATTGCCGCGGATCCGCAGTTCTTCCAGGCTTGCCAATTGCCGCCGTTTAACCTCGCGTTCCGCCTGCGCCGAACGCAGGTTCCCTTTGGCCTCTTTAGCGACGCGAGCCGCGGCCAGAGAGGCTTGCAAGATGCGATCGTCCACTTGAGCCAGCGTCTGTCCGCGATGGACCTTGTCTCCCTCGCGGACGTCGATCCGGACCAACGTCCCAATTTCGGTCGCGGGAATCTGGATCGTCTGGTAGGGCTCGATGAAAGCTTCGACCGCCGAATCCGAATCCTGAGCCTGGCAGGCATTGGCCGCGACCGTCAAGAGAATCAACGGGACCAGGCAATGTCGGGCTGTTTTGGTCGTGAGTTTCATCGTTCGATACCTTGAACACTTCGGGTACGCGGTTTGACAATCAGGTTTTGCGTCGCCAGATCTCTTTCCAGCAACTCGCGTCGCAGGTTGGATTGTTGGCGTTGGTTGCGGTCCTGCTGTTTGGCGATCATCGGGGCTAGCCGCTGAGAAAAGTCTTGGTCTTGGGACGCGGTTTGCGGATCGGTGATTCGACGTTCCAACCACCGCGCGATCCAAGGCGCTTGCCGTACGATCGGATCTTCCAGCGTGCAATAAAAGCGAACGCTGCCCGGATCGCCTTGACGCGCCGAGCGGCCGACCAATTGGCGGTCGACACGATCGATGGCGTGATGCTGGGAAACGATCACGTGCAAACCGCCCGCCGCCGTCGCAGCGTCATCGAGATGGATATCGGTTCCGCGCCCAGCCAGGTTGGTTGCGATCGTGAGCGTTCCGGCACGCCCCGCGGCGGCGATCAGCTCCGCTTCGTCGGCGTCTTGTTTTCCGTTGAGCAGCGCGAACTGCAGGCCAGCTTTTTCGAAACGTTCGGCCAGGCGTTGGCTGTCGGCGATCGAATGCGTCCCGATCAGAACCGGTTGCAACCGCTGTTGGCACTGCCGGGCTTCGTCGACGATGCGATCCAGTTTTTCCTCTTCGCCGCGGCAGCTGATCGTGGGCAGTGTGCGGCGGCGGCTGGGCACTCGCAGCGGCACCGCAACGACCGGCAACTGGTAGAACTCCTTCAGCTCTTCGGCGCAACCGTTGGCCGTGCCGGTCATCCCGGACAGCACATCGTACAGCCGAAAGAAACGCTGGCGCGTGATCCGCGCAAGCGCTGTCTGTTCCGACGTGATTCGCAAGCCCTCTTTGGCCTCGATCGCTTGGTGCTGGCCGTCGTTCCAGGTCCGATCCTCGAAGATCCGACCGGTCGACGCGTCGATGATGCGGACCTTGCCGGCGGTCACGATGTAATGCACGTCGCGTTGGAATTGGTAGCTGGCGCGGAGCGCGAGCTGAACGTATTCATGCCAGGCTCGGCGAAGCTGCGGATCGTTGGCGAGAGCCGCATCGGCGTAGATCGCTTCGATTCCCGCAGGCCGCAGTTCCAATCCGCTGCCATCGCGAGCGAGGTCGAAGTGTTGTGCTGGCAACAGCGCAGCGGCAATCTGTTTGGCCGCGCGGTGGATTGCGGCATCGGGAGCTTCACGATCGGCGGTGCCGCTGAGGATCAGCGGGCTGACCGCATCGTCGATCAAAACGTGATCGATCTCATCGAGGATCGCACAGCGTCGACCGCGCTGCAGCAGACGCGTCGATGGAGCGGTGCCGCGAAGTCGCTGGCGCAGTTGATCGCCCAACCGCCCACCGGCTGCCGATCGCAACGTCATCTGATCGCGAAGGTAATCGAATCCGAAAGCATATCCCGGTGCGTAAGTGATTTCGCAGCGATAGGCGTCGGCCCGCGCCGACTGTTCCGCCTCATCGCGCAGACAACCAGCGGTCAGTCCCAGATGCTCGATCACCGGCCGCAGCGTCTGGAAATCTCGCTCGGCCAGATAGCTGTTCGGTGTTGCCACGTGAACGCCGCGGCCGGCCAAAGCGTGGAGCACCGCGGGCATCAGGCCCGACAAAGTCTTTCCCTCGCCGGTCTGCATCTCGGCGACCGCACCATGCGCCAGGATGAGCCCCGCGGTCAGCTGCACATCGTACAGCGATTTTCCCAACACTTGCTGGACGGCTTCGCAAACCAACGCTCCGCCGAGGGCAAGCACCGTTGGGCTGGCGACTGCATCGCCTCGCTGCACGAAGGTTCGCAACCGCGCCACGTGCGCCTGCAGCGTCGCCCGGTCGGATCCATGGATCGCCCGCTGGGCATCGCGAATCGCAGCGACTTGGTCGGGCAGATCGCGAAATTTGGTCGGCGATCCGAAGCGGTCTCGGATGCGTATCATCGCGTTAGAACTCCTGGCGGATGCTGAATTCGATCGCGTCCCCAGGCGGTTGCTGGCAGACGCGTCGGCTGCAGCACCGATTCGCCCTGGGCGTCTTGCAGCGGTGGCGGTTCGGGAAGTCCGTCGATAACCGGCTGGGCGATCGGTTCTTTTTGCATCGAAAGGAGCGTTCCCATCGCCCGACGCAGCGCGATCCAAGAGAGCGCGTAGTTCACGTGGGCGGTGGCAAATGCGGATTCTTCGTTCCCCAGCCGCTGTTGTGCATCGAGCAGATTCTCCAACAGTAGGACAGCCGAGTCTTGTTGCGATGGCAACGCTCGCCAACGCTGGTCGAGGTATTGAACCTCCGCAGCGGCAGCAAACACAGCTCGCTGCTTGCTGACCATCTCGCGATATGCGGTTTGGGTTTCGCGGACCGCGATGTCGACTTCCAATAATGTCTGTTCGACCGTCGATTCAAAGTCGTGGACCTCGCGGCTCAATTCCAACCGGCTGCGTTGCAGACGTCCCTTGGCGGCGCGGTTCCCAATCGGGAACTCGTATAACATTCCCATGCCGTAGCTCGGCCGGCCATCGGTCCATTGTCGAGTCCAGGAACCAAGCGTGTCGGCGTTTTCTTCGAGTCCGGCGACATAAGATCGGATCACAAAATCCAACCGCGGCAGGATCTCGTTCTTTGCCACATCGGCTTGCACCGACAGCGCTCTGACGCGTTTCATCGCTTCACCAATCTCGGGCCGCGAGGTGAGAGCGGTCTGCGCCGATGCATAGGCGGAGATGTCGACGCGGAAGTCCAGTGGATGGTCTTGTGGTGTCCACTCCAACGGCATCGCGGCGATCAGTTCCGGATCGTTGATCAATCGTCGCAGCCGAGCCTGGGAGTTGCGGATCTCGGTTTGCGATCGAATCACTTCGGCTTCGCGTCCGGTGACCGCAACCTGAGCTCGCAGGATTTGTCGCTGCAAGACGTCGACCCCTTCGCGGGCTTGCAGTGTTTGATAGATCTGGCGGGCGCTTTCGAGCAGCTTGCGACGCTGCAACAACTGGCTGCGGCTGAGATACAGTTCCCAATACGCGTTGGTGACATCGATCAAATGATCTTGGATCTGCGCCTGCGTTCGATCGTCGGTCGCTCCGTAATCTAGCTTGGCCAGCACGACGCGGCTCTCGTTGACAAACCGCCCGGCTCCGCTGAGCAGTGGTTGGGTGTAGTTCAATTCCAGTCTCGTCGTTCCCTGCGGATTGGGGATCAGAAACTGTGAGTTGTTGCGTTGGCTGCCGCCGTTCTGCGCCACTTCCAGCTTGCCGCCGATGCGGTTGCTTTGCCGAAGTCCCGCCGCAGCGGTCCATGTTTTGTCTTCGAACCGTCCGTCGGTCGACCCGGTCGTTAAGATGCTGCCGATCGGATCGCTTTTGTCATCGAACTGCGATTCGATAAAACTGTGCCAGTCGAATTGAGCTTCTTCGACCTGGATCGTCGCTCGCCGAATCTGGGGTTCGGTCATCAGCGATTGAATCTGGACCGAATGGGCCAACGCGGATTGAACCAGGCGGTCGATCGTTATCGGCAGCGTTGCCGGCCCGATTCCGATCGAATGTTGCACCTCCGCGTTCCACCACATCGGTTGCAGGTGTTCGGGGAGTGTGTTGTGGTCGCCGATCGTCTGTACGGCAGCGGATTCCGCTGCACTCGGGCGTCGCGGAAGCTCCAACGACATCCCCGTCGTCGGATAGGTCAACGGCGATCCTGCACCGGCGGCTGGCTGGTCGGCGTTCCGGCTGTCGGTGCGCGGATAAGCCTCGATCGGCAGCAAGCTGGGCGGATCAGCAGTCGCAGAATTGTTTTGTGGAGGCGGCGCGATCCGAACCGGTGCGCTGTCGACCCGATTTTGCGGAGGAGCTGTTGCCGGAGCTGGTGCTGTTGCCGGGGCCGGAGCTGGTGCTGGCACCACAGGCAACGGTTGCATCCGCGGTGTTGGCCGTGGGTACGACGGAGGCAGACGCAGCGGAGGTGTGTCGCGCGGTTGTGGAGCGACTCGCGGCAACGGTAACTGCCGCGGCACCGGGACATCAGCGGCGCGGGGCAGATTGGATGGTTCGGGAGTCTCGCCGATCACGCGTGGCGGTTCGATTGGCGGCGGCGTCGGCAAGCGATTCGGCGGAGCCGCGGCCTCGGCTGTGCCAGTCGGAAGCGGGGGCAAACGCTGCGTCCGCGGCTGGTCCGCATCTGCCGCTGCCAACAGCGCAACGGCCGCTATTGCGACGACGCAATATCGGTGGATCGGCTGGGTTGATCGGCTCAGTGGATTCTGCTGCACGGAAACGCCTGATAAGTGAGGCCGTTGTCGGTTTGCCCTGTGGTTCACTCAACATCGGATCAATCTGACCATTCCGAACAATCGGATTGCCTAGAGTCGTTAGAGCTAACCAGATCCAAGTCCGATTCTCCGAACAACCGGGGCGGTCGGATTAACCGGCAAACTCGTGTCAGCTGTTGGATCCTGCCCGCGTTCACTCTCGCCGCGGCGGCGAACCCGACAAATCTTGGCGTCAGGGGGCGGGGTGACGTACCGTTTCCCAAACTCGCGCAGTCCTGGATTGCCGGTTTGGCATGTTCGATCGGATTCCAGTCTCAAGTTGCTCTGCTTATGTTCCGCACCCTGAAGACCGTCGTTTACACGCTGCTGCGACCGTTTCGTTGGGTTGCTTCGCGAGTTCCCACGCGCGTGCGGATCGTTGCTGCTCTGGTGGCGATGGTTGTCGTCAGCTTCATCGGAACGCTAACGTTACAGGTTTTTCCAAACCCGTATGTCACGACGATGGAGGGGCGAGCGAGTTTTACCGAGTCGCTAGCAATGAGTGCGACGACGTTGATCTCTTCCGGGAATCGCGAAGGGCTGATGGCGTTGCTCGAAGGGATCGTCCGCCGCCAGCCCGATATCATTTCGATTGGGCTGCGAAAGCCAAACGGTTCGCTGCACGTCGAAGCGGGCGAGCACTCGCGGCATTGGAATTCAAATCTACTGGAACGCAAGAACGGCCAGGTCTTATCGACCGACCGCCAGATGGTGCTGCCGGTTTATCAACGTGCCGACAAGTGGGCTGAGCTGGAGATCGCGTTTGAACCGTACAAGCCGTTTCTGGGGATCGAACCGTGGAAGCTGGTGCTGATCTTCGTCGCTCCTGCCTGCTTTGTTCAGTTCTACCTGTTCTTGGGGATGATTCTGAAACAATTGGATGCATCGGGAGCGGTCCCGACGCACGTCCGCGATGTGTTGGACAACCTGGGCGTCGGGCTGGTGCTGTTGGATCTCGAGTATCGGGTGCTGTTAGCCAATCCGGTGATCCAAAACGATTTGAAGATGAGCCAGCGACAGTTGTTGGGGCAGAGTGCGTCGGATCTAAATTGGATCGCTGAAGATGATACGGCGCTTCCCTGGACCGAGACGCTGCGTCGCGGGGCGGCGCTGTCGAACCGATTGTTGGGTATCGAGGTCGAAGGCAAGCACTGCATCTTTAGCGTCAACAGCACGCCGATCCAGACTAGCGAAGGGACTTGCCAAGGCGTAATGGTAACGTTCAAAGACATCACGACCCTGGAGGATCACAAACGCGAACTGGCGATCGCTAAAGACGCCGCCGAATTGGCGAACGAAACCAAGAGTCAGTTCCTGGCGAACATGAGCCACGAGATCCGCACGCCGATGAACGCCATCGTTGGTTTCACCGACGTTCTGCGTCGCGGTTTGGAACAGGATCCCGATCGGCAATTGGAATACCTCGACACGATCTATTCCAGCGGCAATCACTTGGTCGAACTGATCAACGACGTGTTGGATCTGTCGAAGATCGAATCGGCGGGCGTGCAGTTAGAGATCCGCGAATGCTCGCCATTCCAGATCGTCAACGAAGTGATCACCGTGTTGACGGGCAAGGCAAACGATCAAGGCATCCAGCTCTCGTCAAATGTCACCGGCGGAATCCCCGAAACAATTCAAACCGATCCGACGCGGTTGCGTCAGATCTTGATCAACCTGGTCGGAAACGCTGTCAAGTTTACCGAGTCGGGCGGTGTCCGCGTAAGCTTTGTTGTGGTCGATGGGCCGACGGGACCACGGATGCGGTTCGACGTTATCGATACCGGAATCGGAATGGACGACCAGCAGTTGAAGCGGATCTTCAGCCCGTTTGTACAGGCTGATAGTTCGGTCACGCGGCGGTTCGGCGGCACCGGTTTAGGGCTTTCGATCAGCAAGAAATTTGCCGAAGCGATGGGAGGCGGGATCACCGTGGTCAGCAGTCCCGGCGAGGGGAGTATCTTCAGCGTGCTGATCGATGTCGGTTCGCTCGAAGGCGTGCGGATGGTCTCGGGCGAAGAGGCGGCAGCGGTCTTGCGCAGCCGTCAACGCGCTGCCGCCGATCAGGGAATCGCCAGCGTGCGAGCGGGCAAGATCTTGATCGTCGACGATACGCCGGCCAACGTTCAATTGTTGAAAGTCGTTTGCAGCAAGGCGGGGATGACTGTCGAGACAGCCGAAAACGGGCAGATCGCGATCGATATGGCCGCCGAAACGCTGTACGACGTGATTTTGATGGATATGCAGATGCCGGTCATGGACGGCTACAGTGCAACGACGGAACTTAGGAAGCGTGGCGTCGAGACTCCGATCGTGGCGTTGACCGGAAACGCGCTAGAAGAGGATCGCCGTCGCTGTTTCGATGTCGGTTGCAGCGCATTCCTCGCGAAGCCGGTGAATATCGACAACTTGATCAAGCTGTTGCAAGAATTGCACGGCGTGGGCGATGCGAAGCAGAGAACCGGCAAGTCGTCGTCGCAGCCGATTGCGGTCGCGGCGTCGCCAGCTAAGGAGCCTCCAAGCGGCCGAATCCGATCGAGCCTGCCGATGGATCTGCCCGAATTCCAGCAGGTCGTCGCACAATTTGTCGACGGGTTGGATCACTGTGTCGGCGAATTGCAGCAAGCGATCCAGACCGGCGATTACGACGCGGTCGCACGCCATGCCCACGCTCTGAAGGGAACCGGCGGAACGGTCGGATTCCCACAGTTCACCGAACCGTCGCGGCAATTAGAAGAAGCCGCCAAGCATGGGGACGAGGCCTTGCTGTTGGCTAGCATCGAAGAGATTCGACAGATCGCCCAAGCGGTCGAGGGGCCGGATTTATCCAAACCGGCCACCTCGACAACGTAAGCCTCGGTCGCGATTAAGCGGGGTCTTTGCCGTCGACCCATGGGCCGGCCAGCTTCATGTATTCCGGCTCTTCCAACACGCTGCCGGTATCGCCAGCACGCCAGCCCGGAATGTGTTTGACCGGTGCGCGTGCAGCCGACAGTTTTTCCCAGCTGGCTGCCCAGCCCGGATCGGTCGTGCTGATCTTGCCCGAATCGCCATCGAAGAAGAAGACAGTCCCCTCGCGGTAGCTGCGTGCACCCAGTGTGACGACAGCGATCGCCGCGGCTCCCAGTTCGGGCGTGTTGTTGCACTGCATCGGCTCTTCAGCCGCACACGCTTCGATCCAGTTCTTGAAGTGGGCGTAAGTCGTGTCGGCGACAGGTTTCGTTGCGATCCGTTCGGTCTTCTGATCGCGGATTCGCGTCACCTGCGATCGCTCCGGAACGAAGTCGAAGCCGTCGAACTGTTCGCCGTTGCCGAACACAAACGATCCGTTGTGTCCACGGATCAGTTGTTGGATGCGAGTTTCCTGGTTGCACATCGTGGCGTTGACCAGACCGTGAACACCTTCGGGGAAATCGGCGGCGACAGTTGCCACGTCGGGAACATCGCGTCCATCGTATTCCATGTACAATCCACCGGCACCGACAACGCGGGCGGGGAATCGCAGGCCGGTCGCCTTCAACATCGCGGTGGTGCGATGGACAAATAGATCGGTGTACATGCCCGAGCCAAACGGCCAGAAACGACGCCATTGCTTGTAGACAGCGCGGTCGAAGGGGATCTCGTCGGCCAAGCCTTCGTCGGATCCGAGCCAACGCTTCCAATCGACATTGGTTGGCGTCATTTCAGGTTCAAGCTTGTAGTACCGCCATTGGCCTTGAGCCGAGTTGCGGAAGTATTCGGTCTGGTACATCAAGACCTTGCCAAGCTTGCCGTCCTGCAGCAAGTTGCGGACTTCGTCCCATACCGGCAGGCTGGTCGATTGAACGCCGACCTGCATCACCTTGCCCGACTTACGCCACGCGTCGACGACCTTCAACGATTCTTCCACCGTCTTGGTCATCGGTTTTTCGCAGTAGACGTGCAGTCCCGCTTCGAGAGCGTCGATCGTCTGCTTCGCGTGCCAGTGGTCGGGAGTACCGATCGCCACGGCGTCGAGATTCTCCTTCTCGATCATCTCGCGATAGTCGACGTATTTGGCCGGCTTGAATCCGGTTTCCTTTTCGATGTAGTCGGCGACGCGATCGCGCTGCACCGAATAGACTTCCGCCAAAGCAACAAGTTCGATGTTCGCACCATCTTTGTGCAGCTGAGCCAGCTTCTTCACATGGGCTCCGAATCCGCGACCGCCAGGACCGATGAAACCGATCCGCAGACGTTCGTTGCTGCCAGCAGCACGAGCAGGGGCGGGAGCTTGAATGACCGACGCAGCCGCAGCAACCGCTGCGGAGGTCTTGATGAACGAGCGGCGATGAGAGCCTTGATTCTCCACGATGATAAGATCCTGTGTTGGGGTATTGGATTCGTTCTTGTGAACGCTGTGGTGTAAATGAACTTTTATGATAAGTCGGTCAACACGCCATCGCTACACAAATTGGGATCTCCAAAGGTAGTGATTTCATGTCCCATTCCATTGGCGATCGCCGCCAACAAACGGTTGTGGTTCTGTTTGTTGTATTTCAGCGAGCGGCCCATTTTGAAGCCCAGCCCGCCGCCGAGCATCACAAATGGGATGTTGTTCAGGGTGTGAGAGTTCCCCTTGCCCAGTTCGTTTGTCCAGACGATCGTCGTGTTGTCCAACAGCGATCCCTGACCACCCGGTTCGGGCGTTTCGTCGAGCCGCTTGGCTAGATAAACCAGTTGCTCGCAGAACCATGTGTTAATCTTCACCAACTTTTCTTTGGCGGCTTTGTTGTCGTCCGGTTCGTGCGACAGCGAGTGGTGGTTCTCATCGATCCCCAGCCAGTTCATCCGGGCACCGCCAACGCTTTTGGTGTACTGCAGCACCGCGACGCGATTCATGTCGTTGGCCAAACCGTTGACCATCAATTCGATCTGCATCTTGCCCAATAGCGGAGCGTTGTCGTTTTCGTTTTTGACTCCCGATTCCAGTTCGGGAACGCTGACAGCGTAGGTCTGCTTGCCGCCAGCCTTTAGTTCCTTCTCCATCTCGCGGACAAACGATTCGTGTTCGTCCAACAGTCGGCGGTCCTCGCGGCTGATCAGCCCGCGGACTCGGCGGAGGTCTTCTTGCACGCTATCCAAGACGCTGCGAATCGTCGCTTGGTCCTCGACGCGGCCGTACATCTTTTCGAACATCCGGTAGGGATCTTCGATCGGCGCGACAGGTTTGTTGGGACCGGCGTAGCTGAGCCGAGTCCAAGGATCGGCGCGGTCGCCGACGTTGACGCCAAACAGTAGTTCACCGAATCGAGTCCGCGTTTCGGGATTGCTCTGCAAAAAGTTCTTGATCTCTTGATCGATCGAAATGCCGCTAGCCCAGCCGGCCGGCGTGTGCGAACCGCCTTGGATGTTTCCCGGAAACAGATGCGTTCCCGTCAACAGGCAACTCATCCCACGCATATGGCTGTCGCCGTCACCCTTAACTTTGTTGCAGATGCCGTGCAGCGTCAGCAGTCGATCTTTGTAGGGTTCCAGCGGTGCGAGGATCCGTTTCAGCTCAAAATCGGAACCCTCTTGATCGGGCCAGAATTCATCGGGGATCGTTCCGTTGGGGCTGAACATGATCACCAGTCGCTGCTTGCGGCGGTTTGCTTTGGCAGCCGACGCGATGCTGGGCAGATTGCTCAAAAACGGAATCGCGGCAGCCGAGACACCCAGCTTGCGCAACAGTTCTCGACGTCCCAGGTTTCGATGATTCATCACACGATCCTTTCGAAAGGGTTTGCGTTTTTAAAGCGTTCGATCCAGCCGATTCGCGGTTGGTTAACGATGTATTGCGGCGATCGTTACGATATCGACCATCAACTCACGGACGTTGAAGTTGTTCTCGACAAAGCTGGCGTGCAATCGATCCAGTGTGTCCGCACCATAGGCGGCCGGCGGTTGTTTGATCAGGTGTTCAAACAGTTGGCGAATGAAGCCCTTCTGAGCCGCTTCGCTCTCGGCCGCATGTAGCGCCAAGTCGCGTGCTCCTTCGAGTCGGATGACTTTTCCGGAGACCGATTTGTAATCCGACGCCGCTTCGATCTTGCGATCCTTTTCGGTCGTTCGATATTGCCCGACGGCATCGTAGTTTTCCAAGCTGAAGCCGAGCGGGTTGATCACGTGGTGGCAACCTTGGCACTGCGACGACTTGGTTAGTTCGGAAACCTTCTCGCGCATCGTCAGGTGTGGATCAAACGCCGCCGCTTCGAACACCGTTGCGATCGGCGGCGGATTGAGCACGCGTCCCAGCAGGTTCCGCGTGACAAACACGCCGCGATGGATCGGTGATGTGTCGTTGTGATACGCCAGTGCCGCCAGGACCAACGGATGCGTGACCACGCCGGCCCGCGGTTCTCCCTTCAGCGAGACCGAGACAAATCGTTCGCCATCGTCGGCATCTTTGTCCGCCGGGTGCGGGATCTTATAGAAGTCGGCGATCCGTTGATTGACGTACATCGTGTCGGACAACAGCAAGCGACGGTAATCGGGAGCGTCACCCCAAAAGACCTCCTCCAGGAACAGGTCCAACGACAACCGCAGATCGGCGACCAATTCGGGCGAGAACTGAGGGTACTGTTCGCTGTCCTTCGACATCTCCTCGGCTCGTTCCAACGACAGCCAGCGTCGGAAGAAGCCTCTCAGTTTCGCCCGCGTTCGCGCGTCGCCGACCGCCGCGACAACCTCTTTCCGCACAGCGTCGGGTTTCATCAGTTGGCCATCTTTGGCGACCTTCATCAGTCGTTGGTCGGGGATCGAATCCCACAAGGCAAACGAAATCTGAGATGCCACGTCGTAGCTGTCGACTTCGCCAAACGGAGTTGTCGGGTACAGGAACCTTGGCGATTTGAGCGTTAGGATCACGCATCGCTTCACCGCTTCGCCGATCTCATCGGTTGCGGCAAATTGCGATTCGACAAAGAACTTCCGCTGCTCGTCGTCCAACGGTCGGCGGAACGCTCGCTCGACGAACTGGTTGCAGTATTTGATGATCTTCTCGCGTCGGTCGGCAGCGTCTGGCTTGGTTTTCGCCAGTCGGTCGATCTGGTCGACGATCGCCGATGCCGCGTCGACTGCCGCTGCGGTCGTCGCTTCGTCCCACGATTTGGAGACCGCGGTGCCGCGCGGGAAACCAAAGCTGGCGTCGTCCGGAGGCAGCGGCGTGGTCGAGACAAACAGCGGGCGCGTGTATTGATCGCGCAAGCTGCGCGATGGGATCACTTGCCGCGGGCGATGCGGCGGTTTCCACATCAGTTCGACCGACGCCGATTTGTCGCGATGCTTAAAGAAATTTAACTTCAGCCGATAGCTGCGGCCTCCCAACAGATGAATCGATTCGGTCAACTCGCGTCGTTCTCCGCCGCTGCTGACCCAGCCATCGATCAACGGCTTGCGATCGTCGTTGACATACAACTTGACGCCGTTGCCGGTGGCGACGGTGAATTCGTAGTCGCCCGTCTCGTCGGCGATCACCAATCCGCTCCAGTTGATCGAAAACTCTTCGTTGCCAATCTTCTCGTCGGGGCTCCCCTGACCGAAATCGAATTTGATCTTCGGATCGACCCGTTCGATCACCAACTTGTCGGCTTTGGTATTCCGCGCGTTGTAGTACTGAGCCTTCAAACCCGGCTTGCCCTTGGGCAGTTGGATCCTGTCGTTGTGGCTGACCAAGTCGCTCAGCACGTTGTCGTATTGTTCCACGGTCAGCCGCGACAGCGTGATCCGCGGCGGTTGGTTCTTCGCTCGCGCTTCGGCGGTATAGAATTGGCCGATCATATATTCGGCGACCGCCAATGCGTCTTGATCGACACACGCCTCGGGCTTCTCGCTGGGCATCGTCTCATGGATCACGCGGGCCAGATCCTCGGCTGCCAGATCGCCAAACAACGGTTCTTCGTAGCGATCGTTAACGCCCTGCCCTTGGTCGCCGTGGCACGAAGCGCACTGCGCGACGTACAGTTGTTTGCCGCGCTTCGCCAGCGCCGCGGGATCCTCCGCCACGGATGTCGCTGCCGTGAACAACAGACAGATCGCGAGCGCGATCCCGCGCTGCGGTGACCGCAATGGAACAGAGGGTGATTTGAGCATCGGCGACGTGGTGGGAATCGTTTGGATTGGGGAGGACACTGTCCGGTGGGCGTGACTCGCTTGGGGTGGGTTCCGCTGCGTTAGCTGGATGTTCGCGGTGGGCGATTTCCCCACAGGGAGTCCTTCAATTGTACGAACCACGTCAATCCCGATGCAAGATCCTAATTGCTCGCAAAGCCAACGGAGAGGCTCGCCAAAAGGCCACGCAGCCCAGCCGAATGCTTACGATTCTCGCATTAGTAAAGAGCTAATAGGTCTTACAACTGGAGGCTTCCGAAGCACAAAGCGGCAGGCAGAGCGAGGCCGAAGATCAGTTGGAGGACGATCGAAAACCAGAATTTTCCCGGATCGTCGGCGCGGACCACAACCGCCTTGCCGCCGGTGAACCCAAAGACGGCGACACCCATAGCCAATTCGAGGCCGAGTATCGCCAGAATGAATAAAAAGCCTGCAATCACCATCTCGCGAGGCTCACTGCTTGGGCGTGATCAGCGCCGCGGCATAACCCAGCAGGTCGCCGCGGGCTTTGCAGAAGTCCTGGATCGGTTCGTATCCAGCTCCCTTTTTGGCAAGCTCCAACATCAGCGGCACCACGCGCGTCGCGGGGACTTCTGCGGGAGTGTACTCCACCGCCGCGGCGAGCGCTTCGGCAGGGCGGCCGACACGGTCCAACAGTTCGACGTAGGTCTCGATCGGACCGGTCCCCTTTTCCAGCATGTCGACGTTGCGAACTTTGCGTTCGAAGTAAGCGATCCCTTCGTCGACCTTCTCTCCCAGCAGGACCGAGAAATAGAGGTCGTGGCTGCTGTAGAAATCGGCGAACGGTTCATCGCCGGGATACTGGAACTGGCGATTCAGTTTGCGGCCGTATTGTGTCATCTCCCACGCGCGGCGGATCTGAGCGGGATCGTCCAGGACGCGCGCAAATCGGATCGTCGACGCGAGGTGCGTGGTGTCGATGTGATAGCCGTTGTCGGAGAACAGCCAACCGCGATCGGCGATCAGTTCGACGATGTTGTTCGATTCCGGCGGCGCCCCTTCGCGCTGCTCGATGTCGCCCCGGACCGATTCGACCAATTCGTTGTAGACATGATCCAACAACAGTGACGCAGCGGGACGCTGTGCCGCAGGCGGTCGTCCGATGATCGATTGTTCGTAGGTGGTGATGCTGTTGCAGGTACCGTTGTTCTCGAGAATCAATTGATAACCGCGAGCGATGTCGACGCCTTCGTGCAGCAGTACTTGGACCAAGTCGTCGGTGTTCTCTTCGTTCGGTTGGATGTCGCGCATCATTTCGGCAACCAGCGGTAGGTTGCCGACTGGCCGCAGATACATCCATCCCTCGGCGATCCGTCCTTCCTGCATCAACATCTGGCCAACCTCGCGGCAGGCGTCGATCAGCCCCATCTCCATCTGCCGATCCAGTTCCTCGCCCGCCGGCGGATCGTCGTCGGTGCTGAACAGCGGCAAGCCGAGCTTCAGACGAGTCTGCAGCTTCAGCGTTTCGAACAATTCGTGTGGCAGTCGTTGGGTGCGGTAGTGATCGACCAAGCGCGACAGCACCGAAGCGGGGTCTTCGCGGCAGGCGATCAGCTGGTCAAAAGTATCGGAAGTGGTGGACATTTGGGGTACCGCGTACAGGACTGGAGGTGGGAATCGCGTTTGCCAATGGGAGGTTGGCGACCGTGAGTCTCTAGTATCGACGCGAAGCCCCAATCAAGCAAGCAGATGCCCCGCCGTGGGCGCTGCACCCGCCATCGGAAGCTAGGCCGATGGGACTGATTTGCTTATCGACTTCGCGACGTAGGACGTCTGTCGCCTCGAGGCTGGCAGCTTAAAAGCGTCGCCAGAACGATGGCATCAGCAGGACTAGGACGCTGAAGACTTCGACGCGCCCGAGCATCATCAGCCAGACGAACAACAGCTTGCCCCCTTGGCTGAAGCCGGCGTAGTTTTTTGTCGGACCGGTAACGCCCAATCCGGGGCCGATGTTGTTCAGCGTGGCGGCGACGGCGCTGGCGCAATCGAGCAGTTTTTCATCGAGCGTATGTTCTTTCAGCTCGCGCCGGGTGACGTTCGAATCGGCAGCCGGGTCGGCCTCCTCCATCACCTCGGCAACCGCTGCGATCCGATTCAGGTCGGCGCCCCAGGTCGTGGAGGGTTCAAAGGTGATCAATATCAACCACGATGCGATGAAGATCCCCAGGATCAAACAGAAGTAGACGGGGATCGATTTCCGCAGCTCTTGATCTTCGGTCGGGCTGCCCCCCAGCGTCAGCGGCCGGACGACGCGAGGATGATGCACGCGTTCGACTTCTAACAACAGGATCTTGTAGAAAAGCACGTGCCGGATGACTTTCAGTCCGCCGCCGGTGCTGCCCGCACAACCGCCGACAAACATCAGCAGCAGCAAGCTGCCGCGGCCGAAGTTGTTCCAGTTGTCGAAGTCGCCGGTGCCGTAGCCGGTTGTTGTGATCACCGAGACGACTTGGAACAGACTGTATCGCAGCGAACTGCTGAACGTATCGAAGCCGGCGTCGTGGTGTCGCATCCCAAAGAAGATGATCAGGGCCGAGAGGACACCGATTATGCCGAGATAAAATCGCCACTCGGTATCGCGGAACAAGCGTCGGGGGCTGTCGAAGAGCGACAGATACAGCAGCGTGAAATTTGTCCCCGCGAGGATCATGAATACGATCGTGGTGTAGTCGATCGCCGCGCTATTGAAATGCCCCAGGCTGGCGTTCCAGGTGCTGAAGCCGCCGGTCGCCATCGTCCCAAAACCGTGGCAGACGGCATCGAACATCGACATCCCTTCGATTCGATAGATCAGGATCAGGATCAGATTGAGACCGATGTAGATTCCGGCGAAGGCCCACGCTGTCGCTTGCATCCGCGGCATACTGCCCTCTTTCGTCGGCCCCGGCATCTCGGCTCGCATCATCGCTTTGCCCGCAGATCCCTGTCCCAGGATCGCGACGAACAGAACGACGATTCCCAGCCCGCCGAGAAAGTGGGTGCTGCTGCGCCAGAACAAAATGCAGTAGGGGACCATGTCGGGGTTTTCCAGATTGGTCAGCACTGTCGCTCCGGTGGTGCTGAATCCCGATTGAGCCTCGAACATCGATTCGATGAAGGTGACCGGTTCGCCCGGACGGATCTGCGTGCGGCTGAACCAAAACGGCAGCGCTCCGAGAACCGTCGCCAGCACCCAACTGAGTCCCACGACCGCCATCGCCTCTTTTTGAAACAGCGCGGCCCCTTTGCTCGACCGTCCGGTGCGGATCAGCATCGCGCCAAACAGCACGCAGACAGCGACCGACCCCAGCAGCGCCGCGACGCCATCCCATTCGACCACTTCGATTCCCGGTGTGTCCGCACCGGTTCGGTTCGCCAATCCCGGCAGCGCCCAGGGGAGACTGAACAGCATCGACCCGCCGATCAATACACAGACGATGCCCAGCAATCGGCACAGCAGACGATAATTCATGAAGCTTACTCTGACAGGCGGTCCAGTGAATTCCGGACGCATTATCTGCGAACAGGCCCGTTTTGTTTAGCACCGTGCGGGAAAATAGCTGCATCGCGGCAGATCGCTCGCCGGCCACCGTAATGGCGGTTAGTCTTCCGGTGATGGGACTGGTTCCGGCGAGCCGCCGACGGAAACGCTGGTCGGTGAATGTCGCTACGACGCCCGTTTTACAACGGTTTCTGACGGTTCTGCGTGCTGCGACGGGGTGGAGTTTCGCGATTGCGCACAATGAGGCCGCGGAGGTCAACTTCACCGATCGGGAAAGCGATAACTATTAGGTTGAGAAAAAGTCCACGCCCCGCGACCCTTCTCGATGCCCTTGTTGATGGAGCTATCACGCCACAACACCCTGAAGATCGATCGATGACTACTTCTCTTTCTCTTACTTACGACTACTTAGGCAGCACGTTAAATGTTGCCGCCGTCGACGTATTGCTGGAGACCTTCCGCGCCGCCGGACCCAGGTCGCGGCGGATGTCGATCTCCACGCTGATGCAGCGGGATACGGACCCGGTCTTCAAAGAACTGCTGAGTCTGTGGAACGAAATGAAACCGTCCGAGCGGCAGTTGCTGGGCGATCACAGTCCCAAGTTTGGAATGTATGTCGCAAATGCGATGTCGGAGGATTCGGGGGCGGAGTCGGAGATTGCCGTCGACGTCGCGGCTCAGTTGAGCATTCACGAGGCGTTGCCCGAATTGATCCAGACCGCAGAATCGTCCAAGAACCCGCGATTGCAAGACCTCTCGCTACACGCGGTTCTTTCGATGACCAAGTCGCTTGGAGCCGAAGCGCGCAGCTTGCAAGACCGTCCTCAACTCCGCCGTCGCGCGCTGGAACGGTTAGCGATCTCGGTCCGATCGATCGATTTTCACGGTCGCGAGGAACTGATCGATGCCTACCTGAGCGCCGCGACGTGGAGCGATTCGATGCTGCAGGCGATGCTCGACGCCAACGGCAAGTCGGCCGACACGATGGCTCGCCGGTTGATGCATTCTCAAAACGACAGCGTGATCGACCTGTTGGCCGGTTGGATTTCCAAGAGCCGAATTCCGGAACCCGTGGTCCCGGTGATGCGGTCGCGATCCGATTCCGCGTTTCGCGACGCGGTCTTGCGGCACGTTGGACCGGCGCCCACACAGCGAACGCTACGGCAACTGGACAACCTCGGTGGAATGCTCGCCTTTGAACAGGCCGATCTGTTTGAACAGACCGCCAGCGAACTTCAGGCTCCTCTGATGTACGTCTTCGAGCGACTTGGCACCGACAGTGAGGTCGTTCGCGAGACTGCGATTCAAGCGATCGAGATGGGGGACAACGATGCGATCCGCGCGGCTTCGATGGTCCTTCGGCATTTGGGCCCGCTGCCGATTGCAACCCTCAAACCCGAAGCAAATCGGATCGCGTGTTCGATGGACAGCGATGCCACTTACGAATCGGTCTTCGATGTTCTGTTGTGGCGGCAGATTCAATTGCTCGATTTCCCTTGCGAACATGTCCAAGCGACGATGCGTGAGTCGCTGGCGAATTTATCGGTCGAGGCGTTTTTGGATCCCGAATCGAGTTTGCAGTTCGCCGACCTCGCCAGCATTGCACACGTTCTGAGGTTGATCGATCCTCAAATGGAGCGTGTCGTGCTCGAGGGGCTGAAGCATCCGATGATCCAGACACGATGTAGGGCCGTCGAAGCCGCCGCGGCGTTAGGCTTGATCGACAGCCTGCTCGATACGTTTCGTAGAATCTATATCCAGGATCACCTGACGATCCGGATCCATATCGCCAGCTATTTACAACACGCGATAAGTCCCGAGGCTCGCGCTTGGCGGGAAGAATTGAAGGAAGCCGCTTCGGGGCCGGTTCGCGACGCGGCTCGACTGGGCGCAGGCCGTATGCAGGAGATCTATTGATATGACATCGCGTGTTGGAGACCTTGCAGAGTATTTTCAGACGACAGCCAACCAATCGAACCATTCGATGGCGGTCGGTGTGACCGTGGGCATCCTCGTCCCTGCGGTTGGCGTCGGATACTTGCTGTATCGCAAGTATTGCGGTTCGGAGCATGAGTTTTATGCGCCAAACAAGGTGTTCAGTGGACTGTGCCGGGCCCATCGATTGGACCGCCGCGATCGTCGCTTGCTGCTGCAGATCGCTGCCGAAATGAAGCTCGATCAGCCCGCGCTGTTGTTCACCAACCCAGCGCTGTTGCGGACCGCGTCGCGGAAACAGATCGCGGCTCCCGCAAAACGGATCAAACGTCTGCACCGCACGCTCTTCGATTGATCGCTCGATTCATCAGATCTTCATCTGCCGCCGAGGACTTCGCGATTTCGATCGGTGGCCTGTTCGAGTATGCTGGGCGGCAGAAGAAGGGTCGCGTCGATTTGGCGATGCTTCGATACCGAATCCTAGAAATCGATCGAGAGCTTAAATGTTAAACGGACGTTGGTTGTTGGCTGCGTTGTTCGTATGTGGTTCGCTGAATACGACGCTCTGGGCGCAGATGATCGTCGCGCACCGCGGGGCTTCTTATGACGCTCCCGAAAATACGGTCGCCGCTTTTGAGGAAGCTTGGCGTCAGCAATCCGATGGCGTCGAGGGAGACTTCTACCTGACGACCGACGGCCAGATCGTGTGCATCCACGACAGGGATACTCAGCGGACTGGCGGTCGCCGATTGAAGGTCTCCGATTCGTCTTTGGAACAGCTCCGCGAGCTCGAATACGGCGCCTGGAAAGACGCTCGGTTTGCGGGCGAACCGCTGCCGACCTTCGCCGATGTCTGGAAAGCCATCCCGGCCGGCAAGCTGTTTGTCGTCGAATTAAAAGTTGGTCCCGAGATCGTTATGCCTCTCAAACGGCAGTTGGAAGAACTCAACGTTCCGCTGGACCAGGTCCTGATTATCTGCTTCAACAGCGATACGGTCGCGCGTTGCAAAGAGTTGTTGCCGACGGTTCGTGCGCACTGGTTGACCAGTTACAAGAAGGATGCCAGCAGCGGCAAGTGGCGGCCGAGCGTCGACCAGATCGCCCAGACGATCCGCGATTGTGGTGCCGACGGTTTGGGGACGCAAGGGAATCGGCAGGTTGTCACGCCCGAGTTCATTGCTCAATTGAAGAGCCGCGGATTGGAAGAGTTCCACGTTTGGACAATCGATTCGCCCGACGACGCTCGCTACTTCCAAAAGCTTGGCGCGATGGGGATCACGACCAATCGGCCCGCTCTAATTCGCGAATCGCTGGCGACCGAAACTCGTTAGTCAGATCCGCAGCGATTCAGGTCGCGATCGCTGGCAATGGTGATCGATGACAGCGGCGATCGATGACAGCGGCAGTGGCACAATCGCCGCTGCCGTTCATTCGGCGTCGACAGCTTCCGTTGCCGGCGGTTCTGCTGGCGCAAATCGCTCGGCGGGAACGCCGTCGGGCCCCACGGCGCTCAACAGATCTTGGGTCCGCCGGATCTCTTCTTCCGCCCACGGTTTGTCGGCGTACAGCCGGATCACGCTCTCCAAAAACTCTCGATGCCGATCGGGATCGAGTCGCGCCAGAGAGCCATCGATCCAGGATCGCAGTTGTTGAGCCTGGGTGTTGGCCTGCTTGCGATTGATCTCTTTGAGCGGTTGGATCTCTTGACGCACGATCGGGATCAAACGGGCGACCGATCGGTCGCGATGGTCGGCGTGGCTGAAGACGATCAACCAATCCTCCAACAGTTCACGCGCCTCGGCGGGGTTCTCTTCCCGCAGCAGCATCGCTTCGACAAATGCCTGTTCGGCCGGTTCGAGTTGTTCGATGCCCCCTTTGAATCGAGCCCGCACTCGCAAGCGGCGGAAGACGCGATCCGAATCGATCTGGTCGGCCAGCGCAGAGACCTCTTCGGCTCGGTAGTCGTCGGGGTACTGGGCGAGGAATTGTTTGATCGCACCAGCCGCATTGTCGACGTCGCCAAAATCCTCCGCTTCGCTGATCTTGTTGTACAGCGATTCGGCCGACGGCGGTTGCATCATCCACAACGCCGCGGTCACCAGCAGCAACAGTAACCCGATCAGCAGCAGGATCGACAGCAGGCTCTCCCGCTGCGTCGACTCTTGAGCGTCGGCCGTTAGCGGTGCCGACGCGCGGTTGCGTTCCTCTTGATCGACGGTGCGGAAATGGGTCAGCGGAGCAAGCGTCGCCGTTTCGGGAAATTCCTGGACCTCGGAATTGATCGTATCTTCAAATCCGAACTGGCTGCCCGTGCCGCCGTCGGGAAGATCGGTCGCGTCGAGCGTCGGCCGTTGGTCGGTGGGAATCGCCGAGGAGGCTCCGAGATCCAACGATTCATCGGCGCCGCCACCAAGTGTCGGTGCGTTGTCGATCGTCGGCCGGTCGGCATCGAATGTCAGCGAACCAATTTGCAGGTCGTCGGCCAAGATCGCTCGCAACCGATTTCCAACCGCCAGCGCCGTCGGAGGTCGATCTTTCGGCCCCTTCTCCAACAACTGATGGATCAGCGAAACAAGCTCCATCGGCAATTCGGGAAGGATCAAATCGAGAGGCGGTGGCGGGTCGGTGTGTAGACTTGTGATGACTCGCGTCAGGTCTTTCCCGGCAAAGGGCGGACGACCCGCCAAGCAGGCATACAGAACATTTCCCAACGCGTACAAATCGGTTCGCGGCGTGATCGGGCCATCGCCAGCTTGTTCGGGAGCCATGTAGTCGGCGGTCCCCAGCATCGCGCCGACCGCGGTCATGTCATCCCCCAACCACAGTTTGGCGATTCCAAAATCGGTCAACTTCATCGATTGATCTTCCGCGATCAACAGGTTGGCCGGTTTAAGATCGCGGTGGATCACACCAAAGTCGTGGGCGTGCTTGAGGGCTCCGCAGATGTCGATCCCGTAGCGGACGACGTCGCGCCAAGGGAGTCGTTTCAGCGAGCGGATCTGCTGCTGCAGACTGGGGCCGTCGACCAGTTCCATCGAATAGAACAGATGCCCCTCCTCCTCGCCGTAACCGATCAACCGCACGATGTTCGGGTGATTCAGCTTTTTAAGCGTTTCGATCTCGGTGGCGAAACGACGTCGGAAGCGAGGTTGGTCGGCGATTTGCGGAGCGATCACCTTGATCGCAACACGCTCCTGCGACTTGGTGTGCTCCCCGCGATAGACCGCGCCCATGCCCCCCTGCCCCAGCTTGTCGAGAACTTTATATGGTCCGAGGTGTTCGAAATCGATCATGATCGCTGACATGCTGGGGGGAATCGCTCAAAGAGAGCATTCTAACCTCGGAATGCTGCTGCAGTGGAGCCCCGAGCGATCTTCTTTGCTGGAGGGGGAGCGTTGGGCGAACGTCTCCCCATTTCTCCCAAAACCCCGTACAGCGAAGGATCTAGGCCCCATGTCAAGACGTGGCACTCCCAAAACGTATCCCGATCAACTACCATTTTGACGTCGATGCGTCGCGTGCGATCCGCAGCGGCGTTTCCGATTGCACTTGCGGATGCACCACGAATTCATTTGTTCCTCTGTTTTGTTGGGGGAAGGCGGCAAGTGGAGTCTGTCATCGGCCAGGTGCGTAATTTCCACCCCCTAGTCGCGACAGAAGAGGCGAGAAGTGATCCGTTTCCCCCAGCAAATTTTGTGTTTCTTAATGTTGTCCTGCGTGGCAACGATCTGCGTTGGCCAAGAGGCTGTGCCGCCACCGGACACTACCGCCTACAGCACCGCCAAGTTGGACGAGATGCAAGCGAGCATCGACGCGGCCGCGTTGGCTGGCCACAACGCGTGGATGTTGACATCCTGTGCGTTGGTGTTGTTCATGACCGCCCCCGGGCTGGCATTGTTCTACGGTGGGCTGGTCCGCCGGAAGAATGTGTTGAGCGTGATGATGCAGTGCATTTTCCTGATGGGGCTGATGACGGTGATTTGGTCACTGTACGGCTATTCGTTAGCATTTGGCGGCACGCCCGGCGAAAGCTATCTGTCGCATCTGATCGGCAACGGCGAATATCTGATGATGAACAATGTCTCGCGGACTTGGGACGAAGCCGCCGGCGCGCCCTTCACGCCGATGGAGGGTGAGATCCCACGGCTGACTCACATGTTGTTCCAAGGGATGTTCTTTATCATCACGCCGGCGCTGATCTGCGGTGCATTTGCCGAGCGGATGAAGTTCAGTGCGATGGTCGTCTATTCAGTCCTCTGGGGAACGTTCATCTATTGTCCGCTGGCTCACTGGGTTTGGGATGGCGGAATCCTGGCCTACGACGGCGATCAAGCGGTCTTAGGGGGCGCGCTCGATTTCGCCGGAGGGACCGTGGTCCATATCAGTAGCGGAGTCTCGGCACTGGTTGCGGCGATCATGATCGGTCCGCGGATGGGATTTGGAAAGTTGCCGTTGCCGCCACATAACTTGACCTTCACCGCCGTCGGTTCGGCGATGTTGTGGTTCGGTTGGTTCGGCTTCAACGCTGGCAGCGAACTGGCGTCCGACGCATTGACCAGCAGTGCGTTTGCTGTCACGCACTTCTCCGCTGCCGCCGGCGCGGTGGCGTGGGCAGCTTGTGAATGGCTGTTGCGCGGCAAACCGACAGTTCTAGGCGCCTGCAGCGGCGCCGTGGCGGGACTTGTTTGCATCACGCCAGCGGCTGGGTTTGTGAACCCGATGCCGGCGCTGATCATGGGAGCGATCGCGGGGGTGGCTTGTTATTGGTCGTGTGCCAAGTTGAAGCACATCTTCCGCTACGACGACGCCTTGGATGCGTTTGGCGTTCATGGAGTCGGCGGCACGGTGGGGGCTGTCCTGACGGGACTCTTCGCGACCCGCGCCTGTTGGGATATCGGCGAAGGAGCCAAGTTGGGACTGTTCGAAGGGGGCAACGTATTGGCTGGACAAGTCGCCGCCGTTGTCGTCACCTACGTCTACGCCGGTATCGGCAGCATCGTGTTGCTGCTGCTGATCAAGATGACGATCGGTCTGCGTGTCGAAGCAAACGATGAAGAGCAGGGGCTCGACATCTCGCTGCACGGCGAAGAAGCGTATGTGTTGAACTGATCGATTCGAGAGGCCCGATTGGCTGGCACAGCCGATCGGGCGTCGCGATCTGATTTTTTAGAGGCATCGCCTGCGTGGATCTCAGCGCAGTCGATGCCTCTTTTTTTTGTAGCGGTCTCCGCTCTCTTCGGTTCCCGTTACCGCCAGTCGCTCGGCCGGTCAGTGGCCTGCGATCGGCGCTCGCACCGCGACCGCGCTCGGATCGACATCCAGCCCTCGGCCGCACGTTGCGACCAGATAGCGGTGGGCATCACCGCGCTGCTGCGGCGTCCAGTCTTGGGAGACTCGAAGCCAATAACCGCGGTCGGTTGCTAGCCATGCGGCGACGCGGTCGGGCGTGTCGTGGCGGTCGATCGTCAGTCGCTGCTTCAGCTTGCCGATCAATTGCCGTTGTTCGGCGTCGAGTCGCTTGCTGTCGATTTGATTCAACAGCGGCAAAATTCCGACGCCGGCGGATGCCAGTTGCCGCTGCGCCGCAAGCCGCTGACGTCGGTTGGGATCTGCCAGTTGCCCGACCGCTTGTTCAACCGATGCCTTGGTGATCTCCGGCGACCGCGCCGCTTGGGCTCGCAAACGCTGGTCGATCGCATCGGAAAATTCATCCATCCGATAGCGGTCGAACATCAGCGACAACAGCGGGGCGACAGCCGTTTCGAACAACTCGGGTTCTTCCGCTATCAAATGCCAGAAGCTGGCGGTTTGAATCTGCCGACTCTGTTCCCCGATCTCGTGGGTGATCTCGATCGGGCCGCTCGCCTGTTGTTGAATCAGCAGCGTTTCAGTCCGATCGGCGGGCAACTGGTGCTTCGCTTCGATACGTATGCAATCGTTTTGCGTCGTATCGATCGTCACCTTGGATTGTCCGAGATGGCGGACGTAGTGCAGCGAGGGAGTCCCGTGGTTGGCGGTTACAAAGAGGAACTCTTCGTCTTCGCTGGGAGCGGCTGTCGCTTGGTGCAGTCGGACTTTCTTGTAATGAAAGCAATCCAACTTAATTCGCCCCAAGACCAGCTGAAAGCGACCGCACTCGGTCGAGAGAATCAGACTCTCCTCAGCTAGCGGCTGAGCGACGGCGACGTTTGATAGCAAAACTAAGCCGATAATAACGGCCTTCGCGATGGACCACCTCATGACCTCCCCCTTCTTGGTTTGGTGTCTGTGAAAGACTGGGTGTTCCTGCGGCCGGGTTTGCTGGCACCCGACGAGGACGTGATTTTAGAAATTTATAGTCGAATGATAGTGCTACTCTCGAAAACCGCCTGCTAAAAGTCGTGTCACGTCCTCGCTGAAATGCTCCCAGCCGAGAACTCCCTCATTCCTGGTTATCGGAAACGGTCGGCAACGTACAGCTCAATTAAGCGAGAAATAATGCTCAAAGCGACTCTATTTAGGAATTCATAGTTTTGCTGGCGGTCGGATTCTATCGATATTAACGATTCTAGGGGTACCTGCCGGCAGAACTCGGCTTGTGACGACAAGCCCGAATTGGTTAGTTAACCACAATGAGTCTGAATTTCGAGGCGAGCCGGATCGTAAAACCGCGCGGTTTTCGCCGCTGGCGGGGCGTTAAACGCCTTGGCTTGATTTTGGGATCCGTGAATGAATTACGCAGAGGAAAGGAATCCATGCGTCAGAGAGTGAACATGCTTCGCCGAAGCCTATGCTTGGTCTGCGTCTTCGCGTCGCTATCGGTTGCTCACGGGCAATTTGGTGGCGGCATGGGAGGTGGAGGTGGTGGCAATGCGCCCGCCCCTCCTGGCGTAGAAAAACCGAAGTTCCGCGACCATATGTTTCAGCAGGGATCGATGCGCGTGCAGCGCGAGACCGGCGATCAATTGGTGGCGGGCGTTTCGGTAAAAGGTAATCGTAGCGTCGGTCTGGATCGTATCATGGCCAAGGTGCAGACGCGCGAAGGCCGCGTCTACGACTTCAATTTGGTCATGGAAGATGTTCGCCGGTTGCATAAGTTTGGTGCTTTCGAGCACATCCAACCGGAGATCGTTGAAACGCCCGAGGGTGTCCATGTGACGTTTGTCGTACGGGAGCGCCCGATCGTGCAAGCTGTCGAATTTGCTGGCAACCGCGGAATCAACGACCGCGAACTCAAAGGGCGTGCGGGGATCGCACCCGGCGATCCGTTGAACCAGTTCTCGATCGAATCAGCTCGCTCACGGCTTGTCGATTATTACCACGAGGAAGGGTTTAATCAGGCCACGATCGAAACGGTGATCGGCAAGACCGGATATCCCAACGCGGTGATCTATCGGATCAACGAAGGGCCTTTGGAACGGATCGGTTCGATCGAGATCGTCGGCAACACGTTTGTCAGTTCGGCTCGGTTGGAAAAGATCATCAAGAGCCGCGATGCGTTTTTGGGAATCTTCAATTTTGGCAACCGCGCCAAGATGGACATCTTGCAACAAGATCTCGAAAAACTAACCAGCTACTACCGCGACCTTGGCTTCTTCGAAGCGGAGGTGGGCAAGATGATGCGGTACGACGAATCGGGGAAATATCTGAACCTGCGATTTGTGATCAAAGAGGGACCTCGCTATTACGTCCGCAATGTCGAACTGATCGGGAATCAATTTGTCGACACCGCCAGTTTGAAAGAGCGTTTGCGGTTGAAGCCGGGCGACGCGTTTGATCGCGGTAAATTGCAAGCCGATGTGACCGAGATCCGCTACGGGCTGGGATCGGTCGGATTTATCTTCGCCGACGTGCAACCGCGGCCAACCGTCTTGGACGAACCGGGGCAACTCGATTTGGTCTATCGGATCGCCGAGGGAGATCAGTACAAGTGTGGTGAGATTCGCATCCATGTCGAC
Organism: Rosistilla oblonga; assembly: GCF_007751715.1. Taxonomy (NCBI): domain Bacteria; kingdom Pseudomonadati; phylum Planctomycetota; class Planctomycetia; order Pirellulales; family Pirellulaceae; genus Rosistilla; species Rosistilla oblonga. The sequence goes on along the minus strand of NZ_CP036292.1, from coordinate 6,203,465 downwards.
GGCGACGACCATCTGGTGGCCGAGCATGTGGTCGAAAACCGCTTGGAGTTTGCTCCGGGTGAGATGCTCGATCGCAAGAAGCTGGACCGCAGCGAACGGTTGTTGAAGTCGACGCAGATTTTTATTACCAATCCGGCCGAAGGCGCAGTTCCGCGAATTGTTGTCGAACAACCCAAGCTGGTCGATCTGGAAGCGGCTGCGGATGAATACTAAGAAGAATTTTATCGACATTGCTCGAACTGGTGTCGCACGATTCGGCGGTCTTTCTTACAGAGACTGCATCGTGCTACTTTCAGCCACTTGCAGTGAAAAGCTTTCGGGACCGAAACCGGGCATATTTATGAATCGTTCTCTTTCTGGTCCATCGAATGTCGCAACCGGGCTGTGCCTTTTGGCCTGCCTGCTGCTTGGCGGTTGCGCACAAACGCTGCAAAAACAAAACCTCACCGGCAACAATACACCTCCCGAATCGGTCGACTTCGGCCAGCTCGGTATCTCGCCCACGCCAACCGCCGCACAGCCGGCATCCGATCAAACGCCAGCCGATGAATCGATGGCGGCCGATGAATCGTTTACGATCCGCGGTCAAGATCCCGGATACGCGTTGCCACCAGGCGTCGCCGCGACCGCTCCAACACCATCTCCTGGCGGCGGCGGATTCACCCGTGGTCCGGTTCCCGTCAGCGGCCAAAACGTCCAACCCCCTTTGGTACAACCTCAAGCGACCGCCGGGGTTGGTGGTGCTTATGGCACGCAAGCGACCGATCCACGCGTCGCTCAAAACGGTGTCGGTGGATATCAAGAGCCGGTCCAGCCGGCGCCTAGCTACGGTCTGCCTGCACCGCAGCCCAACTATCAGAACTACAATAATCAACCGGTTGTCCCGAACCAGCAGACGTTTGGGCAAGCTCCCGTTGCGCCGCAGCCCGGCATGATCGGTGCGCCGATCGAACCGATCAATCCGAACTTTGTCGATCCGTTGTCGAACGAACCGCCACCGTTGGTGATGCCTCGCGTGCGAACCGTTCCCGTCGACGTCTTCGTAACGCCCGCCCGAACCGGTCGGTTCATGGTCGGTGGTGCCGTCAACAGCGACGCCGGTGTGACCGGTCAGATCGTGTTGGACGAACGCAACTTTGACATCTTGCGATTCCCACGCAGCTTCCAAGACTTGTTCTCCGGTTACGCCTTCCGAGGTGCCGGTCAAACATTTCGTTTGGAAGCTGTTCCCGGTAGCGATTTCCAGCGTTACATGATGTCGTTTGGCCAACCGTATCTGTTTGGATACCTGCCGCTGAGTCTTTCGGTGCAAGGCTTCTTGTTCGACCGTCAGTACCGCGACTGGGATGAATCGCGTTTGGGTGGCCGTGTCCAACTGGGCTATCGCGTTACCAATGAACTGTCGCTCTCGACAGCGATCCGCGCCGAAAACGTCGACTTTGGCGATGTTCGCGTCCCTGGAATTCCTTACGTCGATCAATTCGTCGGCGACCACGAACTCTATTCGGGCAGCGTCCGCTTGTCGCACGATACCCGCGATATCCCGTTCGCGCCGACCGAAGGGCATCTGTTTGAAGTGACGTTTGAACAAACCTTTGGATCGTACGACTACTCGCGGATCCAAGCCGATCTGCGGAACTACTACCTGCTTCGCGAGCGAGCCGATCACTCGGGACGTCATACGATTGCGGTCACCAATAGCGTTGGCTTTAGCGGCGCTGACACGCCGATCTTCGAGAATTTCTTCGCCGGTGGTTACAGCACCATGCGTGGTTTCGATTTCCGCGGTGCTAGCCCCGTCCTCTCCAACGGTTCGGACAACGTGCAGGTCGGTGGTCGTTTGAGCGTGTTGGGATCGGTCGAATACCAGTTCCCATTGACCGCCGATGATGCCACCAAGGGCGTCGTGTTTGTCGATTACGGTACGGTCGAACGCGAGATCGAGATCAAGCGCGAGAACTTCCGCGTCGCTCCCGGTTTTGGTTTCCGCGTCAGCATGCCCGCCTTGGGACCTGCTCCGCTGGCCTTCGACTTTGCCTTCCCCGTCGCCCACGCCGACACCGACGATCGCCAGGTCTTCAGCTTCTTCATGGGCTTCTCACGCTAATTCGCTTGAGCAAATTCCCGCAGCCGCGCCAGCTGCTGCGGATCGCTCGGCGGCGACGTTAACAGCAGATAGTTTGCCAGCTTCGCCGCGGCTTGCGAGTCGTTGACGGTCAGATAGGCCTGGCAAATTTCCAGCTGAACGGCGAACCAATCGTCGCTCCCCTTCTTCATTCCGCGGCCGTACTGCAACATCCGCTCAATCCCCTGCCGACGATCATCCGGCACGTCGCTGTGCAGCAGCATTTGAGCCAGCTCCCGAGCGAGGCTTCCCGATCGTGGTTCGGGGAACTGCCCGATCACTTCCATCGCCCGGTTCGATTGCTCGCTGGCGACCATCGCCTTGAGAATCGCCAACTGATCGGGCAATGTTCGTGTTTCCCTTGCGATGCGATCGGCGACCGCAACGATCACCGTCCCCAAGCGTTTTCGATCGACCGAATGCTGCTGTGCGTCTCGACCCAAGCGTTCGGTCAGATCCAGCGGCCACGGCTCGTCGGGATTCGCTGACAAGAAGTCCAGGTCGAGGGTGCTCGTTTTGCCAAGTCGCAGTTGAGCGAGCGCCGCCGCAAAGCGAGCCTTATCGGCTGCGGGAAAGTCCGCTTGGCGAAGCTGTTCGTTGAGCGAATCCCATTCAAACTTCAGCAGCCGCGTCCGGTCGCCCCACAGCGCGACCAATAACGCTTGCTCGCCATCGGCTGGCAATTGAGCAACCGCTTCCTGTAGCAAGTCTGCTTGTTGATCCGGTTCCTTCTCTGTTCGTAACGCCTTCCGCCACAGGCTGGCCGCGCGCGTCGAATCGCCGGCCGCTAGAGTCCACAGCCTCGCGGCATCGGCCCAGGCCTGGCGGTTCTCAAACAGCTGGCTCAGCATCTGCCGGGCTTGCGGCGTTTGAGCCCCCTCGGGCCACAGTCGCAACTGGGTTTCCAACAGCTTTTGATATCGCCGCTGTCGTGGCGAATCTCCTGGCCACCCCGCTTCGACCAACAAAAACGCAGCTTGCAAATGAGCCGCCTGAGCCAAGCGATGTGAGGTCAGTCCTTCGCCGGCTTGAGCTAGCTGTTGGCTGGCCGCGTCCAAGTCGCCCGCTTTGCGATAGGCGGCTCCGGCCTGCAATCGATGTTGGAACGCGGATTCCGCCTCGCCGCTTTTCGCTTCGCGGTTGGCGGCTTCCGCATACTGACCCGCCGCTGCCGCAAACTCGCCGCGACGCAGCATCGCCGCCGCCGCGGTCGCCATCACGCGCGGGTCGCTTCCCGCGTCCGAATCGCCGAGATCGATCAACCGCAAACTCGCCGTCCGTCCATAAAATGCACCATGCCGCGCTTCGATCGCTTCGGCCCAGTCGGCTGCCGCTTGGACATCGGGATTTTTACCGGAGAGCAAGAACTCCAACCGAGCCAGGTCGAGCGTTGGCGGTGCGGTGCGGACGGTCTTGGTGTAATCGTTCGGCGAGTAATAAGCGTCCAGCCACTGCTGAGCCTCGCTGCGTTTGCCTTCGGCGATCGCGATCCGGACCAGCATCGCTCCGGTTTCGGGGACGATATCCCAGATCGAAGCGGTGGCTGTCGAGGGCGTCGGATCGCCCTCTTCCGATTCGTTGGCCGGCAACAGCGGCCGCAAGGCGAGAGTCGCTTTGTGTGTGTCGCCGACGCGCAGCCACGATTCGGCCAACAACCGCACGACGTCGCCAAAGCTCGGATCGTCGGCGGGAGTCTTGCGAAGCAGCGTCTCGGCTTGCGCCGCCGCATCAGCCGCCGCCGCCAAGGCATCGTCGCTGTCGGGCGGATAGAGATCGGCTCGGGCCAAGAGGGTTCGCACCAATTGGCGTTGGACGGTTCCCTGTACAACGCGCAGCTCAGCCGCCGGGGCCAAGCGGTCGTCGCGTTTCAAATCGGCCAGCGGGATCGTCTCTTGCAGCGCATCGGCTAACTGAGTCAGCCGGTCTTCGCAATCGCGGATCGCCGCCAACGCTGCCTGTCGCAATGGCGAGCTCTCGGGCGAAGCCAGCACGCTGAGCGTGGCGGTCTGGCTGCGACGAAAGTCGACCATCGCGCGGGCCAGTCGGATCCAATCGGCGCGGCGGCTGGTTTCATATCCGACTAACCAACCGTCTAACAGTTCCGACGAACGGTTCCATGTCGATGGATCGATCGGTCGTTGTTCGATCCCGCGTTGCAGCATCGCGTTGCTTAATCGGATCGTCCAAGTCGCCGATTCGTCGGATCCCGGTTTGGCATCGGCCAGTTTCTGGCGGCAGATCTGTTCGGCGATCGCGGCCAGTCCCGATTCCAGCAGCCGCCGTTGCAGGTCGCCTTGGCGATCGGTCGTCTCGCGTCCCAGTGGCGTCAGCGATTCGGAGGCATCAATCGAAGGCAGTAGGCCCGAGAGGACTACAGCGATAGTCAACGCGCGGACAGCTGCCGGGAGAAGTCCAATAGATTGGATGCACTGCATCGACGGGAGTTCCTGCGGGGACGCGACGGCAGGTTCGCTTGACCGTCCTGTTGATTCGTAAAGTCACGATTCAAGGTAAGTCAAAACCAGAGCACCGTCCAGGCACCCGCAACAACCGCTGGCGGCGTTTGGGCTTCGTTGCCGCAGTGTGGCGACGCGCTATCGTCCTGTCGTTCCATCAGTTCGTGCAGTTGGACGTTGTGACCGCAAACATTCCTGGCTGCAGTTTCGGCTGCGCTAACCGCGGGCGGGGGAGACCCAGACGCGGCGGCTGTAGGTGATCCATTCGAGGACCAGCAGCAGCAGAGCGGCTAGCAAGATCCAACGCCACGCTTCGCTGCGGCGGTTCTGCTCGCCAGCGATCGTCTCGGCGGTTTCGTACCCCAACTCGATCGTTTCGGTCGCGGGGATCTTGCTCTCTTGAGCGTCGAACAAATTGATGGTGAACATCTGCAGCAGCCGATCGCCAGCGAACAACTGGTACAGCCCAACCGCTTCGGTATCCGAAAATCCAGTCTGACCACCGACACCGGCGGTCAGCGTTTCGGTCTCGCCCGAAGGCAATCGTAATTCAACTTCAGTCAATCGGTTTTCCGTTCGCAGCGTGATCGGTTGCCCCGGGCGGTACGACGGCGCGCCGGTCGTGTCGATCGCTCCGCCCAAATATCGCAAGACGTTGTAAACGAAGACTGGCCAGCTGCGTTGGATCGGCCAGTCGGTGTTGTAAGCTTCGCCCCCATCCTCGCTTTGCGAAGCGATCTCAAAACCGAGCACCAGGTCTTGGTAACCGCGTCGCGAAGCCAAGGCCAGGATCGGTCCCGAATCGCTGGTCATCAGAGTCTGCGTTCCCGACGGCCCGGTCAGCGTTTTCCCTTCGACAATTTTGATCGCAAACAATTCTAAGAACCGCATGATCGGATGGGTCCGATCGACGTCGACCACAAACACCGCCGACGACAGGTCCCCCGCTTCCCAATCTTGTGGCGGCAGGCTGCCGATAAACCAAGTGCTGGCCAGCGGCATCGTCTCGGGCGCGCAGCGGTCGTAGACGATCAAGTCGTCGCTGCCGTCGGCCGCTCTTTTTTTGTATTCCGCCGATTCGAGGTAGCTAGGTTCGACAAACTCTAGCCTCCCCAATCGCGATGCGCGAGGCGTTTGCATCGCCGTCTTCAGCGGTTCGTTTCCCGGCGTGACAACCAACACGGCGACGCTGTGCAGCGGCGAGAGTCCGGTGTAGGCGACGTTATCGATCGCCAAGTCGTCGGTCTGGTCGAGGCTCAGTTTCAAGCCGGCGTCGTCATCGATCTGCAGCGCAAACGAGAGTCCCTCCTCTTCCCCGGGATCCAGTTCGACGGCCGAAGCATCGAGGAATTCGCCGTCGCGCGTTAGCGTCGCCGTGACCGCTTGCGGCTGCGCCCCGAGGTTGGCGATCGTCGCAAAGGCTTGAACCTGCGACGGATCCTCGGGATTCCGTTCGGCGCTAAAGGCGGTGATCGCCATGTTGTTGGCGCTCCCCGATCCGATCGGGATGAACTTGGGCGTTAGGTTGCCCAAGTCGAAATCGTTGATCGCACCGACCCGTCCATCGCTGTAGATGTACAGCGTCGCCGGGAGCGCGTCGGCGACCTGGATGTCGTTCACATCGGCTGCTTGGCTGGTGCGGTTTGGATTCGCCAGCCCCGCCGCGGCTTTCAGCGAATCGAGCATGTTGGTCGTCCGATTGGTCGGCTGCGCTAAATCCAAGGCATCGCGCAACCGGCGTCGGTCGGACGTAAAGCCTTGCAATACGTCGGGTTCATCGCTGAACGCGATCAGCATCGCCGAATCGCTGCCGTCCATGTTGTCGATCTGTTGAGCCAACAGTTCCTTGGCCTGTTCGAAACGCGAAGGTTTCACATCGGTCGACTGCATGCTGGCCGAAGCATCCAACAGCAGCACCATCCGGCGGCCGCTCTGGCTGCTCGCTTGCCAACCCGGCCGCAGCAGCGCCAGCGCCGCCAACGCGATGAATAACAGCTGCAGAAACAGCAAGAGGTTCCGCCGCAACCGCTGCAGCAGGCTGTTGACGTGCATGTCTTCGATCGTGCGGGTCCACAGGTAGGTGCTGGGGACTTCGATCGGTTGGCGACGTAGCTTCAGGAAATAGAGCAGGATGATGCCGATTGGGATCAGCCCCAACAGACCCCATTGCCATGCATGCAGCGCGGGCAAAAAGTTCATCGCACCACGCCTCGCTGTCGCAGATATTTGGTGACCAGTTCTTCGACGCTCTGGTCGGTCCGCGTCAATAGATAGGTCATGTCGCGTTGGCTGCAGAAGGTCCGCGATTGATCGATGAAGGCGTCGACGGTTTGTTTGTAGCGTTGCAGCAACGCGCCGTTGACGGTCACTTCGGCTTCGTCAGCGTCTTCGACATCGATCAGCTTCAGATCGCCTTGCAGCGGCGGATCGATCTCTTCGGGAGCCAAGATGTGGACGACAAAGACATCCATTCGGCGGCCCAGCAACATCCGCAATGCGGCTTCGTAGCCCTGCTTGTCCATCAGGTCGGTCAGCAGGACAACGATCCCGGTCCCTGGATTGCGGAGCACAAAATCTTTGACGCCGTCGGCCAGCGAAACGTTGTGAACCGGTTGGACGGTATCCAAGTAGTTCAGCATCTTCCACAGGCTGGCTTTGCCACGCAGCGTTGGCGCGGCGGCACCGGGCGGTCCCAGTGCGGCGACACGGACGCGGTCGGCGCGGCACATGCCGACGTAACCGAGCGCGGCGGCAAGTTGTTTGGCGACGTGTAGTTTCGTCGGATCGCCAAAGCTCATCGACGCGCTGGCATCGATCAACGCATAGAAATGCAGGTCTTCCTCTTCCAGGAACAGTTTCAGGAACAGCTTGTCCAGCCGCGCGTACATGTTCCAGTCGATGAACCGCAGGTCGTCACCGGGGACGTAGTTGCGGAAGTCGGCGAATTCAACGCTCTGCCCTTTGCGGCGACTGCGTCGTTCCCCTTTCATCCGGCCGCGGAAGACCTTGCGGCTGACCAATTCCATCCGCTCCAACCGCCCCAGCATCTCGGGCGATAACAAAGGCGTGGCGGTTGCGGTGGTATTCAATCAAAACTCTCCCAACCGACGCCAATCGAGCGACAGGATTTGAAATTAGATGCAATAAATCTAGCTGGCTTGGTGGATCTTATCAGAAATCGTTTTAACGAGTTTACAGTCGAAGCTGTGGCCATGCTCATGATATCTATCCGCCCCGCAGTCGCCCGCCCCGTTCAACTGCCTCGCAGCTTGGAAAGTGGCAACGAATCGATGTGGGCCTGAAGGCGTTCGACTTGAGCGCTATCAAAATTGTTTTGAACATTGACATCGTTCCAGGCCGCGAACGCGGCATCAACGAAGTCACAAACTATTGCTCTTCCGATTGACGGTTCAATACCCAGACAATCGATCAGCCTGGAGAAGCTGCCCAGAGTGACAGATTTGAATTCCCCCTGGCCGTCGAGTTGAAGCGCCAATTTGTTTTTGCTCGGAGGAAAATAGAGAACGGTCGAGACGACGTCGTACGCCGGGGATAATGCCGCGTTTCTGCCATCAGGATAGATCACCGAAAAGTTCTTCAGATGGGCATCTCCGTTCCCCGCAACCACGTGAAAAACCACTGAACGTAGGAACTCGTGGGCACTCTCGGGGGCGATCCAACGGATGACGCTGCCAAGTTCCTCGTATGTGCCCTGGTATTGCGAGTGCCCCGGCGGTCGATCGAGGATTTGGCCAAAGTCTTCAATGTGAATTCTACGCGTTGAAGTGCGATCAAATCGATCGATAACAAACACATTCCCATCCCCAGTGTTCATTTCTTCGGGAATCTCGTCGAAGTCAGATACCTTGCGCAGGGCGAACGCGGGAGTTAAGAGTCCTGAGGCTTGGGCCCAAGTCATCGTGGCAAATTCGCACCGTGGCAAGCCTGGGTACTCGGGGGAATGGAACTTTGCGATCAGCGCAGTTCCGTCGAAGGTTGCCCGCGTTGTCAATCCTCGTCCAGCAGCACGAGCAGATAGCTTCCACTGAGCCCCCGCCAATGAAAAACGAAAACGTGTCGCGTCTTTCGTTTTCGGGGGGGCTGGGGAGCGGTGGTCTGTCTGTTTAGGACGCAACTGCGAGTCGCAGGGAGTCAACGTTACCGCACCTGGCAGGTCTCCGCCGAGGTACTTTAGTAATTCAAAGACGTCATCCTGATCGATCCCCAGCAACTCGGAACGCCATCGCAACATCGCACCTTGAGGCAGCAGGTGTGTAAACCAACAAATCGGTCCATCGACAGAGATTGAATTTGGAAAGCGGTCTTCAAAAATCTGCCCCAACACGGGGCGTGATTCCAGTAACGCAGTTACGTACTGCTCGCAAAAGCTGAAACGCTGGCGTTCTTCTTCAAATTGCTCAAGGATTCCGACACGCGTGTCGCTGATGTTGACTGCAAGCGCGCTCATCAGACGTTTGCCTCGAGGATCGATTGAATGTTGGGCCGCAAATCAGCGCGGTCTCCAAGACGGTCGACGACAAAATGCGAAAACCAATCGAGGAGAAGTATTCGCCTGCATTCACGGTATTGATCGATCCGGTCATGATTCAGATGTTCGATCAACTCAAGGTTTAGCAGGAACGAATCCAGCACTTCGGGGGGAGCTGACAGGATGTCCCTTTTCTTCATTCCCGGAAGTTTGATGATTGTGTCGATCCCCAAATTTCCTTGCTTGGTTATCGACCAATAGAACTTCGGCTGATCTGGTGATCCCGCTGTCGGAACAGCAGGTGTGTCTAGTTCTTCATCGACGTCCCAAAGCATCGACTGGTTTGTTGCTCCGATTTGTCGCGGCCCCGCAGCGAGCATCGCGATGATGAAAATCTTGCCAGTCGCGCGTCCCAGCGATAGCGGTTGATCAAGCTCGTGCCTTGGATGGTTTGGCAGTGCATCATTGCTCTGCAACGGTGCGAGGTCTGCAAGCAGCGCCATAATCGCTTGGCTCGCGGACGTCGCTTCGCGTATCTGCTTCACAATTCGATCGACGCGTGCATCGGAAACTTTCTCGTGATCGCCAGTCAATGCACCGCGCCAGATCCAATGGGCTACGAGTCGATCGATGCGGGAATCTTCGGCTGGATAGAGGTCGTAGAAAGCCGTCAGTACGATCAATGGCAGGCGATAGGGCAGCAGTTTCCAGTGCGGAATTCCTGCGGATAGCTTAATGGCGTCGACAGCACGGCGGAGCGCTCGTTCGGTGCGTTCAATCGAATGGTCGGGGAGTTCATCCGGTGATTCGCTGGATGCACGGACCGATGTACCGCATGCCGCTCGCAGGCAGCGCAGAAAAAGGTCTTTGTCCAGTGAGCCAAATTCTAGATCGCAAAGCCGCGAGACCGCCGATCGAATCGGACGCTCTTCGTCGGTTCGGTACAAAGCTTCGAAAATCTCTGACTCTCGCATGTCGACTCCAGCGGTGTTAACTCGCGTGAAGATCAGACGCAATTGCTCCTCGCTGGTTCCTTCGACAATATACGCTGGAACCTCATACTCTCGTACCGCCTTGCCAAGCTCCAGTGCACGATCTACCAAATCTTCGTGTTCCAAGCCGAGCGGCCAATTCCGAATCCATTTCAAAAGGTCGACTGAGTTGGCAATAACATTTAGCGGGAGCCAGCCTGCAGGAGGCTCCTTCTTTAGTAATTGACGAAACTCCTCTCGTTCTAAGTCGTACCAGATCGACCAGTAGTCGCTCCGTGGGATGACTTCCCGTCGCAGTAGCGTGGCTGTTAACGCCATGATCCGCTGCTGTCCATCAACAACCCACAAGGCACTGTGCTGTTCGGCTGAATCGAACTCAATTGGGCCAAATTTCACGACGCCAGCCGGTGCGTAATCTCGGGAGAGCAAAAGGTTGCCAACCGGGAAACCACGGCGAATGGAATCAAAAAAGTCGATGACATGCCGCGCACGCCACCGCAGTGGACGCTGAAAATTGGGCACGCGCACGCGGCCAGTTGCGGTATCGGCAAGTAGTTGTTCGACGCGGAACCCCTGCGCCTGAAGGCGTTGCCCCGGAGGGGAATTTCGATTGCCAGTGGAATCATTCATGAAAGTCAAGAGACTCTAGTGCTAGTGAAAATTCGCGTAGAAAAACAGTTGCACGCATGTCCGAATCCACTGCCGATCGATTCAAATTGGACGTGGCGTTTCTGGCCGCCTTCTCCGCTTGCTATTGGGAGTTAGCGTCTGAATCGCTGGGACTTTGAGCCGATTTATCGTCGGTTCCAGCCGATTCGCCTGTCGCGTTGTCATTGTTGTCGGGTGCTGGCTCCACGTCCGCCTCGGCGACCTTTGGCGACAGGATGATCTTATCACCTTCGATGCGGACGCTGTCCAAGCTCTTGATAAATTTTGCCATATCGGGATCTGTGTTCAGCTCTTTCGCCAAGTTCTCTTTACCGATCGCTTCGATCGCCATATCGGGAACCGGTTCGCCTTTGATCGTGGCGGCTTTCAAGTTGACGAACAGCATGCCGTCGACCAGCTTGACATCGAAGGTTGCCGAACCGTTAAAGAATCGTCCGGCGACCGGGATGCTGACATCGCCTTCGACTTGCCCCTCGGCGATTTTCACGAACACGCGGCCGCGGAGGTCATCCTGCTTGGCGATCATCGCGTTGATCTCGTCGGCGGTCAGGATCAGTTCGGGCGGCGTCGATTCGGCTTCCACCGCGGTCTTGAAACCGTCGACCCGCGATTCCAGTTCGGCCAGTCGCTCTTCGCCGATCTCGACGACGGGCAGATCGGCGGCGGTTTCGGAGGTGTATTTCTGGATCTGATTGTTTACAAACCAATAGGTCCCCACGCCGCCGCAGACCACTAAGATGGACAGCAGGGCGATCGATCCGAGGCAACCGTAGAGCCAACAGCTGCCCGAAGACTTGGGTGGGTCAAACGAATCGGCTGGTTGGGATTGATACGGGGCTTCGCTCATAGGGGACTCCGGCGAGACAGTGGGGGCTTTGAAAAGATCATCGAGCTGTTCGGATTCTACCGAAAGATCTTGGCCAGCAAACCCTCTCGCTTTGGATGGGCTCTTCATTGAGAATCCCATATCAAGGAGACTGAAATGCGTACGAAGTTCTCAATCTGGCTGATATTGCTGGTCGCGATCATGAACCAATCCACCAATCACGCCGACGAACCGGTTCCTGAATCCGCAGGGTTTGTCGCGAATTTAAAGCTTCCGACCTTGGGAGGCGTCCAGTTCTGGACCGATCTGCGTTGGTGGTACGGTTGGCGAATCCAGCAGAACAAATTGACCGATCAGTGCCGCCTGCTGAATCCATCGAACATTCGCCACTTCTCCGGTTCGCGAGAGGCCTGCGACGCGCGGTTGGCGGAGATCGTTAGCGACGGTCCTTGGCCCGAGCCACCGCAGCGAGTCGTCATTTGTCTGCACGGCCTGATGCGGACCCATCGCTCGTTTGCCTCCTTAGGAAAACGGATCGAAAAGGAAACGCCGGCGACAGTCATCCACTTCGGCTATGCGAGCACACGCGCTCCGGTCAGCCAGCACGCTCGCGCGCTTCGAGGGCTGATCGAGAGCCTGCCCGGCCAACCGCAGATCGATTTGGTCGGTCACAGCATGGGGAACATCGTCGCTCGGCATGCGATCGGCGATTGGCAAACCGAGGGCGATCCGGCGGGCGTCTTGGATCGACTGGGGCGATTTGTGATGCAGGGGCCGCCGAATCAGGGCGCTCAGATCGCCAAGCGGTTGCAGTCGACAACGGTGTTCGAAATCATCACCGGAACCAGCGGCGTGCAGTTGGGGATCAATTGGGACGAACTGCAGCAACATCTGGCGACGCCGCCGTGCGAGTTCGGGATCATTGCTGGCGCGTTTGAGATGGGACGTTTTCGCAATCCCTTAGTCGATGGTGACAGCGATCTGATCGTCAGCGTTGAAGAGGCGAAGCTTTCGGGAGCGAACGACTTTGTGATCGTGCCGGTGTTGCATTCGTTTTTGATGGACGACAAAGACGTCCAAGAGTTGACGCTACGGTTTCTAGAGACCGGCGCCTTCGCGGACGACGGCCAACGCAACCCGCTGCCCTGAGCCGGGCGGGGGAAGTGCGACACTTCACCCTCCGCCAAACGAAGTTTGAAGCGGAGGGTCGAACGAGCGAAGCGTAGTTCGGGGAGGTGCGTCGCGCGGTAAATCCGCAGTGCTTGATCCCGGGGTACTGCCCTCCCCGAAAAACTAGCTCGGCGCTCGTTTTCCGACCCTCCCGACTTGCGTCGAGCGGGTAAAGTGCAGCGAGTTGCTGCCGGCTAGGGTTCGACTTGAGCTAACGATTCCTGCGACGCGATCGGTTCGAAGGCGTAGTCGGGGTTGTCGGCATCGAAGTCCATCGCGACGAAGTTTGGATTCAGGTCGACGTTGGCAAAGATGTACTCTTCCTTCAGCGGCGGTTCGCCGTCGGCTTCCGGCCAATCGTAGGAAGCGAAGTAGACGGGGACCTGCAGTTCCTTGTCGATGAAAATCCGAGCGATGTGGTAATCGGCGGTCGCGCTGCGATTGGTCTGCGTGACTTGAATGTGTTCGCATTCCCGATCACCCAGCTTGGCGTTGTCGTAGAACTTGACGTCGATATCGCTCGACGCCAGGTCGCTACGCATCTTCTCCAGCAGGCGGAAGATCAGGTTGCGGAAACCAAATTCGGTGATCGGGTGCAGGTTCCCCTGCATCGCCCAATGCCCCTTGGGGTTCAGTTCGACGGTGATGTTTGCCAGTCGTGGCCCACCGCGCCGCGCCAAGACGTTGCCGTCGCGTTCGCCTTCGACGTACAACACCTCGCGGCCAGCCAGTTCGCTCGGCTTGAGGAACTTCAGGTAGACGCTCATCGGCGTGACCAGCTTGCCGTCGGCAAAATGGCGGTGGCGGACTTTGGCTTGCATGTACTGGCGAGCCGTCAGTTCGCCGTCGATCCGTTCGCGCTTGATCAGCAGGCACGAATACTCTTTGACTTCTTCATCAGTTCGCTGCAGCCCCTTGGTCGCGATTTCGATCACGCGATCCAGCGGGTGCGCCGACGTCGGCGCAGCTGTCGCTTTTTTGGCTGGGGCGGTTCCGAGGCTCGCCGATTCCTCGGCAGTTGCCAGTGTTGGCAGCAGGCAAATTAGCAGCAGTGCAATCATCGTGGTGTTTGTTTCTTGTTGTCGCGATTGTCGTCGCATTTCTCACCCTCTTTCACGGTTGGGAGGTGCAGTGTGTCCCTTCGAGCCACCAAACGGGAACGTAGCATTTTTCTCAGCTGGCGGGTGGAGCAAAAAATCCCTTTCTGCAAGAGCGCGATACAATCGCGTCTCCAACCAGAAAGCGAAAAAGTTCCACTCAAGCCGCATGTCCAATCGCTGTCCCTCGAATGCCTGCTATTAACTATTCTAGCGCTACAGACTGGGGAGTAAACATTTGCCGCCGTTTCGCCGCCACACTAATTTACTCATCATCCCGATCCGCCCTTGAACTATCATCGCCAGCGCGTTGACAATACCGGTCAATTTATCGATTCACGAACAATCTGTAGGGAACACGCATGAAGTACTGGCTGATGAAGACCGAACCGGGGACCTATTCGATCGAAGATCTGGCGAAAGAGAAGCGGAAGACGACCTGCTGGGAAGGCGTCCGCAATTACCAGGCTCGCAATATGATGCGCGATGATTTTAAGAAAGGGGATCGCGTTCTCTTCTACCACTCGGGTGGGAAAGACCCCGCGGTTGTGGGAACTGCCAAGATTGCCAAGGGAGCCTATCCCGATCACTTTGCGTGGGATTCGGGCAGCAAGTATTACGACCCGAAGAGCAGCCCCGAAAACCCGCGCTGGTTTATGGTCGACGTGCAGTTAGACAAAGCGTTTGAGCAGCCAGTGACGCTTTCGCAGATGCGCAACGAACCCCAACTGGAGCAGATGGAACTGCTCCGCAAAGGAAGCCGATTGAGTGTCCAGCCGGTCACCGAATCGGAATTTGAGGTCGTGTTGAAGATGGCCGAAGCGGCCAAAAACAAAGCTTAGCGGCGAGCCTTCTTGGACTTCGCACCACCTTGGCGGACCTTGAACTTCGGATTGCTTTTGCAAATCACGTAGATTCGGCCACGACGCTTGACGACTTGGCAGTCGGGGTGACGATTCTTCAGCGTGCCGATCGAGCTTACAACTTTCATGGATCCAACTTTCTTAACAATATTATGCTAGCAACGGTTTACACTGCGTGCCGTTGGCAGTCTGATGTTTCTTCGGTTCATCAAGGGCTGCACATTTTATCCGTTCTTGATTTAACTGCAACGCCATTTTACCAGGAGCTTTTCTTTGCGTATCGCATACTTCGACTGCACCAGCGGAATCAGTGGTGATATGACCCTGGGGGCGCTGATCGACGCCGGGGCCAGTATCGACCGAATCCAAGCCGGTGTTCGATCGATGGGGCTCGGCGAGATCTCGATTACCGCGGAAAACATTAAGAAATACGGGTTTCGTGCGACGCAGGTCACGATCTCGCATCCGCCAGAACATGCTCATCGGCATCTCCATCACATCGAAGCGATGCTCGATAAAGGGGATATTTCGGCCGAAGCTCGCGATTTGGCCAAGCTGATTTTTCGTAATTTAGGCGAAGCCGAGGCGCAGGTTCACGGTTCGACGCTCGAAAAAGTCCACTTCCACGAAGTGGGAGCCATCGATTCGATCGCCGATATCACCGGCGTGGCGATCGCCCTGACCGAACTAGGTATTGAGCGAGTCGAGGCGTCCCCCGTCCCCACCGGTGGCGGAACGATCCAGATCGCCCACGGCCGCGTCGGGGTTCCCGCTCCCGCGACCGCGCTGTTGCTGGCCGGGATCCCGATCGCTCCGAGCGACATCCAGGCTGAGCTGACGACGCCGACCGGAGCGGCGATTCTGAAGACGACATGCAAGGCGTTTGGCCCGATTCCCGCGATGCAGATCTCCGCGATCGGTTGCGGTTCGGGGACGATGGATTTGGAGAAGCAGGCGAATATCTTGCGCGTGCTGATCGGCGACAGCGACGGCCAACCGTCCGCTGAGCAAGCTGCCGGGCAGTTCGAGACCGATCAGATCGTGATCACCGAGACGAACGTCGACGATTCGACGGCCGAAGAGTTGGCGTGGTGCGTCGACCAGTTGTTTGATGCCGGAGCGTTGGACGTCTACCAAACGCCCACGATGATGAAGAAGGGACGCAGCGGCACGAAGATCACCGTCTTGGCCGCTCCCGACCGCACCGCCACGATCGAGTCGGTGCTGCTGGGATGTTCGTCGGCGATCGGAGTCCGCAGTTGGGCCGCGCGGCGGACGAAGCTGATCCGCCGAGCGCATGCCGTCGAAACCTCGTTTGGCAGCGTGCAAGGGAAATGCGTCTGGCTCCCTTCATCGCAGTGGCGATTCACTCCCGAACACGAATCGCTCCGCCGATTGGCCGCCGAAAAACAAGTCAGTCTCCACGCCGTCCGCGACGCAGCAATAAAGGCCTTCGACGCGAGCGGTCTTTCGGCTCCGTAGTCGATGTTGTTAGAGGAGCCTTCGGCGGCTGGACGTATATGTCTGCTGCGTCAACTGCAACGCATCTCGAGTTAGCTTTCCGCGTTTCACTCACGAACTCAATTCCGTTTGGCGAACGATGTCCGAATTCCCTCGTATGTTCCGCGTTCGTCAAACGTTTGATGACACGCGTGTCGCTTCGATACCAGATTCGGTCGCGGAGCAGTTGAGTGGATCGTCGCTGGCGGCGAAGGTGCGGCCGGGGCAGAGCGTGGCGATCTCGGTCGGCAGCCGCGGGATCGCCAACATCGCGGAGATCGTTCGCGCAATCGTCGACTATGTCAAATCCTTGGGCGGCGTTCCCTTTATCGTTCCCGCCATGGGCAGCCACGGCGGCGGGACCGCTGAAGGACAAGCGGCACTCTTGGGACGATACGGCGTGACCGACGCGGCGATGGGATGCGAGATCCGCAGCAGCATGGAGACGGTTGTCGTTGCTCAGGCGAAAGAGGGTTTTGATGTCCACTTCGACCGGCACGCTTCGACCGCCGATCATGTGATCGTCTGCAATCGGATCAAGCCGCACACGCGATTTGTCGGTGAGATCGAGAGCGGGCTGATGAAGATGCTGTTGATCGGTTTAGGCAAACGCAACGGTGCGGTGGTCTACCATCAAGCGATTCAGAACTTCAGCTTTGGGCAGATCATTCGCAGTGTGGCCGGTGAGGTTTTGAATCGTTGCCCGATCGCACTTGGGGTCGCAATCCTAGAGAACGGGTACGACGAGACCGCAGCGATCCAAGCGGTCGAGCCACAACGGTTTGAATCGCATGAACGGGAACTGCTGCTGCGAGCCCGCGCGATGATGCCCGCCCTCCCCTTCGATCGCGCCGATCTATTGATCGTCGACAAGATCGGCAAGGACATCAGCGGTGCCGGGATGGACACGAACATCGTCGGCCGCAAATACAACGACCATGTGGCTCGCGAGGACGAATTTCCCAAGATCCACCAGATCTACGCCCGCGGCCTCACCGCAGCGACGGCCGGGAATGCGACCGGCGTCGGGATCGCCGAATATTGCCATCAACGACTTGTCGACCAGATGGATCCCGTCGCCACGCGGATCAATTGCCTGACCGGCGGCCACGTGACCGCGGCGATGGTGCCGATCCATTTCCCCACCGATCGCGAAGTCTTGGCAGCGGCGATCACGCAGGCGGGACTCGTCGCGCCGGCAGACGTCCGCTGGATGTGGGCTCCCAATACGCTGGAGATCTCCGAGGTGATGTGCTCCGAAGCCTACTGGAACCAAGTCGCCGATCGGCCGAACTTGCAGATCGTCCATCCGCCCGAACCGATCCGCTTTGATGCCGACGATCAGTTGTTGGAAGTTTTTTAGTTTAGAAGCCCGCTCAAGCCCCGCCGCGGTTTTGTCTTGCATGGACGCGCGGGGCGTTGCCCGTGCGGTTAAACGACGGGGATCGTCGCCGGGACGCTTTCGTTTAACCGCGTGCCCATCGGGCCGCGCGTCCTGGGGGTGAATTGGGGTACGCTTCTGGCTCGCACGAACGCGCGGGGCGTTGCCCGCGCGGTTAAACGATGGGGCTGCCGGGTGAGCTGTGTTTTAGCGATTCAAAATTTCCTGCCCGACATTGCGTCACAAACTGCTAGAATTCGGTATGAGTTCGCCGCAGCTCTTTCCCGCCGCTGCGATCCGTCGGTGGTCGTGGTGTTGCGTAGACCGCCGGAAACGCTGCTTATCCGAGGAATCCGATCATGGACCACGTTCGCCATCAAGTTGCTCGAGTCCGCCGGCGGTTGATGCTGCAAAAATTTGCAAGCATTTTCTGCTGGTCGCTTTTTGCCGCTTTGTGTATCGCGCTGTTAGCTCTGGCGGTGCCGAAGCTGTGGGCGCTGTCGTTCGATTTGGACACCTGGCGATTGTCTTGGTTGGCTGCCGCGGTTGCCGCTGCGGTGGTGATCGCGGGCGTGGTGACGCGGTGGACCGCGCCGAGCATGAACGACGCGGCGATCGCGATCGATCAGCAGTTTGGGCTCAAGGAGCGGATCAGCAGTTCGCTGTCGATGAGCGAAGCGGAGCTCGATTCAGAGATCGGCAAGGCGCTGTTGGCCGACGCGGCTCGCCGAGCGGAGAAGTTGGATGTGTCGGAGCACTTTCGCCACCGGGTGCAACGCATCGCGCTGCTGCCGCTGGCTCCCTGCGCTGTGATGGCCGTGTTGCTGTTCATTCCCGATGCGACTCAGGACAACCAAGCTCAAGCGAGCGTCGACACCGCATCGCAACAGCAGATTAAAACCGCTGCGGATGAACTGAAGAAGAAGCTCGCGGTGCGGCGCAAACGCGCCGAGGCGCAGGGGCTCAAAGATGCCGGCGATCTGTTTAAGAAGATCGAAGCCGATCTGGATCAGCTGTCGCAGCGCAAGGACATGAACCAGAAACAGGCGATGGTTGCGCTCAACGACATCAAGAAGCAACTGCAAGAACGCCGCGATCAAATGGGTTCGAAGGAAGAGATGCGGAAGCAGCTGGCTGGTTTAAAGGACATGCAACGCGGACCGGCTGACAAGTTGGTGTCGGCGATGCAGCGGGGAGAGCTGGGGAAAGCGGAAGACGAGATCAAGAAACTTGTCAAGAAGCTCAACGACGGCACGATGACCAAGGCCGAACAGAAGCAGTTGGAGAATCAGATCGCCAAGATGCAGGAGGCGATCGAGAAGGCTGTCGAAAAGCACGAACAGGCGAAGCAGGATCTGCAAAAGAAAATCGACCAAGCCAAGCAGGAAGGCCGCAGCGAGGATGCGGAAAAGCTGGAGAAGGAGTTGCAGCAGATGCAACAGATGGACCAGCAAATGCAACAGATGCAGCAGATGGCTGAGGGGCTAGCTCAAGCAAAAGAGGCGATGCAAAAAGGGGACGCGTCGAGTGCGGCGGAGTCCTTGGAACAGCTGGCCGAAGAGCTGGGTGAGATGCAGAACGAGATGGATCAATTGGAAGAGATGATGGACCAGTTGTCGCAAACCAAGCAGCAGATGCGATGCCAGAGCTGTCAGGGCAGTGGCTGCCAGCAGTGTCAGGGATCGGGGCAGTTTCCGGGCAAGGGGGGAGGCAAAGGCGAGGGAGGCGACGGAATGGGCGAAGGCGAAGGAGGGAAAGGCGACCGTCCCGAGGAGGAGACCGAGACGGGGAACTACGAATCGCAGGTCCGCACCAAACCGAAAAACGGCAGCGGGATCGCCGCCGGATTTGCCAACGGCCCCAATCGCAAAGGGGTGACGCGGGAGGAGATCAAGAGTGCGGTGATTAACGCGATGCAGGAGGAGAGCGACCCGCTGGAGGATCGTCCGCTCCCCAGGGCCGAGCGAGAGCATACCGAGCAATATTTCAACCAGTTGCGTCAGGGGAGCAGCGAACCGGATCGGTAATTTTTTGCTCTTTGAGGTGGCTTTCCCAATCGGAAATGGCGATATACAATCTGCGAGGTTTTGGGAGTTATCCACATCGGCAGGCCCCGCTTGCGTTGCCGGTCGATTGGATGTAAACCATTGCCTTGAAACAACTTGGCGGCATAGCTCAGCCGGTTAGAGCAGCGGAATCATAATCCGCGTGTCGGGGGTTCGAGTCCCTCTGCCGCTACTGCCAAACAAAAAGCCCTGGTTCGCGTACTAAACGCGACGCCAGGGCTTTTTTCGTGCGCCGCCGTGGCGGTCGGCTCCGTCGAGTGAGCTTCGTTAGCTGCAGCATCCCGCCATACCTCGCAAAGCCCAGCGACGTAACGTCCATCGCCCCAATTGGGGCAGTCCTACGTCAGCCCAGGGCAACGCCCTGGGACCATTAATGCGAGACGCGGCGGCAAAGCCCCAACGGGGCGGTCCTACATCGCCTCGAAGTCGAGGCGGAACTGGCGGCGCGAAACATTATTCTGCCCCCATCATTCAGCCAATTCGCCAGACGTGGCCAGAGCATGTTTTCAGGTGGGGCCAACACCGCCAGCGGGATGTGGATGGTGGATGTCGCCGGGAATTGTGCCTGTCCCCGATTGATTTGGGAATTGTGCCTGTCCCCGATTTGTTACTAAAAAGTCGGCTTTGAACGCCTTCATAGAGGGAATCTCTTGACTTCTGGGCTGCGTCAGCCGATACTTCGTGTGGAGACTCGGCCGGACCGGGAGCCCTTGTGGCCGTCGGGAAGGATTTTGTCTCCTTTTTTATGCGCTTCTATCACGTCCGCTCCCGTAAGGGTTTTGCACGAATGCAATCCCAAAAAGGTTCTTGAGCGTACCATCGGCATTCTTGGTTTTCTGCCGAAACTCAAGACGTTTGATCCAACCGCTGAAGTCTTGTTCGATTCGCGATCTCGTTTCCGCGTCCATATTCCACTGGGGGCGTCGGAAGCCCCAATTCAGACAGTAGATGCAAACGTCGGCAACCTGAATTGGAATGCTCAAGTAGGACGACGAGAAAAATGGTGCGGGGACAATCCAGTCAGCGCGTTGGGCACCCTTGTTTGTTCTAACGAAGTAGCGTTCAAGTTTTCGCACAAAGCGAATGTCGTTTTGTTCTTCGACTTGATCCATCACGATCAAGCCTTGTTCCTGCTGCTTGCGAACAAAGTGATAAAACCGTTCCAGCAGAAAGACATGATCCTTTCGCAAGTACTCTTTCGCTTCAAAGGTTTCAGGCGGTTTGACTCCCCGTGGAATCACCGAAGCAAACAGCTTGGCGTCATGGTCGCGAAGTAGACGGAAGATGCCTCGAGCCAATTCGAGGCATGCTTGGCCGTAGCCAGTAAACTCGTCGCGGCGTTGAGGTTGCTTCTGCAGGCCTTTGGAGAGAAAAGCACGAGCGTTTCGTTTTCGTTCAGCATCTCCTTGCGGTGGGCCTTGTTCGGCCCATTTGATTCGATCTTTGTCGAGAAGTTTAGAGCCTTTGAACTCTTTCTTGAAATCGGCAAGGCGAACCCCGAAACAATTCTCTTCAAGGCTTGCAACAGCACGAATGAACGGCCAGGCTTTTCGGTCTTGCAACGCGATGCCGCCGCGTACTTCGTAGGGCATCTGTTTGTGGTCGTGCCCGCTTTCATCCATAAACAATAGCCAGCTCATTCAAACCTCTCTTGTCGTTTGGTAAGCCCGCCATTGTAGGTGTTTGAAACGCGGAGGCGCGGAGGTTTTCTGCGGCATGTCGTCTCTGCGTTTCCAAATCATCACGCCGCTGTCCCTCCAACCCGCGTGACGACAGCGGGCACCGAGTTGGAGCCGGTCTTGATTCGCCCACGCGTCCGCTACGGCCACGCGATCTTTCAAGACGACAACTCGGTAGTCATCCCGCTCTGGATCGTCCCCGTTGGGGGAGATGTCCACGCCGTTGGCGTATTCCCAGCCGGTCTCGTGGAACCCGTCGAGGGAAAGTTGTTCGAGTTGGCCTTCGGACATCATCTGCGGTTTGCGCCTAAACAAGAATCTCGGTGTTTCAGGCCGATTTCAGGCTGGATTCCGTCGTTTGGCGGCTGTTGATGGTTCGGCTTTCGCGGAGGGCGTCGTCGTCGGAATCGGCAGCCGCGATCGTGATGACGCGGACGCCATGGAGCGGATGGTAACCGGCGATCTTTTTGATGAGCGAGTACCCTTCGTCTTCAAGCAGGACGAAGTACAGCATATAATCCAGAAACAGCTCAGGATTACTCTTTGAACTGTTGAACCTCGAAGGTATCTCGTTCGCGAAGATGCGGATACTTCTCTTTCACTGCAGCAAATGCCTCTTTGGTGATGACCCAGCGGTCAATTATGGGCTGGCGGTACTTTGGGCCGTGCGTCGCATCTCGAAGAACACCGTGAACTCTTTCGTATCTGGCGACAACTTTGTCGTCGAGAAGCCATTCAAGTGCGTTCAGTGGATTTGGACTCCAACCAAACTTGTCGCGCCAATTCACCGGAGGTCGGATTTCAAAATGGCAATGTGAAAGTCGTTGGTGACCACCGACAAATCGCCCTGAAACAAATCGACTACGGAGGTCCAAAGGCTCCCCGATCCACCAAATGAATGACCGTCCGCTGGGGCATTTTGGGATTCTGGGTGCCGAAATCAGTAGAGTGTCTCCCGCTTCCTCGAACCAGAAATGCACGTCAAAATCCTCTTTCCACGTGAAGTCTCGGATTCGCGCAGCAAATACGATCGACTCGTCATCAACAGAAGCACACTTAGCGGCATTTAGCATCTGCTGTTTTCGCGTTGTCGTATCCGTTTCTTCTCCACCATATTCCGAATCCGCAGGCCAATCGTCCGAAGAGCGAATCGCTGTCGGCCGTGTTCGATGAATCCACGCGTCTTCGTTTGACAGTGTGGCTTGACAAATCTTTGCAAGCTGCGGATTGCCACACCAACGGGAGCTTAGAATCGAACAAATTGCATTGCCGAAAGCCCTTTCCGCCTCAGCTGGAACATACGTGAAGTCTGCGTAGCGGTGAGGGCCGCGTTTTCGCAAGTCTGGATCAAAGGTAACAGCATTTCCGATTAGTTCCTTTGCCATAAGGCCTTCGAGTTTCTCAAAATTCAAACCGAAACGCCCACAATATTCGACAAGCATATGAACGGACGAAAACTTGTTCGCAAATCGGGTCGAACCCAGAATGGTCGGAGGGATTTCGAGTAACGCGACTTCCACCGCTTCCACCTCGTCAATTGAAAGCTCTGGTTCTGAAGGTAGCGGAAAAATAGGAGGATCGACTCCTCGTGTTTGTGCATTTCGCGTCAGAACAATCCAAGCCTGAAGACGGCAGTCTAGATCAGCCGATTCCATCACAGAACTTAACGTCGAATTGGCATTGTGAACCTCATCAGGATGCAGGACCGCCCAAGACTCTGCGGCGCTTAGCAGCCATCGTCGAGGCCACTCACTTGAAACTTCTTCCAATACACGCGGGATTATTGTTGGATCTTGCGACACGTAGCTGTGGAGCCCCTCTAAGGCAGCGACAGTTACCTCAACGCTGTAGGTTTCAAAAAGGACTTTGATTAGATCAATGAAGACGTCATCCGTTGACGCCAATTCAGATTCTGCAATTTGCGGTAGCGAAATCGAATCGAGCGGTTCGCCGCCGAAAGCCCAGCGCAGATGCATGTCGAGTTGAATATCCAGCCCCTTCAGCAGTTCCTCATTGCCGTGCTGACGAGCCCGTCGCAGGGCAACCGACATAAGGCCGCTCGCGTATCCGACGTACCGATACTCTTCGTCATCTTTGTTCTGAAGAAAATGGTCGATTTCATTCCACCAGCCGTCTTCCTCAAGAGGGTCATTTTGTGGAGCTACTTCGCGAGTCGCCCTCGGCTGTTCTGCATTTTCATTATCTCGCTTAACTTTCACGATTGGGCTGACTGATTCCATTGCCGCGGCAATCTCGGTCTTTCGCTCAGTAGCAACACCGTTCAGAAGCAATTCCTTCAATTCCAGCAGCGACGATGTATCACCGTTGTTGAACCAATAACTCAATGATAGAGCGATGCTCCAGATCTGTAGCACCTCTTCGTCATTAACCGTGAGCCCTTGTGTCAGCGCTTCGATGTGCCCTTCGACGAACTGCTGCCTGATTTGAAAATGCCAGTCGCGCTCGCATTTTTTCGGGAGTGTTGTTGAAACTAGGCGCCACCAACTCGTCGTTTTGCCAGCACGGATTGCGGCAGCACTGATTCCTTTCAAAATGTCAGGTTCGAGACGGTTGTCCCCATCCCTTTCATCACAGATTCTGCATATCTCCCAAAGCATCCAACCTTCAACCGACCAAATGTTGGGGTCGTTTTTTGCCGCTTCCTGAAACCAGTCGTTAGCTCGCTCAAACGAGTATTCTTTATGGGTTCGATAACCGACGATTAGTCTGCTCGCGCGTCCTTCAGCGTAGTCTGCAAGATCATCCATCCCGATTGATCGTGCGTATGGAACCAGATCATCAGCAGTCTCTCTCGCGTTTTCTGGTGCCCACGCCCACGCGGAACCATCTTCGGATATGTAGTTGTTAAGCCACGCACGAAGAATATCAACCTTGCCGTGTCGATTGACAACGTTCCAGATCGCACTCAAACGGAAGCCAAGTGCATACTCCTGAGCAAACGGCAACGCCGCTTCAAAGGCTGCGGAATCTAAATCACCACCTAGCTCTCCACAGATTATCGTCAATCTTTCCGCAAGCTCCGCCGCTTCCCTTCGGCCCTCAAACCGATAGCCAGCGCGGTTGATTACATCTCCCCACAACGCCGAGAGTAACTGCCGAATGTGGTCGGGCGGAAATGATGCTGCAGCAGATTCGCGATTGGCTTTCGCTAGGTGACTCTCCAGCCTCCCGACGACCGCTGCGGCACGAAAGACGAGCTTCATCGCGTTTTCGACGCTTGCTTCGTCGGGGGCTTCAAATGATTCAAAAATCCGATCGGCAATGTCGCCCGGGTCCCAACTGTGACGCGTCCAGCCAAACGCCATCGCCGAATTAATGAACTGCAATAAGTTGATGTTCTCTACCCGATAGTACTTGGAAACTTCAGGCAAAATTTCTTGTAGATCGTCCGGGGCAATTACCCACGCTGATTCCGCAGGCATTCCAGAGCGTAGTGCATACCACGATGCCTCCAGTCGAAACGCGTCGCTAAATGACTCTCGATTTTCCTCCATTGATTGGAGCAAGTCTGCGACCAGCGACCATGAGCCCGCCTTTGCTAGATTGCGAACCGCCAACTCCTGATTTGAATAGAATCTTACGGCGTGGTGGGCGAACAATTCATCCGCTGACTCCAAGTTTGGAGCAGTCGTTAATTCATCCACGTAGCCCTTTTCAAAACTGTAAAACGCGTCAGTCTCTAATCGAGGTGATTCTCTGCTAAGCTCGCCCCAGAATTGCCATTGAATTCTCGCTGAAAGACGCCCCAGTACTTCAAAATCGCTTACGGCGACTTCATCGAGTCTTGGTTCTTCGCCATCACGAATTCGATGCATCCGGTCCGACTCAAAATCCGGTACAGTCTGAATGACCTGTTCGATTCCAAGTCCATCAAGCCACCGGTCCAATAGGCCTCGGGCTCGTTCGGGATCGCCGCCTTCCACCAATTCATGAGCGTCCCACACAAGTTGATGAAAGTCGTCCTTTGTCCATTGCACAAAGGGTCGTACGTTTGCCTCCGCAGGTAGGAATGGGGGTAAATCCTTTTCCCATTTCTCAATTGCGATTTGATGTTCTATGAATTCACTGACGCGATCGAGTGTGTCACAAGCACACGAGACCGTCACAACGTTAGACCAATTCCTGGCTTTGGAAAGCTGTGCTACGGCCATTTCGCCTTCCTGAAGCAACGCATCCATTTCCAAGCCAAGAGTTGCCCCCTCAAGTACCCAATCAACATCAAACAGACTTGCCGCTTCAATCGACCGATCAGCCAGGTTCAGCAGAGGAAACAGCTGCAGATGCGCTGTTAGACGATCCGCTTCTTTGGTACTGAAATAGTCTATGAGTTGCGATGCAACCGCCTTTTGATCTTCCTCAGGGAAGCTTTTGTATTTTGACGCAAGGAATACCCGGACATCATTGTGCCGAATCAGGAAGCTCTCCCCTTGTCGCGTCAGCAACGGACCTAGGTCGATGAGTACCTGTTTCCACCATGGTGACGGCTTCTGCCAAGACGAGAATACCGTTGCGAGTTGATTGGCGGTTACCGGCGTTCTCGCCAACGAAATCATGCCGGCGAGCGAACAGCTCAGCTCACGAGCTTCCCTAAGAACATGCTTCCAAATCGAGTCGTAGTAACTCAACAACCCCTCGCCGAGTAACCGATCTTTGAGTTTGTTCTCAAGTTCTTCGAGTGAATCGCAGAGCTCTGATTCCGCAACTGCAAACACTACGGC
This sequence comes from Rosistilla oblonga, assembly GCF_007751715.1. Taxonomy (NCBI): domain Bacteria; kingdom Pseudomonadati; phylum Planctomycetota; class Planctomycetia; order Pirellulales; family Pirellulaceae; genus Rosistilla; species Rosistilla oblonga. The sequence continues at coordinate 6,177,413 of NZ_CP036292.1, read as the reverse complement.
CAGCGTGTTTCCTTTGGACAACTCGTCGATTAGTCGCACAGCTTCGTCGATGTGCTCTTCGCCAGTCGATGTGCTTGACTTCATAAGAAGACACTTAATGTCTTCTCCTTCGAGCTTAGGCAAATCGATTCGGCGGACCTTCTCGTTTTCCATCGTTAACCACGTTGGGTACTCATCCGCGTAGTACTCAGGCGGTTGTCCAGCAATCAAAAGACGAATCTGCTTGTTCGCAATAGAATCCGGTGACGGCAAAGAGGCGAAAAATTCTGCGATCTGTTCTGGCATTACCTGCGAGGCACGTGCAGCATGGTCGATTCCGTCGATTGAGATGACAAACCTTCTACCGAGTTCTTGTCCAATCACGTCGGACAATCGCAGCACGTGGTCTCGCGCTTCAGCCCACGTCAGGAAGTCGTTTCTAAGCGGAACCTTCAGCTCAAAAAGCCGCGTCGCAAGTCCGCGTCGCAGTTGGGTCAACAGGCTGAACCAGAGCTCTTCGGGCTTCACCCGGGATGAGTCGGGAGAGATGAATGGATGCTCTGGCCGAATTGGCTCAAAACAGAAGAAGCGAATACCAATGATGCCCTGAAAAGCATTATGCGTGCGGCGATTTGCCAACCAACTCACTGCGCTCGTTTTTCCTGATCCCGGCTCACCCGTGAGAAAAACAATGGGAGCCTCTTTTTCGTCGAGTAAGTCTGTCTGGAGTTGTTCGGCTATCGGCAGACGAGTCGGAAAGAATGGTGATGGCGGTGGGGGCGCGGGCGCAAACTCTTTCGGGGCGGGTTCGACAGTTAACGCGTTACATAGTACTTCAACGGTCACGCCCGCGTGTCCGGTAGTCCATGACCGTAGTTCTCGGCACAGAGCGTCAAAGAGCGGGGCTGTTTTTTGTTCTGTTATGCCAAATGCAACGGCAAGCGATTCACGGACGCGAGATTCGAGGCCATCGAGGTCATCTTCCTTAGTACGGATGGTAAGTTGACGGAGGAATTTGGTTGCTTCCTCGTCATCGCCCTTATAGCAGGCTAGCCATTCGGCCCAAGCATCGGCGTAGTCGAGTGTGTCGTCGTCAACAGCAGGAAGTGAGATGCCTGATAATTCTTTTGTTTCGAGTTCGCTCTTTAACCAGTTCCAAAACTCCAATAGCGGAGGACGGCGTTTGCCGTTGCCGCGAGTAGACCAACGCGAACCATCTTCGCGATTCGTGTAAAGGATCAATTCATTTGTGGGGTCGATCAATCCGCTGTACTTTCCCCCCTCGAACAGACTCCCAAGAAGCGAGTTGCCTTTGTCATCGACCTCAACGAGGGTTCCAAACGTCAGGTTGTTTTTTTCACGCGTGTGTTTGACTTGGTAAAGTCTTTTCCCGTTTGTATGCGTGACGACAACATCGTCCCACCCTTGGATCGAGGGAACTTGGAACGCGACTTGTGTTATCCCTTCATCGGGGTTCAGTAGTTTCACGACCTCAATAAGGCCAACAAACCATTCATACCAATAAGGATGTGCTTGACCCGAAGTATCATTGAGAAGTGACATATTGCTGACCCAAGCTACGCGGCGACGGCACGGTGAAATTGAGTGGCTTACTCGCGGGTGGGGCCCTCCATCTGTTCGGCGACGGGGACGCCATCGCCTTCCACCTCTTCGGCTCCCACGTAGCGACCGCGGGCGTGAGCACGTAGCCATGTTCGGCGATCTCGTCCAACGTCGCGCTCTTGCAGAAGCCGGGGATGTCGCGGTAGCCGACTTGTTCAGCATTCCCTCCCCTCGTCGTCGTTCCTACTCCTCGACCCTCCCCGAGGGAGGGTGAAAGGATGGGGCCTCGCTTCCACGTATGAAAGGTGCTGACGATCTTTTTGGCGTCTTTGTCGGTGAAGGCCCGGAGGACTCGGTCCACCATGTAGCCCATCGCGGGGTCGTAGACTCGCCCTTTGAACGGTTCGAGCATTTCGACGATTAGGTTGTCGATGGAGTTGGGCGTGTCGTACTGACCGCCCTTCTTGCCTTCGTCGAGTGCGAATTGCCCCAGAAAATATTCGTAGACGTGGCCAAGGATGTCTTTGGCGTCAAGCGATTCGTGCTGGAAGGGGATCTCTGCGATCAGGTCGATCAAGCCGGTGAGGCTTTCGGCGGGAAGCTGGAGCTGGGTGTAGTTCTTGTTGAGTACGCCCTTCAGTTTTGGGTTGTCCTGCTCAACGGCGGTCAGCGCATCGTCGATCAGCTTGCCGATCGACGTGATCTTGTAGGTCGCTTTCTTGCCGCCCGCGATTTCAATCTCAGTTCCGGCCGGCAGAGCGGCATTCTCCTGAATCGTCTTCCAGCGAGCGACCGCTGGAACCCAGAATACGTTCTCCTCCAGATAGTAGTCCCGCACCTCCAGTTCCTGTTGAATCGTCTCCCGGTACTCGTCGTCCGAATAGCTTGCCGGATCGATGTAGTAGGCGTGCCCCGCGTCACGCAACTGATCTTCAAGTGCCCGCTGACGAAGTTCAAACGCGTCGGAAACGTATTTCAGGAAGATCAGACCGAGAACAGCGTGCTTGTAAACGGCGGCGTCCAAGTTGGCACGCAATCTGTCCGCCGCAGTCCAAAGTTTCTTATCGAGATCCTTGAGGGGCTTCTGGCCGTCCGCCTCTGACATAGCTCATACTTTGCGTTGAGAAACCGTCAAAGAGGCATGTCGTCATGCCCCTTTCGTACTGTTGCCTTTTACCTGCAACGATCGTATGGTTTCAGTGCACCGCAAACAAGCAGGCAGGCACCCATGAACGCCTTTGGCGAAAAAATACGTGAGCTTCGCAAAGGCAAGGGCTTTTCGCTTCGAACGCTCGCGCCGATGGTTGGTGTTGGCTACAGCTACTTGAGCAAAGTCGAAAACAGCAAGTTGGACTTCGGCGACTCGCCTTCAGAAGCATTGATTCACCGTCTAGCGGAAACGCTCGATGGAGACGAAGAAGAGCTGCTGCTCATGGCAGGCCGGATTCCTGAATCCATCTGTCGCCGTATTCTCGATCAGCCTGAGGTTTTTCGCGCCCTTGCGAAGTGTGACGATGCAACCCTGAAGGATGTTGCCGATTGTGTACGAAGCGAAACCGCGAACCGAGGTGTACGCCCGCGATGATCCGACAAAGTGGATGCGATGAATCGGCAAAAGCTGATCGACGAGATCTCTGGGCAACTGGCCATCAAGTTCAAAGTCGGCACTGGCAATTGCCTCTGCCGCTTCATCTTTGCTCATCGCATTGATCAGTGCTTCGTTCAGCGTGATCAATTCGATGCTCCGTCGAATCATTCGTAGTCCGATGTCGCGTAAAAGCCAAGCCGAAGAACGAGCCGGAAGAATGGCTTTCCCAGATTGGTTGCCTCGCCTCGAGGTAGAGACTTAACTGGCGGCGCGAAACATTATTCTGCCTCCATCATTCTGCCAATTTACCAGGCGGAGGCAGAGTCTATTGTCAGGTGGTGTCAGCATCGCTGGCGGTATATGGATGGTGGATGTCGCCGGGAATTGTTCCTGCCCCCGATTGGTTTCCGAAACATTATTCTGCCTCCATCATTCTGCCAATTTACTGGACGGAGGCAGAGTCTATTTTTAGGTGGTGTCAGCATCGCCAGCTGTAAATCGATGGTGGATGTCGCCGGGAATTGTTCCTGCCCTCGATTGGCTCTGTACCTAAAGAATGGGAAGGAGTCTGTCGTGCCTTCGGCACTTATTCTGTTCGGTTGGCTTGTCATCATGGACTTGCGTCCATGGCTAGTGCATGCCATGCCTGCGGCACTGAGCATGCCATTGCGGGGCTGAGCCGTGTTTGTGCCTAGGCAAATGAGCCGCCACGCGCTAGCGCGGCGTTCTCCAGGGTAACCGGACGCTAACGCGTGGCGGCTGATACCTCAAATTGAAGCGCTGAACAGTCCTGACTGCCATGCGGTGCTAGGGTATGTTCTCGTCCAGGCGTGGTACAATCTCACGCTGTCGAGAGCCGCCGGGCTCCATGGAATCGACGATTGTGCTTGCCTCCGATCGTTCTATCGATCGCTAATTTAACTCCTAGAACTTACGAGCCACCAATGAGAATGACTTCACGAATTAACGTTTTGGGGATGCTCCCTTGTATGATTGCGGGGCTGCTTGTATCGCTGGCATTCGAGGCCGACTTGGGGGCGGAGCCACCCGCTGCGGACGCGACTCCCGAAATCCCTCAGTGGGTCGATCTGTTTAACGGCCGCGATTTGTCGGGATGGGCGAACGTCAACACCGAACCAGATACCTGGTCGGTCAAGGACGGCCTGCTGGTATGCAGCGGTAAGCCGATCGGTGTGATGCGATCGGAGAAGCAATACGAGAACTTCATCCTGCATATCGAGTGGCGGCACATGAAGGCCGGGGGCAATTCCGGCGTGTTTGCGTGGAGTGAGGGATTCGTCCCTGAGGGGAGCCGGCTTCCCAAGGGAATGGAAGTCCAGATGCTCGAATTGGACTGGGTCAATCAGCATCCGTTGAAGAACGGGGAGCCGAACCATATCGGGTACATCTCGGGCGAATTGTTTGGTGCCGGCGGACTCACCGCCACGCCCGACAACCCGCGCGGCAGACGCAGTATGTCGGTCGAACTGCGTTGCAAGGGTGTGGGGCAATGGAACGTCTACGATGTCGTTTGCGTCGACGGCACGGTCAAGCTGGCGATCAATGGCAAGTTCGTCAATTCCATTCGCGATTCGTCGGTCCGCAAAGGCTATCTCTGTCTGGAGTCCGAAGGCTCGGAAATTCACTTCCGCAACATACGAATCCTCGAACTGCCCCCGGGCATCACCACGCCAGAACAGACGGCAAAAGTTATCGAGGAGTAGAATCCTCTGCACCGGTGTCGATCGCACGCGGGGGCGCTCATCACGCCCCCGAGCGATCAATTCTCGTTTTTGGATTCTTTGTCGCTGCGCGCCTGCTTCACCATCGCAACAATCGCTTGACGGCATTCATCGGAACTCCGGACTTCCTGCGGGAATCCAATCCGAACCGATTGGACACGCTCGGGTGTTTTGAGCCGCAAATGAAAACCGAGGCGGTCGACGGCGGTCATCTTTGCTTCGGAGGCGACGATCTCTTTTTCCGCAAAAGCGATATCGAGCATCGCAGCGGCATGATCGTCGTTCATGTGTTGCAGGATACCCGCCGCAGATTCAGCCAATGGATCTGCAACCGCACGCTGGAAATCATCCGCCTGGATCCAGCCCATCACTCCAAATCCTCCAACAAAATAGAGCTCCGTAGGATTGAGACGCCAGAATGAGAAATCGGCAAAGTCGACGTAGTAACTCGCGTTCTCATGGCGGCTGAGATACAGAGCGCGGGTTTCATCCAGCTCTTCATCGGGCACCGGTTCGGTGTTGCCGACCAGCGTCAAACGCCCTGCACCCAGCGGATCGCGATCGGCTGAAGGATCGGTGACAAATAACGAAGCGCGGGGATCCTCTCGGAGGTTCTTCGTGTGCATCGCCATCGCGCTGATCAGAAACAGCGGCCGGCCGATCGCATCCAATGCGTACGGCATCGTCGACCCAAACGGAAACCCTTTGCAGTGGACCGAGTGGGTGGAGATGACACCCACCTGACTCAGCGACAGCATCGTTCGAGCGCGCTCGGCAAACGTCGTCTCCGCCGCAGGATTGGGATCTTGGGGAGCTGTTGTGTAAGCGTGTTTTCGCGGTTGAGCCATTGCCTGAATGCTTTCTGTGGACAGAGATGCAAGAGATGAAAATGCGATCCCGACCGCATCGCTTGATCACCGCATCCTAACGCAAAACCAACCACCTCCGAAATGCTTCGCACATTCCGAATCAGAGCACAGGCATTAACAGATATTACGAAAGGTGCCAGGACATGTTTTCGAGTCGTGTCAGCGTCGCCTGTGGGACGTGATGTTGGGTGTCGACCTCTCCGGGAATTGTGCCTGTCCCCAATTGGTCCGCTACTGGGCGTCCTCGTATGCCAGACGGATGAGATCGTTGGTTCGTTTCCCGACGGGGCCGCTGATTGTGGGCGAGCGATGCTCCAGCACCGCTGCGGTAAAATCTGAGATCAGCGGAGCGTGCAGGTTGTCTGCTGGCGGATGCGATTCCAACTGTTGCCCTTCGGACGTGGAGAGCATTAGGTCGCCATGGTTCAGGTCTTCGACGGTGATCCGTCCTTCGGTTCCGATGATCTCCAATCGATCTGGCGTCTCCACGGTGCCGAAGTAGCACTGCAGGATTCCATGGGCGCCCGAGTTGAATTGCACCAGCAGCGTTGCCGCCTGTTCAGCTTCGTAGTCGGGTGAATCGATCACGCTCGCTTTGACTGTTGCGACATCTCCCAGCAGTTGCAGGAAGACATCCAATCGATGACTTCCGATATCCATCAACGGCCCTCCGCCTCCGCGCGACCGGATCACTCGCCAATCATCCGCCGGGAATCGGTTGGGATTCCCGGTCACACACCCGATGGAAAGGATTCGGCCCAATTGCTTCGCTTCGATCAGTTGCTGGATTCGCAGCACGACGGGATAGAATCGTCGGTAATAAGCGACACCAAGAGAGACGCCTGCCTGGTCGCACGCGGAGATCATTTGATCGCACTCGGCGGGATTGAGAGCCATTGGCTTTTCGACGAGAACGTGCTTGCCAGCTCGGGCAGCCGCGATCGTTTGCGGGCAATGGCAGTCGACTGGAGTTGCGATGTAGACGGCATCCAAATTGGGTGAAGCGATCAAATCATCTGCATTGGTAAATCGGTGCGGCACACCAAATTGATCCGCAAACTGATCTAATTGCGGTTCACTGCGACGGCAAACCGCGACTAGTTCCGAATTTGGATCGCTCTGAATCGCCGCGGCAACACGTTTATTGGCAATGTCACCGACACCCACCAGTCCCCATCGAATCGTCAAATTTTCTACTCCATCGCTGTGAAAGGGGGCCAGGGCATGTGTTCAGATTGTGACAGCATCCCCTGCCTCAAAAGTTGTGCCTGTCCCCAATTGGCATCGATGGATTCGCACCTCACCCCAGCGGCCGCAACGCAAACACATCTCGTTAGGCCCGAATCGGAAACCGCCGCCGTGTCTCGCACTTTGCCTTAAGGCAAATCCCGTATTTGAGTTTAAACGAATCAGCCGCCACGCTCCAGTGTCCGGTTCCCTTGGACAACCGGACGCTAGCGGCTTGTCGGTTTAGTCACAACGAGCTTCCTTGGATTAGCCGTTTGGGCGTTAGCCCCGGTTTCGTGGCAGCGGAACCGGGGCTAACGCCCAAACGGCTGATTAAACCGACAAGCCGCCAACGCATGGCGGCTGATAACTCCGTTTGAAAAACGGAATCGTCCTGCACCTCGCCTGATGAACGATGGCGTCGCGATAGGTTAATATCTATATAACAACGCTCGATAGTTCCCCGTTCAGGATCCCCCATGAATCGCCGTCGATTACTGCCGCTACTTGCTGTTTTTGCTCTGATGAGTCTTCCGTTTCCATCGACCTTCGCCGCGGAGCCGGAGGAGAAATCGTACGACGTTGTGATCTATGGCGGTTCGTCGGCGGGGATCGCTGCGGCGGTGCAGGTGCGGCGGATGGGAGGATCGGTCATCGTGATCGAACCGAGTCGCAGGATCGGCGGTTTGACGACCGGCGGACTGGGGCAGACCGACATCGGCAACAAAGCCGCGATCGGCGGCATCGCGCGGGAGTTCTATCAACGAGTGCGCGCCTATTACGATCGACCCGAGGCTTGGAAATGGCAAAAACCGACCTCCTATCGAGACAGCGGACAAACGCGTACGAGTTCCGCTGAAGCAACCATGTGGACCTTCGAGCCCTCGGCGGCGCTGGCGATCATGCGCGATCTGGTTCGCGAGTACGAGATCCCCGTCGTCTTTGAACAGCGACTGGATCGGACCCCGTTGGCAGATGCCGGTCATCGTGCCCGCGGCGTGACGCTTGAGAACGGACGGATCGTGGCAATCGCGATGGAAGGGGGCCAGCTTTATCGAGGCCGGATGTTCATCGATGCGACTTATGAAGGAGACCTGTTGGCCGCCGCTGGCGTCTCGTTCACCGTCGGCCGTGAAGCGAATGCGGTCTATGACGAAACGCTCAACGGCGTCCAGACACGGCATGCGAAGTACCATCAATTTGTGCCGGGAGTCGATCCGTTTGTGGTCCCAGGGGACAAGTCCAGCGGCTTGTTGCCAGGCATCGATGCCGACGGCCCCGGCGAAGAGGGGAGCGGCGACGCCCGCGCACAAGCTTTCTGTTTTCGGATGTGCCTGACAGATCACCCGGAAAATCGTATTCCGTTTGCGAAACCCGACGGCTATGACCCGCTCGTCTTCGAATTGCTGCTACGCAATTTCGAAGCGGGCGAGAAGGGGATGCCTTGGATCAATTCCAGCATGCCCAATCGTAAAACCGATACCAACAACCGAACCGCCTTCTCGACCGATTTTATCGGCCAGAACTACGACTACGCCGAGGCGAGCTATGACCAGCGGGAATCGATTGTCGCACGCCACCGCACCTATCAACAAGGATTGATGTGGACGCTAGCCAATCACCCCCGCGTGCCCGATCACATTCGCGGCGAAGTTGCGCGATGGGGCACGTGCCGGGATGAGTTTGAGCGCGCCGATGGTTGGCAACAGCAGCTGTATATTCGCGAAGCCCGGCGGATGGTGGGCGCTACCGTGATGACGCAACATCACTGCCAAGGACGCCAGACGGTCGACGACTCCATCGGATTGGCCGCCTACACGATGGATTCCCACAACACCCAACGGTATGTCGATGCCAACGGACACGTCCGCAACGAAGGCGATGTCGAAGTCGGAGGCTTCTCGCCTTATGAGATCTCGTATGGCGCGTTGACTCCGAAAGCGGAGCAATGCGAAAACCTGCTCGTTCCGGTTTGCTTGAGCGCATCGCACATCGCCTTTGGCTCCATCCGCATGGAACCTGTCTTTATGGTTCTGGGCCAGTCGTCGGCCACGGCTGCGATGCAAGCGATTAGGACCGATCGCGCCGTGCAAGCGATCGACTACGACGCGCTGCGGCAGAAACTACTGGACGACAGCCAAGTGCTGACGTGGACGGGACCAGTAAAGAAGCCGGCGGCATCGATTGATCCCAAGACGTTAAAGGGAATCGTCGTCGACGATGAAGCGGCTGCTCGCACCGGCTTTGACGCAATCAGCCAAGTTGTTGGTCCGTTTGTTGGAACCGGCTATCGTCATGACGGCGACAACGACAAGGGACATCAGAGCATTCGCTTTCCGGTGAAGATCAAAACACCAGGCAGCTATGACGTGCGAATCGCATATACCGCAAACGCCAATCGAGCGACCAATGTCCCGATCACGATTCGTGCGGGTGGGAAAACCCAGTCAGCCACCTGCAACCAAAAGAAAGCTCCCCCGCACGGATCCTTCGCTTCCGTCGGCGAGTTTGAATTTCCCGCGGGCGACGCCACCATCGAGATCGGCAACAAGGGAACCGACGGCCATGTGATCGTCGACGCGATCCAGTTGTTGCCACAATAAAATGCGTGGACCTGTCGTCTGGCATTTTTACAAAGCAGCAGCTTTTGCAACGCCTCGGTTTGGCAAAAAACAAAATGCTGGGATGTCATCGGATCGCGAGTCCGGGGAAACGGATGCCAGACAGCAAGTGCCTGCGAGGGTAATGCCTTTATTTCAAGCAGAACTGTGGACACCGTCGCGGCGACCCAATGGCTGATGGGCTTTGCACGGATGCTGTTTGCTTTTGCCGGGCAAATTGACTTCGGCAATCCGGTCTACGAGACTGGGGGCGTCGTGGAATTCGAAGAAGCGGTTTCGCGATACCCTCTCGCTCTGTCTCTGCTCAGGATCTCACCATGAAATATCTTTGCTCGCTCGTCTTATTTACTTTCGCTGTTGTCGTTGGCCCTGTCGCGGACGCAGCGGATTCGGATGTTGTGAAGCCAACGGTTGGTTCGTTGCCGGTGGGCAGGGTGTTGTACCTTGGGAACAGCATCACCCTGCACCGACCCGCTCCCAAGATCGGCTGGACCGGGAACTGGGGAATGGCTGCCAGTGCTGCAGAGAAAGACTACGTTCATTTATTGACCGCAGACATTGCCAAGGCGAGTGGTTCGCAGCCGGAGATCAAGGTTCGCAACCTCGCTTCGTTTGAACGCGAGTACGAAACGTTCGAGCTCGCAAAAGGACTCAAGGACGTGCTGGACTTTCAGGCTGACTTGGTGATCGTGGCGATCGGAGAAAATGTGACCACGCCAGCTACCGATGCCGCCAAAGCGGCGTTTGCCGCGGCGTTCGGGCAGTTGCTCGCAACCCTTCAGCAGGCTGGCGATCCGGTGATCTTCGTGCGCAGTTCGTTCTGGCCGAGTCCGGTCAAGGATGGCATCATGCGCCAGGTCAGCTCAGATGCCGGGGCGACGTTCGTCGACATTTCTGCACTGGGTAATGACAAGTCGTATCAAGCGAGTGCGGAGCAGGATTTCCAGCACGCCGGCGTTGCAGCCCATCCGGGCGACAAAGGGATGCAAGCCATCGCCGATGCGATCTTTGCATCCATCGCAGCGAAGGCTGGCCTGGCGGGGAAGTGAACCGACAAAATTAATTTGCGTTCGGAATGACTTTGGCAGGATGATAATGCGGGAAAAACATTATTCTGTCCCCGTCATTCTGCCAGTCCTCGAGACCACAAAACCGAGGCAGCGCATGTTTTCGAGTGGTGCCAAAATCGCCTGCTGGACGTGGAAGGCGGGGATTGGCCTACTCGGAAATGATGTCTGCGCCGATTTGCGAGTCGTCACTTGCCGTGCCCGCGGCACTGAGTAGACCAATACCGAGCCAGGGCGTGAGTACAGGTGACGCCTACATCGCTTCGCTTTTCACGATCGCGTCTTTCAAAAGTTCCTTCAGCCGGGTCGGATCGTTGGTGGTGACTTTTGCGACGAAGCCACGTTTGTGGGCGAAGCGAACTTCTTCGTGGGTTTCGATTTGCGAAAAGTCCAAACGCTGGCTGTCGTTGTATCGCGACAGCCCGTATCCGTCGCCGCGGCGATCGGGAGTGACCGTCGCCTGGATCTCGTTCTCTTTGCCTTCGCTCTCGATGAACGCGTAGATTCCAAACGAAGGATCGCTTGCGAGCGTGTCGCTCTTTTCTAAGAACAACGCTTGGATCGATTCGCCATCGCTTTCGATCGTCCAGTACTGAGCGTGCTCTTTCAGGTAGTCCAACCGTTGGCGCAGTGAGCGCAAGTAGTTGACGATATCCTCACCCACCATGCACATCACCTGGTAGACCGGGCTCTCGGGACGCAGTTCGGTTTGGCTGGCAAAGCGGTTCAGCAGCGTGATGTCCAGCGGCGAGTTGAGCGCTCCCAACGCCGCGCGTGGGATCCCCATCAGCTTGGCAGCTTCGTTTGGTCCCAGCGTATCGAGCCATTCCGCAGGGCGCAGCCAGGCGCAGAACGAGAGGGCGTCGTCGTAGAGTCCCATGTTCTGCAGCACCAGCGAGAGGGCGCACAGCGGCGGCGCATCGCGCGGGAACTGGTGGTGGTCGAAGTTGTTTTGTTCCGGATCGTGCACCTCGCCGACATCGACGACGCAGATCGTGCTGTCGGCCAAATCCTCTTCCGTCGGCTCGCGGCGTTGGATCGGGACACCGTGCAGATGCGCCAGCAGGCTGCAAGCAAGGAAGTCGTCTTTGTGGGCTCCGCCCGGATGGGTCACGATCAACTGTATCGCCATAAGGTCGCGCTATTCAGGTTGTTTTTGGGAGGGGATTTGAAATCAAGAAGCAGATCCCAAAACATACAGGCAAAACCGATGGAGGGAACCTGGTCGCGCCCGAGGAAGAGAGACGGGCTGGCGACCGCGGCGGTCATTGCCATAGCGGAAGTCGTCAACGGCTTGTCGGTTGAATTAGCCGTTTGGGCGTTAGCCCCGGTTTGGTGGCGGCGGAACCGGGGCTAACGCCCAATCGGCTAATGTAAGGAAGCTCGTTTCGACTAAATCGACAAGCCGTTGACGAGGTCCGCTGCGGGGTATCTCTTCATTTCCGTGTTTTGGTGGGGGGGGGCTTTGCGTTATGATGTCGATCGGTCTGCCTGCTGGCGGATGTTTCCTTGTTCCTCGTAAACCGTTTTCCCCATGAACATTTCTCAATCGATCGTTGCCCTGGGGCTGCTCGGCTCCTTTTGCTTTTCTGTACAGGCGGATGAGCAGGGGAGTGTGTTGGATGGCGTCTCGATTAAAAGGTACGTGCCGCAGAGCGGGTCGCTGCCTGCGTGTACTCATATCGCTCGTCACGGCGAGACGGAGATCGTGACTAGCAGCGATCGGCTGTTCTATCGGACCGATTCTCAGTCGCCGCTGATTCGATCCCCGATCGATATTTTGGTCGACGCGCACAGCGTTGTTTTTAATCCTGTCGAAAAGCTTTTTTACGCGACCGATACGGGCAACCATCGTTTGATCACTTTTGCGGATCCGGCGAGCGACACATGGGACACTTTTGCGACTTCGCTGGCCGGGATCAAACTACAGCGCCCCCACGACATCGTGTTCGATGATGCAACCGGTTGGATGTATGCTCTGAATCCCAATAGCAGCGAGGTGTTTCGGTTTAAAGGGAGCGGCGGTGACGTGGCGGTGTTGGATCTCTCGAAACACTTGGGCTATTCCCGTGCGTTGACGATCGATAACGGGACGTTGTATGTGATCGGTTCGAGCCATGGCGTGGTGGTCGAAGTGACCGACTTTGAAAAACAGGCCTTCCAGATCCACACCAGCTTTGGGAAAAAGAAGAACGCTGTCGCTGGCAGTTGGCTAACCACCGGCTTGGTACTCAACGACGTCGACTACTATCAAGGGCATTGGTATGCGACCAGCTACTTCTGTCCAGCGTATGCGGGGAACGAAGATTGCGACGAGAACAAGTTCATTCGCTTCAAGACCTGGGACGATTTGAAGACGGGAAAGTGGGACGATCTGAGTTCGCTGCTGCCCAGCAAAGTTGTCCCCTATTTCCTGACGCCTCACGCCGATGGATTGGACATCGCCATGTTCAGCCACGAAGCCCGGGGGCAGGCTGACTGGATCTATCGCTTAACACTCGCCACCCCAGAATCTGCCGATCAATAGCGTGGCCGCTCAACTCCGCCGAGCGATCCCATCGCGTCGAGACCACATCTTGCTGAGTGTGTCGTTGACGGAAATCTGCAGAATGATGAGTGGCAGGATGATGAGGCGCGCAACATTATTCTGCCCTCATCATTCTGCCAATCTCGAGTCCTGCAAATTTATCCGACGCGTTGCGGCCAGTCCGGTTTGGCGGGCGATTTGACTGTTGGAACGTATGCGGTGTTGCTGATCCGATTCTCCGGATCATTTCTGCAACGTCTCGAGCGGGGCTAATAGAACCTCGGTCTGGATCAGGTCGATGCCGGCGGTTTGCAGCGTCTCTTTAAACGGCAGATCCGCTCGCGATGTTAGCTGGTGGTGCCGCGATGTTGGGCAAGGACACGGTGGTTTGCTACTACGCGAGGCACTCTTGTGGTGTGCGGCGTGACGTTCGGAAGGGGTTGTTGGAGGCCTTTTGGCGAAAAAAACTCGCAAAGTTCATGGTTTGGGTGAAGGGCTGTAATGTGAGTGGATGCCTTCGCTAAATGGCTGGTAGTGTCGCGTGGATGGCCTTTCGCTGCGAGCGGAAGTGTTTGGAGATCACGGGGAAACGGGAAGAGCGATTGAGCTGGCGGGAGATTGGCACGCCAGTCGCTTATTGGGAGCAGTAGCTTCGATCGTCGCTGAGTCGATCTTTTCAGCTCGCTCGAGGCTTATCTGCTTGTGATCTGATCTCCGTTTTTCTCGCCTTGCTTCCTGGAACCCCTGCCTTGAGACCTCTAAGAAAACAACGTGCGTTCACTCTTGTCGAATTGTTAGTCGTGATTGCGATCATCGGCATCCTTGTCGGACTGCTGTTGCCCGCGGTACAAGCCGCTCGCGAAGCCGCTCGCCGGATGCAGTGCAGCAACAATATGAAGCAGCTTGGTTTGGCGATGCACAACTACCACGATGTGCATCTCAAATTTCCGCCAGGTGGTTTGGATGTCGGCGGTTACCGGATCGGCTGGCCCGCCCGAATCTTTGATTTTATCGAAGAGGGGAACCGTATCGACGCGATGGATGGATTGTCCCCCAACGCGTTGGTTACCATGCAACCGTATCGATTCACGACGGCTCCGCACTATGGTGACAATCAAATTTTCACCGATCCGATGCCGAGCTTCGCCTGTCCTTCTTCGCCGTTGGGCGGTACTGCGAAAGCGGCAGGTCAGATCGGTAGCATCGACCAAGGAACCTTGCACTACAACGCCAATGCCGGTTCGGTGAATTATGACATGGTCAACACTTCAAGTTCGAGCCAAGACTACAGCACCTCGGGTGTGATCTATCCGAAGAGCAAGGTCAAATTTGCTCACATCACCGACGGAACGAGTTCGACGATCTTGGTTGGCGAATGCTCCGATCGCCAGGGCTGGACCGATTCGATGCTCAACAGTTGGGGTGGGATTCTGCCTTGGACTTGGGGCTATTATTCCTACTCGTCCGGGGGCTTCCTGCAGATGGACAACAAGAACCTTCAGTATCCGATCAACTTCGAAGGGACGACGTCAACGAACGTGACGGCTTATCGCAGTGCTCATCCCGGCGGTGCCCAGTTCTCGCTGTGCGATGGCAGCGTTCGTTTCTTGACCGAAACGATGGACTACGTCGTGTTGGACGCCATGGCGACCCGAGCTCGTGGTGAAGTTGTTTCGTTCGAGTAGTTTCTCGTTTACCCGTCTTTAAGAGTTTGGAAGCTATCCAATGAAGTCCATGAACTATTTCGCCGGCCGATCCTCGCTGGTTCGCTTTGCCACAAGCGGTGCCGCGATCGCTCTGCTGTGCATCGTCGGCTGTGGGCCCGCTGAAAAACGGGTTGCCACGGCACCGGTAAAAGGAAAAGTTGTCTACAAGGGGGCCCCGGTGACAACTGGGACCGTGATGTTTATCCCCAGCGGCGGTGGACCGCCTGCGACGGGAGAGATCCAGCCCGATGGCAGCTATAGCCTGAAGACCTACGAGCCCGAAGATGGAGCTGTCGTTGGCAAGCACGCTGTGACGATCTCTGCGATCGAGCTGGCCACCGGGTCTCCCGAAGATCCCGCTTCGGATCCGAAGCTTTTGGTTCCGACAAAATACAGCAGTTCCAAGATGTCGGGCCTAACGGCCGAAGTCAGCGATGGCGAAAACGCTGTCGATTTTGAATTAGAAGGGCCGTTGAAGTGATCGGCTTTATCGCCTGATGAATCAGTTGCCCATGTTTGAATCAGACCCTACCGAGATGCGGCTGTTCTGGTCGCATCGCCAGTTAACTTTCCCACCTTTGTTCGAATCCCACCTCACTACGATGCGATCGTCCTGATCGCATTCCCTTCACTTATCTCCCGCCTGGACTCATTCCCACTGAGTCTGCAAAGAGCGGCACGTCAACTAAGGCGTGCCGCCTTTTCCTTTTTATAGACGTCGCCGACGCGTTGGTTCATCGAGATGTTAGAAGCCGCCACGGTTTCCGAAACGAAAACTGTGGCTGTTTCCCGATGTTTTGCGTAGTGCGTAGTGCGTTTGGTACGCGACCGCCGGAGCGGTCTCGCGAACCTGGAGTGGTAACGCAACGTTAGGCGTTTGTAGAGTCGCCGCCGGATGCTTGCAGAACTTCCGTAACAGCGGCCAGAGCCGCCGGCAGATCCAAGCAGCCATCGTAGAGAGCGCGGCCGATGATGCAGGCGTGCGTGTTTTGCGCCGTCAGTTGACGAACGTCTTCGACAGTCGTCACGCCACCGCTGGCGATCACGGGGATGTCGGTCGCGGCACGCATCTCCGCCAGAGCTTCCAGGTTGGGGCCCGACAACATGCCGTCTTTGGCGATGTCGGTGTAGATGATCGCCGCGATGTTTTCGGTCTTACTGCGAAGATCCTTCGCCAGATCGACAGCCGATCGTTGGCTTGTTTCCAACCAGCCATCGGTAGCGACCATGCCGTCGCGGGCATCGATCCCAGCGGCCAGTCGTTTTGGATAACGATCGCACATCCGCGCGAACCAATCGGGCTGCTTCAGCGCCGCACTGCCGACGATCAGACGCGACAGTCCGAGACCAAACAGGTCGTCGATCGCTGCGTCATCGCGAACGCCGCCGCCCAATTGGCAGGGAACATCGACAGCGTGCAGGATGTCGGCGATCGCTTGCCGGTTTTCGGGGATCGGTGCGCCGCGAGCGGCGTCCAGATCGACCAGGTGCAGGAACTGGGCGCCTCGGCTGACCCACTGCCGCGCCATCGTGGCCGGCTCGTCGCTGAAGACGGTCTCGCGGGCGTAATCACCCTGTTTCAAACGAACGCATTTGCCACCACGCAAATCAATCGCTGGCCAAATCTCCACTCGCGGCTCCTCGCTGCTTGCAATATCTCGGATTCAGAAGGTCCCTTCTGAACGCATTGTCGCACACCCTCGAAAGACCGACAACTTGGGGTGTTGGGGAATCAGGGCTAATAAATGTTTGCGCTTCGGCAAATTAACCGCCACGCGCTAGCGGCTTGTCGGTTTAATTAGCCGTTTGGGCGTTAGCCCCGGTTTGGTGGCGGCGGAACCGGGGCTAACGCCCAAACGGCTAATGGAAGGAAGCTGGTTGTGACTAAACCGACCGGACGCTAGCGCGTGGCGGCTGATACCTCAAATTGAAACGCTGGATAACCCTGTTGGGGAATTCAGGGGGTCTCGATGACCATGTTTTCCACGATCCGATTCCCCTCGCCACCCAGCTGGCGAATCGCTTCGGCGGCTGCATTTTCTTCGGTGACGATACAGTTGTTAACGATCGATTGGACGCATTCGTCCAACAGGACCCCCGCTTTCGGGAAGCCGCGGATCGTCGATTGACTGACGACAATCTGGCTGCAGCGGTGCAGTTCGATCGCTCCATCGACATCGCCCACGCCATTGATCGCGTTGGCGACCAGCAGGCATCCGCTGCACTGGGTCAGCCGGATGCCAAGTTTGGCGTCGGAGGCATCGCCGTAACCGTATCGCGGGTTGCGGTCGAAGGTGTTCCCAGAGACGACAACCGCTTCGCAGTTTTTCAGCAGGATGTTGCGGTCGTATCCCTTCCAGATCGTGTTGCCGGTGATCGCCACGCCGCGGGTGTTCTGGACGTAGATATTGTGCTGGACGTCGGACAGGATGTTACCGGAGATCGTGACGTTGCCGTGCCGCAGTTCTTCGGTGAACTTCTGCCGGTTGCTTTGCAGGTCGATCCAGATGTTGGCCGAATCCTTGCCGTGGTGGGTGTGTTGGATCGTACAGCCAGTGATCGCCACCTCGCCGATGCTTCCCTCTTCGGAATCCAGCAGCACGTTGGCGGCCGCCGGAGCGTCGGGAGTCCCCATGTTCGCTTCGATGTCGCAGCCGGAGATGTGGACGTTGCGGACATCGCCGCCGCGGATCACGACGCCTCCCGCAGCGTTGTAACTGATGTGCGAACCGACGATGTTGGCTTGGTGCAAACTGACGTGGTCGAAGTAGACGCCGGCGCCGCTGTTTTCATACAGGTGGCAATCGCTGACGATCAGATTGCGGTTCCGCGATGTCAATCGGATCGCGTGCCGCGATTTGCGAATCGTCAGATCGCGGATCGTTGGCTGCATCACGCCGACCAGTTCGATCCCGTCGGCTTCGGGGTGATTGCCGATGATTTCGAAACCGGCGATCAGCGGTGCGTTCTCTTTTTCAAAGACCTGCGGCTTGATCGTTTTCGGGGCGGCGGTTCCTTTGAGTGTCCCAGTGATCCGGATTGCGGGGCCTGGGCCATTCATCACGATCCGCGAATGACCTTGGCCAACGATATGCAGCGGCCCCGTCTTCGACAGATCGATCTCCAGCGGTTGGTCGATCTCCAGCGTTCCAGCTGGCAACAGCAAGCGACCTTCAGAGATCAGTTTATCGGCGGGGTTGTCCTGTGCCGCAGAGAAATTGGGCAGGCAAAGGAGGGCGAGAATCGCAACACGCAGCGAGGTAGAAAACGGTGCGGAGCGGAACGAAAGGAGGGAGGGGAAGGCGGGAGTTGAGATCACAGTCGGATACACCTGTGCAGGAGGAATCGAAAGCCCAACGTGAGCAGAGGACAGTCTAATCGGTGACGCCACGGAAGAAAGCAGCCTGCGGCCGTCTCTCTCCGTGGGATCACAATTATGTCGCTCGGGTCACATTCCCGCTTGGCGATCGATTCCGCAGGCGTTACGCCTTGGCGGTATCCAGTGCCGCTTGCAGCGAACCCTTCGGGCGAACGCCGACGAAGCTTTCGGAGATCTCACCATTCTTGAAGACCAAGATGGTCGGGATGCTGCTGACGCCGTACTTCTGTGCAGCGCCGGGGTTTTCGTCGATGTTGACCTTACCGATTTTCAGATCGGGGTTTTCACCAGCCAGTTCTTCGATCATCGGCGCGATCTGACGGCAGGGACCGCACCAAGGCGCCCAGAAATCGACCAGAACAGGCGCGTCCGACTGGAGCACTTCGGTGTCGAAATTTTGATCGGTGAATTCGGCTACGTTTCCAGCCATAACTACTACTCCAGTTGGGTGTGATCGAGGCAGCCGATGCCGCCTCTGAGAACATGCGTTTCAGAAATTCGATGCTTGGTCGAACTGTCCATCGAAGAACAAAATTGTAGCGCAACGGTGGAAAGTGTCAATTTGGCATGCGGATTTCAAACCGCCCAGATTCATGAGCGAATCTCGTGCCGAGATCCTTGCCAAGGCTTTCCGGATCGCCGTACAGTGAGATATAGGTCGGTTCATCTCTCACAATCGAAAGGTTCCCTCGATGGATATCAGTTCAATGGATCAATTGGCGAAGAAAAAATGCAAGCCGTGCGAGGGGGGAGTGGACCCTTGTTCGGCGGCCGAAGCCCAGGACCAGCTGCAAAACCTTCCGGGCTGGCAGCTGTCCGACGATGGGAAATGGATTCGCAAGCAGTGGAATGTGAAGCACTTTGTGCAGGGGATGGAGTTCCTGAACCGCGTGGCGGAAGTGGCCGAGCAGGACGGGCACCATCCCGACGTCCACCTGATCGGCTACCGAAAGGTCAACATCGAACTGAGCACCCACGCGATCGGCGGGCTGAGCGAAAACGATTTCATCCTGGCGGCGAAGATCGATCAGGTCGCCCCATAATCGGCGGGATCCAGCGGCAGGTCGATCTGCGGTCGATCGGGTTGATCCCAGCGGTGCTGCACGAGTCGTCCGTCGCGACGTGCCAGTAGGCGCAAAGCGTCGATGTCGATGTCGTCTTGCGGTTCCAGATCGCGGAGAATTCCATCGGCCACAAATCTGCCGCGACTGTCCAGCCTGCCAAACAGAAACCCGGGGCCGGTGGCGGCCGATTCAAATTGGTCGACAAACAATCCGATCCGGTCGGCGTCCGCATCGATCGCGTGTAACTGAGGTCGATCGACGATGCTGCCCAATCGGCTGATCGCTTGCAGCGTCGCATCCTGCAACGAGATCGTCAGCAGAAGCAGGTCGGAGGATCGCTGTGCATCGAGCGATAGGTCGCGCAAGCGGTCGATCGGGTCGGCGTGTTGTGGGCGCGTCGCCGCGATCGCAACGCGGTCGTTCGACAACCGCAGGCCGGCGGGGTGGAGCGTCAAGTCGGAATCGATCTCGATCCGCCGCACTCGCTCGGTCGACGATGCCGATCGCGTCTGTGTGTCGACGAGAACCAACCAGTCGGGCGTCGTTTGATCGTACAGCAACACAAAATCGGGCTGAGCGGCGATCGCGTAGCCAGCAAAGTTCGCGACGTGTAACGAATCGAACAACCGGATCTCGTCTCCCGAGATGTCCAGGAGATCGACGGCGGTGACGATCGTCGCATCGTCGGACCGATCGGTGCGGATCGCTGTCGCCGTTTGGTCGCTGGCGATTTGAAAGCTGCCGATCCATCCGCTGCCCAGGTCGATCTGCGCAACCGGGGCGATCGATTGGCCGCCGATCGCGTATTGCGTGATCCAGTTGTGCGGCGACGCTAGCGGATCGGAGAACGCACCGGACGGGGAATCGATCGAATCGCCGAAGGTCGTCAGATTCAGCAAGCGGTCTCCGCGAACCTGTACGATCCCGGGATCGATCTGCTGGGACGCGATCTCTTGTAAGCCGGCTTCGGTGAGCGCGAATGCGTGCACGGTTTCCGCCGATGTTGGCGAGGAGGGGAACTCGGTCGTCGACGGCGGCGAATGCATCACCATCAGCAATTGCTCCCCTGCGCGATGCAGTTCCTTCAGGATCCCCGGCACCGTCTGTTGGATCGCCGCGCGGGTAGGATCGGGCTGAGATTCGAGATCGATCGTCGCGACAAGCGTTTGTGGTTGGTCGGCGACCGCCGGCGATTGAGCTTCCGTCTGGCCGGAGCCCCAGGACCACTGAGTGCCAAACACAACGGCTTGGTCTCCTTGGATCAGCATCTGGTCGACGTGGAAGCCGGGATCGATGACACCTCGCGCGGGCCCCAACGCTCCGTCCTCGCCGCGCTGGAAGATCCACAACCGGCTGGCAAAACCCGAGCGATGGGAGCTGTCGACGACCACGACACGGCCGTCGTTTTCATGGATCATTCCCTGGGACGAGAAGTCGCCCGCCGCAATAATCGCTGCCGAATCGAAGGGAGACGTCGCCAGCAGCGGATGGCTGCGGAGTTCGACATCGATCGGATCGCCGGGAAAAACAGCGTCTGCGCCCAGATCGGTTGCAAGCAATCGGCGGCCTTCGAGCGATTCGTAGCGAAGCTGTCGTTTTGGTGTCATGCGTCGGGTACCAATGGTGGCCGATCGTGCAGCGTCGTTGTTGCGGCTTCGCCAGCTGCGGCAACTGCAACTGAAAGCCCTGCGACCTATTATCGGATCGATCGCGCGACCGATGCAAGCCACCCCAAGGACGTCGATGCTCGGTAGCATCTCGCGATTGGAACGGCTGACGCAGCGGCGGTGGCTGGGCTTCATCGCCGGGGGGCGGATCGGAAGGTTGGCGGAAAAACGGACCGCACAGCCGCGGCGCCGCGATCGCTAGCAAATTACAGCTTGCCTGACCCGAACGACCCAAACCACCGCTGGTAGGGATGGTAGCGAACGAACCGAGTTCGCCTGATTTGCCACCGATTGTGCCGACGATATCGATTAATAGCGACACCCCCTGTGGGGTTGTGTTGGCGATCGATACGCCGAACGGGTAGCAATGTAATGAACCAATTGTTTCAAATCACACGACTGCTGATCATCGCGCTGTTGATCGGTCGATCGGCAGCGCTTGCCGATCCGCCGGTGCGCGTTGCCCAGCACAAGGTTTCGGCGGCGCCGTTCCAACAGGTTCGCCAACAGCGTCAGGCGGCGGCCGACGCCGTCCGTTCGGTCGGATTTCAGCGGGTTTGGATTCAGTGGGAGAGCGATCAGCCGCAGCGCGTTACCGGTAAGTTCGCGCTGCGCGGAAGTGAGATCTTGAATTTCACGCGTCTGGGTACCGCCGGTGACGAGGTCGCGTCGGTCCAGCAGGCCGGCGACGAGATCGATATCTTTGCCGCTGCGGCGCATACCCGCGGCGGGTTCGTGTTCGAATCCGATCTGACCGCCGAGACGACGCTGTTGTTTGGATTGCAAGGCGACCAGGCGGCTGAAGATGCTGCCGAGACGCAGCGGATCGCGCTGGCGTCGCTCGGCGAGCAGCCGTTGATCATCGAACTGCCCGGTGCGCTGCGCGTTAGCGCCCATGTCGAACCGGTCCCAACGAAGCTGATCTATCCACGCAACCACCTGATCTTCCAGCCGGGAGAGATGTTCCAGTTCGAGGCGTTGTTGGACGAAGTGCCGACTCGCGCCAATGCGCAGATGCGTTTCACCGCGAAGCTCACGCCTGCCCGCGGTGGCGAATCGCTGTCGGAGGTCGTTCAGGAAATCACGACCGACGCGTTGGGACAGTTCCAGGATTTGCGAGAATTTGCGATCCCACTGCCCGAGACCGAAGGGGCTTACGAGATCGATCTGCAGATCGCGTCGGTCGGTGGATCGCGCGGCGGATCGATCTTGCACAGTCGCCGCCGAGTGCAGTTGCTGGTCCTCGAAGAAGGCAGCCCGCTGACCGAAGTCGTCGACGCGACGACGTGGGAGCTGTTGCAAGAGGTTGATCTGGAACAACTGGCTGCCGTCGACAACTCGACGCGCAAATCCGACGCCGACCGTGGCGGGCGTCACGCGACGACTCGCGCCGTACGGATCGAAGGTGCTGACGCCGGGAAGCCTCACATTCTCGAACTCGTCTGTCAGGGGAGCGAGCCGGCGGAATATCAGGTGTCGGTTTTGCAAGTTGATGCGGGCGACGCCAATACGATGGTCGAATCCGTTTTTCGGATCGATGAACGGTCGGGGAAAGTCACAAACCACCAGTTGGTCTTCTGGCCGGGAGCTGGCGAAGTCGGCATCGAGGTGACGCGGCGAAGCGATTCGTCGCAGGCGTCGGCAACGCAAATGAAAGTCTACGCGGGGCCCGAGACGCTGCCGGCGGTCAATTCGCGAGGCGTCAGCGGACAGCGCGTCGTAGCGGCGTTCCTCGATTCGCCCGAGATGGGGCTGCGATTCGGCGCGACGCAGGTGCAAACGCCCGCGGCTGCCGATCTGAAAGACTGGCAATATTATCTGGATTCGACCGCTCGTCAGGCTCAACTGCTGAACAACGCCGGCTATTCCGCGGCGATGATCACGGTGGCCGGTGGCGGCGGATCGATCTATCCGAGCAATTGGATCGAGCCGTCGGTGCTGTTCGACAATGGCGAGCAATTCCCCGATGGCGGAGGTTCGCCGCGGAAGGACGTGCTGGAATTGTTGTTCCAGATGTACGATCGCCACCAGATGGTCTTGATCCCAACGGTCCGGTTCGATTTCCCGTTGGCTGGGCTGGAGGCGCAGATCCTCGCCGGCGATCACAGCCTGCGACTCCGCAACGACCAGCACGAAACATGGTGGGAGGCGAGTCCGACGTCGCCGCCACAGGGACCTTATTACAACCCTGCCCATCCCGATGTCCAAGCGGCGATTCGGCAGATCGTGCAGGAATTGGTCGACGGGTACTCGCGGCATCCGTCGTTTGGCGGCGTCGCCGTTGTGATCGACGAACAGACCTACCTTCAGTTTCCCGGCGAGCGATGGGGCTGCGATCCGGCGGCTCACGACCGGGCTGTCGCATTGCAGAAGCCGGAGCAACGCGATGCAAAAGCCGACTCGCTTTCGGACGAAGAGCTGCGCAGTTGGCGCGACGTGCAATTGGGATTGCTGTTGGCTGGCTTGGGAGAATCGTTGGCTGCGAACAAATCGAACCACAGGCTGTTTGTGATCGATCGGACCGGCCAGCCGACCGCGGCTCATCGCGAACTGCGACAGGCGTTTACCGATTCGCAAACCAAGCTGCCGGGAGTCGTTTGGATCGGCGATTCGGAAGCGGGTGCTGGTTCAACACGGCAAGCTGGCGGCGACGTGGTCGATGAAGAGGAACAGCTGTTGCAGCCTGTGCGGTTAGCCAAACAGGTCGGCTTGTTGCTGTCGCCCGAGCAACCGGTGCAGATTGTCGGCGCCGCGGGCCGATCGGATTGGATTCGGCAGTTCGCGGCAAGCGATGCCGATTGGGTCGTTCATCCGCTGCCCGATCTCAGCCTGGGGCAGATCGAAGCCCGCCGGAACCTGTTCACAGCGATCGGAGCTCTGCCCAGCGGCCGCTTCGAGCCCGCCGACAGTTCCAAGACCGACGATCCGACGGTGATGGTGCGGACCGCTGCATCGACTGTCGCTCGCTACGGCTACGTCGTCAACAACTCCGCCTGGTCGACCGACGTGTTGATCGAGTTCGATGATCTCGATGGCGCCGAGGTGCAGACGGCGTCGGACGCCACGACCGCGGCGCTGGATGTAAACACCTGGCAGGTTCGCGTCGCTCCTTTCGACATCGTATCGTTCCGCGTGCCGAAGGCGGATGTTCAGATTCGCGATTGGAGCATGCAGCGCGATCGCGTCGCTTCGAAGCAGATGCGTCAGTGGCTCGCGACGCTGAAGCGACATCTCGATGCTGCCAAGAACCTTCAGCTGGAAGAAGCGTCGTTGCTGCCCAACGCCGATCTGTCCGAAAGCGACTCCAACGGACAGGTTGTCGGTTGGGAATTGGCTCGCGGTGCGGGGATGCGATTGCGGTTGGAGAACGACGATTCGCAGTCGGACAAATCGCTGCTGATTCTGACCGAACCGCCGTTGGGCTGGCCTACGCCGCCGATCGGATGGGCGCGATCGAAGCCTTTTGCTGCTCCCGAATCGGGACGGATGTTGTGCATCGCCCGCGTCCGAGCGGAAGACGATTTTGCCACGACGCGGTTGAAGATGGTGGTCTCGGGACAGATTGGTGAGCAGACGTATCAAGAATCGATTTGGATCGATAGCTCGGTCCCCAAAAGCGTTCGCGACGAACACGATATCCCGACCGATACGCCCTACCGCCAGGCGGGATTCCAGATCTTGGAGATCCCAACCGAGCGCGAGAGCAGTCTGCAGGTCCGCTTCGAAGTTCATGGTGGCGGGCGAGTTTGGGTCGACCATGTCACCATCTACGATCGCTTTTTGACGAGCGAGGAGATCGCCGATTTGGAGAGTCGACACGACGTGGCGCTGGCGGGAGTCGAGTCGAGCGAGTTTGGTCCGTATCTTCAGTTGAAGCGGTCGCAAGAATCCGACAGGCTGCTAAATCAGACGCCGGTGGTGCTCGCCAAAACGGAGCTGCCCGCAGGGGAAGCGTCCAGCGGTGCGACCGCGTCGATCAGCGACGCCGGTCGGTCGCCGGCAACGATGCCGCCGGGAGAAGTCGCCGATGCGTCCTCGCAGGTCCCACAACTCGATCGCGTTCCGCCGGGCGGTTCCTCGCGTCGGACCAATGCGATCGCGGCAACTCGCAAAACCAAAGCGTCTTCGCAAAGTCAGGCCCGCCGTGCATCGGCGCTCGCGATCTTGGACGACCTCGAACTAGGGATGATCGGATCGGAGCCGACCGCGGCACCGACGCGGCCGCAGCTCTTTAAGCCAGCGAAGGCGGTCGCGCCGTCGAAGCAGAGCGAGAGCCGCGATCAGGCGAGCGATGGCAAGCCGGAAGCCAAGCCGAGCTTGGGACGGCGAATCGTCAACTGGTTCCGCGGCGATAGCGACCGCGACAAGCCGCAGCCGAGTCCGCAGAAGGATCGCGAAACGGACGGCGAAACGACCGAGAGAGTCTCCGGGTTCCAGATCTGGAACAGCCGGAAGCGTTAGACCGCCGCCGAGCGTCAGCGGCAAGCCGACGCTCAAGCGAATCGACGCTCGCCGTTAGCGTCGGTCGCGCAGATGGCGACTGTGGCGCTCGAGCACCTTCCGTTCGGCGTTGGTCAAACTCCCTTCGCCATGCTCGTGGATCTTCTGCAGAATCCGCTCCGCCTCCTCCGCATCGCGTCGCTCCTGCCGCGACTGACGATCGGGATCGTGCAATTTCAATCGCGTGCTCGGGCGGGTTAGCTTCGACAGCCCCGCCGGCGAGATCGAGGCGAGGTTCCAGTGGAAATAATAGTAGGCGCTGGCAAAAGCGATGCCGACCAAGTGGACGTCGAAGGCTGTCGTTGCCGACCCCATGCCAAACAGGTTGCCCGCGATCATCAGCACGCCGACGATCCAGGCTTTCACCGGCAGGACCATCATCAGATAGATCTCGGTCTGCGGGTACCAAAAGATGAACAGCATCGTGACCGCGATAACGCCGCCGGAGGCACCGATCACGCCGGGAGCAAGGGAGTCGGTCAGGTTAGCTCGCAGCGACCAGGCGATTCCGCCAAGGATGATCGCGACCAGATAGAACCGCAGGAATTCGATTTTCCCCAGCCGCTGTTCGACGATCCGCCCGAAGAAGAACAGCCCGATCATGTTGAACAGGATGTGGTTCATGTTGCCGTGGGCAAACCCGTAGGTCACAAACTGCCACCACAGCCACGGTTTGACGATCGTCTGCGGCGTGACCTCCATCGCCGTTCGCAGCGCGAAGCCTTCGCCGCCGAAGATGAAGTCGGCGAAAAATACCGCGACATTGATGACGATCAACACGATCACAAACGACTGTGACGCCAGCGAGGGAGGCAGGTGTGAGCGTTCTTCGTCCTGGTAATACGGTCGATCGTATAGACCCATTGCGTGGGGATCCTTGAGGGGCGGTCAGGAAAGAGATTCTGTCCACTGAGTGTATCGCAAGGCGATGCCACCTCAAGTAGCGTCTGTACCCAATGGTTCAGGCGAACAGCGGCAGCGGGCGGCCATCGCAGGCCGTCAGCGGTCGCCCCAACGTGTCGTAGAGCGTGAAGTGATCGGAAATTCCCAGCGAATGAAAGATCGTCGCATGCAGATCCGCTGGCCCGCAAGGCTGATCCAGCGGTTCGGCTCCATTCCTGTCGCTCTTGCCGTAGACCAAGCCTCCCGCGATGCCGGCGCCAGCAAATGCGACCGAATAGACGTTCGGGTAGTGGTCGCGGCCGCCGCCGGGATTGACCCGCGGCGTGCGGCCAAATTCGGTCAACCAGACGACTAGCGTTTCATCCAATCGCCCGCTGGCGGACAGGTCGTCCAGCAGCGCCGCCGAAGCTTGATCCCAAGGCGGAATCATTTGATTTTTGAGTCGGTTGAAGCCATCGCCGTGCGTGTCCCAATGGGCTCCAACGCTGCCGTTGAGATCGCCCGCGCTGCAGTAGACGGTCACCAGCGGGACTCCCGCCTCAGTCAGCTTCCTCGCCGTCAGAACGCTCTGTCCGCAGACGTGCATTCCGTAGCGTTCGCGAACCGCCGCGGGTTCGCTGTTCAGATCGAACGTTCGCTGCACCCGTTCGCTCAGCAGCATGTCGAGCGCTTGAGTCTGATGCCGGGCCATCCCCTGCATCCCTTCGTTCGTCCGCACGTCGCGGCTGGCATCGATCTGCGACAGTAGTTTTCGGCGGGCCGACAAGCGCTCGCGGTCGAGCCCTTCGACGAGTTCCAAGTCGATGTGGCCGGAACTAGGGCTGACTCCGTCGTACGGTTTCCCTTCGCGCGGCTTGATGATCATCGGGTCGCGATGCATGCCCAAGAAGCCGCCGTCCTGACCGTTGGCGCGGCCGCCATCGTACATCGAGTAGGGCAAACAGACGGCGCCGGAGAGTCCATCGGCGGAGAGCCGCTGCTGCAGATCGCTGCCATGTTGATTGAGTTTGGCGTCCCAGACCATCGATCCAATGCAGGGCCAATCGTCGCGCGACGCTTCCCAGTTTCCGCTCAGGTTCGGTGGCTCATGCCCTGTCAGGTTCCAGTAGGCTCCCGAACGATGCGACGGCGCGTTGTGATGCACGCTGCGAACGATCGCCATCCGGTGCGTCTGTTGAGCAATTTTTGGCAGGTGTTCGGAAACGTAGTAGCCCGGCGTGCGAGTCGCGATCGGATGGAAGATGCTGCGGATGTCCGACGACGCGTCGGGCTTCACGTCCAACGTATCGATGTGGCTCATCCCGCCCCACGCGAACAGCACGATACACGATTTCGCCCGGCCAAACGCGTTGGTGGTTCCTGTTGTTGGATGCGCTTGTTCGGTTTTCGTGGCGGCCGCTGCCGATCGGATCTGCAACAGGCTCGACGCAGAGAGTCCGGCGGCTCCGAAGCGGAGCAGTTGGCGACGCGATAGCCGATTGCTACGGTGAGGGTGGGAAGGCAACATCGTGGACATGCTCCCGCTGTAACGGAATGGCGAGGGGGCTGTACTATTTGGGGGGATGTTCATCGTAGCCGTTCCCGAGGCGCGACGCTACATTAGACGCCCGTAATCCGATGGGCAGCGCGATATAGGTATCAGCCGCCACGCGTTAGCGTCCGGTTGCCGTGAGGACCGGACGCTAACGCTTGGCGGCTGATTTGTGCGGATGTAAACACTGAATAGCCCCTGCCCGCTTAGCAACGATTGAGATACCGCGATGAAATTACTTCTATTCAGCGATCTGCACCGCGATCGCGACGCCGCCACCGCGTTGGTCGAACTGGCCAAAGACGCCGACGTAATGATCGGCGCGGGAGACTTTGCTATCAAACGCAAAGGATTAGCCGACACGATCGAGATCCTGCGGACCGCCGACTGTCCCGCGATCTTGGTGCCGGGAAACGGCGAATCGGTCGAAGAGTTGACGCAGGCGTGTCGCGATTGGCCGCAGGCCCACGTTTTGCATGGCACCGCCGCGAGCGTAGCCGGAGTCTCGTTCTTCGGTATCGGCGGCGGGATCCCAACGACTCCCTTCGGCGATTGGAGCTACGACTTCAGCGAAGAAGAGGCGGCTGAGCTGCTGCGACCGATGGCGGAACAGGACGTCTTGGTGACGCATTCGCCGCCGTGGAACTGCGTCGATATCGACGGTTCGGGAACGCACCGCGGCAGCCCCACGATCCGCCAAGCGATCGAAGCGAACAAGCCGCGGTTGGTTGTTTGCGGGCATGTGCACGACAGTTGGGAACAGACCGATCGCGTCGGCGATTCGGTCGTGATCAACGCTGGCCCGCGAGGCGTTTGGCATACGATCGATTAAGCCAACGAACAGCCGTTTTCGGCTGCCCGCTGGCTAGCTAATTCGAAGGTCCGTCGCCGCTCTATTGGATCGTCACCAATCCGCGGCTGTTGCCTCGCTTGACGACCAACTGCAACGGTCGGCCGACCTGCTCGGCTTGAGCGATCATCTGTTTCAGTTGATCGATGCTGCCGATCGGTTGGCCGTTGGCACGCAGGATCACATCGCCCGCGTCGAGTCCAGCGGCTGACGCGACGCTATCCTCGGTGACGTTGGTGACCAGTAAACCAGTTGTGCTTCGCATTCCCAGTTGCTGCGCTGTCTCTTCGGTCAGCGGTTCCAAGTCGGCTCCCCAAAGTTCGCCGGCGGGATTAAACCGCGCCAGCGCAGCGTTGGTTCGTTCGCCCAACACGATCGTCAGCATGACCGGTTCGGCGTTGCGGATGACTTTGAACTTTAAGGTTCCGTTGGGAGGCGTTAACGCGACGATGTTCCGCAGTTGCAACAGGTCGCGAATCTCGCGGCCGTTGACTTCGACGACCACGTCGCCAGGTTGCAAGCCGCCGAGGTGAGCCGGTTGGCCCTCGAGCACTTGGTCGATGTAGGCGCCCTCCATGTTGGGCAGCCCCAGTTGTTGCATCCGCTGTTCATCGATCGGTCCCAGTTTGGCACCGAGGAATCCGCGGCGAACCGACCCCGATTCGATCAAACTGTCGACGATCGGACCGGCCAGCGAGGTGGGGATCGTAAACCCGATCCCGTTGTATCCGCCGCTCCGCGACGCGATCGCTGTGTTGATGCCGATCACCTCGCCACGCAGATTGACCAGCGGGCCGCCGCTGTTGCCTGGGTTGATCGCCGCGTCGGTCTGCAGGAAATCTTCAAAGCCTTCGCCCTGACCAACGATTCCCTGGACGCGGTTCTTGGCGCTGATGATGCCAGCGGTGACGGTTTGGTCCAGACCGAAGGGGCTGCCCATCGCCAACACCCAATCGCCAACCTGCATCGCATCGGAATCGCCCAGCGGCGCCGGTTCGAGGTTGGGGGCATCGATCTTGATCACCGCCAGGTCGGTTTGCGGATCGGTGCCGACGATGGTGGCTTCGATTCGGCGGCGGTCCGAGAGTTCGACCTCCAACGCATCAGCCCCTTCGACGACGTGGTTGTTGGTCAGGATGTAGCCGTCGGCGCGAATGATCACTCCGCTGCCGACTCCCGACTTTTGTGGCTGAGTCGATCCGCTGTCACCAAATCCGTTGCCAAACAGTTGGTCGCGGATCTCTGGCGGCAAGCCTTCCAAGATTCCGTCGGGGATCCCGCGTGTGCCGCCGCGGACGACGCGAGCCTTCTGCATCGAATTGATGCTGACGACGCTTGGCCGCATCGAATTTGCGACCTGGCGAAAAGTGGTGGAGAGGTCGTTTGCCGTCTGCAAATTTTGCGGATTGATGTCGCGTTGAGCCAATACGTTGGACTGCAAGCCCGATGGCAAGCTCAACAACACACCGCTCAACAGCGTCCCGACCAACAGGCTGCCCAGTATAAAAGACACACCCTTCCACATTCTTTCCATCGGATGTTACTCCTCATTCGTTTGTAGAATTGTAAACCCCGTGTCGTTTTTACATGAGATTCTGCCAAATCTGCAACGTCACAGCGAACAGAGCCAGGTTATGCAAATCCCAGGCCAATAGCGGTCAGCGGCGCGGCAAGTCGCCGCGGGGCAATGACTTGCGATTTGCATCGGCGGGGGTGGTTACTGTCGCCGCTGCGATCGGTCACCAGTCCATGATAGAGCGCTCGGCGAGGCGAGTGTTAGCCAGTGCCGGGGGGGCGGGATTGCGGCAACGCTAACGCGGCCGAAAAGAGCTCCCACCGAGAGCGGCGAGATTTCGAGCGCGCGGCGGAAGAAGATGGCCAGCGCGCGATAGAGTGAATTTGCCGAGAGCGGGCTAGCTGTTGCTGCGCGCCGCAAGCGTCTCTTTCAGAGCGCTGATCGGGATCGGAATCCCCTTGATGATCCCTTCGACAGCCAAGCCGCCGCGAACGACTCCTTGGAAGCGAGCGACGATCATCCGGCCGCGGCGAATGCGTGTTAGTTCGCACATCAGCACCAGGCGGTCGCCGGGGAGGACGGGGTCGCGGAAGCGGACTTCATCGACGCCACCGAAACCGACCATGTCGGCTCCCAGCAGATCGTGCTTCTGGGTGAAGTAGCTGCACAATTGAGCGGCGGCTTCGAGCATCACGACGCCCGGCATCAGCGGCATGCCAGGCATGTGGCCGCGAACCCAGAATTCGTCTTGCGAGAGATCCTTGTAGGCGGCGCAAGCATTTCGCTGCATGTCTTCCCCCACGATTGCTGTCAATTGCAGCATCTCGTGGCGTTGGGGATTGACCTTGCAGATTTCGTCGAGATCGCCAATCGGTGCGTCAAAATCGAGATCGTCCAGATTGAAAATGAGATCTTTGGCAGCCAAAGGATTTACGCTTTTCGAAAGAGTTTGGCGAACGGGCGAGCTGGAGAACCTACGGGCGACGGCTAGCGATTAGGTACGCAGTTTTTTGCGTTTCGCTTTGCGAGCCTTTGCGTTGGCGGGACGCTTGCCGTGGTTCGCTTTCTTCAGTTTTCGGTGCGGTTTTGCCATGATTTAATTCGTTTCAAAGTGAGTTGTGATCGGAATATCGTCGCGTGCGAGCGCCCTGCGGCTCAGCAGATCATATTTATAAGCCTCGCAGAATATCAAAAAATGGGCTCGCCCGAAAGCCTAGACTCCCCTGCTGGCCCGTTTTCAATCCGCTCAATCTCCTACATCGGCAACTGGAGACAGTTCCCTGACCTTTCCCCGCCGCTAAGATTTGCTGTAGTCTAAAAAAATAGAACGGACCCAATACGAAGAGGCTCGAATTGCGAAGCGTCTTCCCCCCTCCCCCTCCACTTCCCGCCTGCTGATGCAACCTTTTGACTTCCAGCTGCGCCCTCGGATCGTCTTTGGCGCTGGTGTGATCGAGCAACTTGGCCCCCTCGCCGTCGAACTTGGCGCCAGGACCGTGTTGGTGGTTTCCGACCCCGGCGTCGTCAAAGCGGGGCACTTCGGTACCGGCCTGCTGTCGCTGGAAGCCGCTGGGCTGGTGGTCCATTCCTTCCACGACTTCACCGAAAATCCGACGACCGACTTTATCGACGCGGGAGTCGAAGTCGCTCGGCGAGTCAAACCCGACCTGATCGTGGGGCTCGGCGGCGGCAGTTCGATGGACTGTGCCAAAGGAATCAACTTCGTCTACAGCTGTGGCGGCGAGATCAAAGATTATTGGGGCGTTGGCAAAGCGACAGCCGACATGCTGCCGATGATCGCCGTCCCGACCACTTCGGGGACCGGCAGCGAGGCGCAGTCGTTTGCGTTGATCAGCGATGCGAAGACCCATGTGAAAATGGCCTGCGGCGATCCGCGAGCCGCCTGTGCGGTGGCGTTGTTGGATCCGGCGCTCACGCTCACGCAGCCCTACGCTGTCACGGCGCTGACCGGAATCGACGCTCTGTCGCACGCGCTGGAGACCCATGTCACGACGCGGCGCAACGCCGTCTCTTCGACTTTCAGCCGCCAAGCCTTCCGCATGATCGCCGGCAATCTGGCGCGAGTCTTGGAAGTCGGCGACGACCTCGAAGCCCGCGGCGAGATGCAGTTCGGTGCCTGTCTGGCCGGAATCGCGATCGAAACCTCGATGCTTGGCGCGGCTCACGCCACCGCAAATCCGCTGACCGCGCGCTTTGGCATCACGCATGGCCAAGCCGTCGGCTTGATGTTGCCCCACGTCGTCCTTTTTAACGGCCGCGACTATCCCGAACTCTATGCGGAACTGCTGGCGGAAATCGATCCCGGCGAGAGCCAGCACGATGCGCCGCTGCAGATTGCCCAGCGGGTGACCGAACTGGTTGGCAAGGCGGGACTCAAGACAAAGCTCAGCGAATTGGAGATCCCACGCGAAGCCCTGCCTCAGCTGGCCGAAGATGCCACCCAGCAGTGGACCGGCACGTTTAATCCGATTCCAGTGAACGCCGAGAACCTGCTGGCGCTCTATCAGGCGGCGTATTAGCCGTCGGGTGTTACTCGCTCGTCTCGACAGCGATCTCCGTGTCGTCGGTCTCAGCTAGCTCTTTCGATCGCCGCGCCATCTGCTGCAACACCTCTTGGTCGCCGCTTGCCGAATAGAATCGCACGCGGCCGCTCCCCAGCAGCAGGTTGACGCCCCCCGGGTGCCGGCTCGCCAGCCCGCCGACCCACAGTCGGTTCGGTTCGCCGTTGGCATCGGTCGGGATCGAGTCGATGTGCGAACCATCCCCCAGCGGATGGCCGACGTTGCGGATCGTCGCTCGCGTACCGCTCATCCAGCCCAGGTCTTCGGCGGGATCGCTCAACTTCTCACCGACAAACAGCGTGTATTCCAGCCCGCCGTCGATCTCTTCTGGCATCACGCCTCGATTCAAGAAAAGCATCCCGTCGTTCTGTTCGTCGATCGGTACTTCCTGCGAGGCGTAGATGCCCGCATAGTTGCTGGTCGTTGGCAGCGAGGTGCTGGCGTCCGAGGGGCAGCGGACGATTGCCAAGGGAGTCTCGCGCGGCGCGGCGTTGGCGGCGGCATAGACGCTGGCGTCGGGATCGATCTGATCGGCGAGCGTCTGTTGGTCCAAGTCGGCCAGCAACGCGATGATCCAGTTTTGATGAAAGCCCTCGGCGACGTTTTGAATTGGCGACTGCGAATCGATCGTGCCGGCGGGATAGTGTTCGTTGGTCAGTTGGTATTCCGCCATCGCCACGCCGATTTGAGTCAGGCGGTACTCGCAGGTCATCCGCCGCGAGTTCTCGCGCATCGACAGCAGCATCGGCAGAGCCAAGGTCAGCAGAATGGCTGCGGCGACGATCACCACCAGCACCTCGGTAAGGGTGAATCCGTGTCGTGGGGAAAACCGTTTCATATCAATCCTTCGACTTCGCTTTGCGTGGAGAGTCACTGGGGGGCGTGTGGAGTAAAACTGGGCGAGATGTTGGAGCCGAAGGTGCGTCGGCGGCTAAGTGTCTCTTCGGCGAACAGGAACCGCGGAGTTGTCGGCGCATTTTTTTCGAGCGATTGACGCGCTCGATGGCGGCGGCTTGCAGAATAATCGGCGAATTCACAACTCGGCGCGCCAGTTCGCTTTGCGGCAGCGTAAAATTGGAACTGACATAACGCTAGCCGCGGCGATTCGATTTCGCCTGCAGAGCTTACTTTAAAACAGAAACACTTTTCAGCAAACCGACTCTCGAGGGGAAAACAATGTTCAAACGGCTCTTATTATTATGCGCGGCCGTTGCAATTCTGTCGGCCAGTTCAACCGCGATGGCTCGCTATCCCTACCGCATGGGATACCGCGGCTATTATGCACCGGCGCCGGTTGTCCGCGCCTATCGACCCGCGTACACCTACAGCTATCGTGCGCCGTATACGAGCTACTATGCTCCCCGCGCCAGCTACTACGTCGCGCCACCCGTCCGACGCTACTACGCACCCCCTGCCGTCTACGCTCCGGTCCCTGTATACGCACCGTATGGCGGCGTATCGGTCCGTAGTCCTGGCATGTCGCTGCGGATTGGATTCTAGGTTTATCGCCTGGAATTCGTAGCTGCTTCGGGCGGCCACCATTTCATCGACGCTGCAAATGCTGATATCGGCTTTGCAGCGTTTTTTATTGGTTGGTCGAATCGTTAGGGCGGCGAGTCGATCGTGCGCCGATCGGGGTTGTTCCCCCCGGGGTAGATTCTGTAATACGCAGCATCAAGGAGATCTCTTATGCTGCGGACACTTTGCGTCACCATTCTATCGACGACAGTTTCGATCCTCACCTCGGCTGCCTTTGCCGCCGGTCCGGTCGATGAACCCTACACCGTGTATGTCAGCGAAGCTGGCAGCTACGCCCGCTGCGGACCATCGGGCGAGCACTATCGAACCGATCGGTTGATCGAGGGCGAAGCGCTGGAGGTTTATCTGGAAACCGACGACGGTTGGCTGGGGATCCGGCCACCGGAGACGAGTTTCTGCTGGGTGCCAGCGGACCAGGTGGAGATCGATGCCGATGGGACGACGGGAACGATCCTCGATCCCGATGCGGTCGCGTGGATCGGCACCAACCTAGGTCGAGCTCGCAAGTATCGCTGGCAGGTCCAGTTCCAAGTCGGCGAAACCGTTGCGTTGATCGGGAATACCAGCCGCGAGACCGAATCGGGCGAGCAGGAATCGTGGCTGCGGATCGTCCCGCCACCGGGAGAGTTCCGTTGGGTTCACGACAGTCAGATCGTTAAGAGCCGCGAGGCGATGGCGAAATTGCAGAGCGAACGAAAGAACATGTTGCTCGCCGGCGCGGTTCCCACAGCGGAGCGAGCGAGCGACGAACCAGCCGATTCGGCAAATGATGTCGATGCCCCGCCAGCTCCGTTTGATATGGAAGCCGCTCAGCGCGAAGTCGTCGAGGCGGGAGGGAGCGTGATCGGGGACGCGGAAATCGCTCAGGTGAGTCATGTCGAAGTCGAGCCACGCGGATCGTTTCGCAGTCGGATGAGTGTTGCCAACGACATCCGCGTCCGCGACATGGCAGATCAAGATTCACAGGTCGAACAAGTCGAAGCGACCGATTCTTCGTGGACGCAGGCCTATCGATCGGCTCCGCCGCGCGAGCGGACTGCCAGCCAGAACCTGCCAGCTTCGGCAGCGTTCCCGGGCGATCGAACCGGAGCCGGTTCGGGGCAGTTGCAGCAGATGCAGATGGAGTTGGCTCGCTTGATGGCGTCGGAAGCTTCGCCGCGGCAAGCCGAAGCGTTGCGTTCGGATGTCGAACTGTTGATCCAAACCTCGACCGACCCCGTCGATCGCGGCCGCGCTCGATTGCTGATCGATCGGATCGACCAGTATCGTGAGATCGCTAGTCGCCGCAGTGGACAACCGATGGGATTGTCGACACCCGCACCAGCGGCGCCCGCTGCCGCACCAACCACTACGTCGCCACGTGTCGCATCGGCGCCGCGGTACGATCGGGAGGGCTGGTTAGTCGAAGTTTATTCTTCGCGACCCGAAGCACCACCCTTTGCGCTGACCGATCGCGATGGCCAGACGATCGCCTACTTGTCCCCAGCGGTTGGAATCAACGCCCGGCGAATGCTCAACCAACAGGTCGGGATCGTCGGTCGATTGAGCACTCGTTCCGAAGGTGCAACGCCGCACTACATCGCTGAACAGGTAGTCCGTCTGAAACGTTAGACGCTGCTTTCGCAAACGCCAGCAATCGCACGGTCGGTTCCCGAAGGTAGCCGGTCGTTTGAGCGTAGCGAATGCCATCGGGCACCGGGCCGTTGGCCCTTCTTGTTGTGCGTTGTTCGCATTGCCGTTTACCCAGGCCTTCTGCCTGGGCTATGCAAATCGCCGGACCTTCGGTCCTCGTGAGTGCGTTGTTCGCGTTGCCGTTTACCCAGGCCTTCTGCCTGAGCTATGCAAATCGTCGGCCCTTCGGTCCTCTTGAGGCTGATGTCTTAGTCGGCGGCCGACGTAATATTTTGGTTTTCAGGAACCGATTCGATGTTGGCTCGATCGATTGTTTGTATCCTGTTGGTGAGCGGACTGGCCGGCTGCGATGGACGCGTGGCCGGTGTTCCGGTGGAACCTCCTTTGTTGGGTTCTGATTCCGGCAGATCGCTTCGCTCTCCCCACCCCAACACTCTCCCACCCTAAGAGAAATTGCACCATGAAATTCTTGCAGTCAGCCATCGCGATGGCGCTTCTCGTTAACGCGGTTGTCTCAGGCTCGGCGTTTGCCGCTGAACCCGATCCGTGGAACGTCTATCAAGACGGCCTGCCCGACAGTGCCAATGCGTTGCGATTTAATATCGACGCCTGTGTGGAGATCAGCCGCCAGCATGTCGATCCCACGGGAAAGCAGGCTTGGGAAAACGCAAAAGAGCCGCTTGCGAATGAGTTGCGAGATGCGATCGGTTTGTTGCCGTGGCCCGAGAAGACGCCGCTGAACGTTCAGGTGACGGGGCGAGCCGATCGGGATGGCTATACGATCGAGAATCTCGCATTTGAAAGCTTCCCCGGCTTTTATGTGACGGCGAATCTCTATGTTCCAAAAGGTATCGAAGAACCGATGCCGGCAATCGTTGTGACCGCGGGACATGCGATGGAAGAGGGGAAGAATTACGATCTCTATCGCACCGCCCAGCTGGGATTGGTCCGGCAGGGATACGTGGTGTTGGCTTATGATCCGGTTGGCCAAGGGGAGCGAAGGCTGCGGGGCAATGGGCACGCGGTCAGCTACCCTGCGATGCTGGTTGGGCACACCAACCTGCGTTACATGTTGTGGGACAGCATCCGGTCGGTCGACTATTTGGAGACGCGTGCGGATGTTGATCCGAAGCGGATTGGAATCGCGGGGAATTCCGGCGGCGGGCTAAACACGATGTATGCGATGCCGGTCGAGAGTCGGTTTGCTGCGGGGGCGTCGTTCTGTTGTCTGTGTTCTTATGAAGCTTGGATCAAAGACGGGGGCAATCACTGCATCTGCAATCATCTGCCGGGGATCGCTCAGCACATGGAGCAGTTCCAGTTTGTTGGCCTCGCCGCGCCGCGTCCGTTTATGGCGGGCAATGGCCAGAAGGATCCGATTTTCCCGATCGTTGGTACTCGCGATACGATTCGTCGCGCTCAACAGATCTATGGTCTCTACGATTCGGCCGACCAAGTAGCGTTGAGCGAAGCACCGGCTGGTCACGGATGGTCGAAGCCGCTGCGCGAGGCAGGGTATGGCTGGTTCAACCGTTTTCTGCAGGGGCGTGGCGATGGATCTCCCGTTGCCGAACCGGAGATTCCGTTGGAAGACCGAAGTTCAAAGGATCTGTATGTATTTAAAGACGGCAAATTGCCGGCTGATGCGAAGACCTACGTCGATCTGGTGCGTGAAGAAGCCGACCGATTGGTGCAAGGTTATGCTGACGTGCCAAGCGACGCCGACGAATATGCTGCTTGGGCGAAAGACTTGCGCGGCAAGCTCTGGGAGACCTTGGGTGGCAAGCCGGTCGAATTCGAATCGGCTCCAGCGGATCACGGAGCATTTGATTGGGAAGGACGCAGCGTCAAGCGGCTCTCGCTTCGAACCGAACGCGATCTGGAAGTTCCGGCTCTGTTGATCCAGCCCGAAGATGCCCAAGGGCCGTTGCCGTTGGTGATCGTTCTCGACGCCGGTGGCAAGCAGGCCGCGATGAAGTCGGAAACGGTGGGACGTTTGCTCGACCAACCGATCGCCGTTTTGGCGCTCGACGTGCGGTCTCTGGGAGAAGGGAAGGTCAATCCGAATCAGTGTGCCAGCGACGCGATCGTGCTCGGTCGGCCGCTGTTGGCTCAGCAGGCTTGGGATGTGATCGCTGCCGCCCGCACGCTTTCGGGGCAGGAAGAGTTTGGCAAGGTCGCCGTTTACGGTCGCGGAAGTACTGGTTTGATCGCGATGCTCGCCGCCGCCCTTTCCGATGAGATCGATGCCGTGGCGACACAGTGGACGATCGGCAGTTTCGTCGATGCGATCGCCGATCCGCTGCCGCAACCGATGTGGGTTTATGCCCCGAACCTTCTCAAGGTGGCCGATGTTTCTCAGCTGGCTGCACTCTGTGCGCCGCGACCTCTGCTGTTGGCCAATCCCGTCGATGGCAAAAAGAAGTCGCTGTCGGACGCCGACGGCCAGGTGTTGTTCGATCCGGTGTTTGCCGCATATCGCGCGACGGCTGCGGAGTCCGGCGCTCAGCTAGCCACCGGCAAAGAGTCCGATCAGGCGGCGGGCGACTTCTTGATCAAGACGTTGCTGCCGTAGCACGTGTTTGATCCGGCGGTGGAGCGTCGTTGCCTCGGTCTCGCCGCTCCACCGGATGCTCGATGGGCAGGGAGCCCGCTGGCGATGAAACTCGCCAATCGATTTCTTGAAGTTGAGTCGTCGTTCAATGAGAATGGCGACTCCGTTGCGGCAAGCGAAACGTGAGCGACGCTGCAACCGATTTTATAACGCCGTAAAGGAAAGAGACCATGAGATACTGCAAGCTGTTGTTCACGCTGGCGGTTATGTTGGTTGCGAGTTCGAATTCGATTTGGGCTGAGGGCAACGAGGATAGCGACGACGCAAAGCTGCGGATCATCTGTTTTGGAGCGCATCCCGATGATGCGGAATACAAGAGCGGCGGGACGGCGGCGCTGTGGGCCAAACAGGGGCATCACGTCAAACTGGTTTCGGTAACCAATGGCGATATCGGCCATTGGCAGATGGCCGGCGGTGCTCTGGCAAAACGACGCATCGCGGAATCGGCGGAGGTCGCAAAACGGTTGGGAGTGACTTCGCAGGTTCTCGATATCCACGACGGTGAATTGATGCCGACGCTCGAAAATCGTCGCACGATCACGCGCTTGATTCGTGAGTGGGACGCCGACATCGTGATCGCGCATCGGCCCTGGGACTATCATCCCGACCATCGCTACGTCGGTGTCTTGGTACAGGATGCCGCGTTTATGGTCACGGTTCCCTTTTTCTGCCCCGACGTCCCCGCTCTGAAAAAGAACCCGTTGTTTCTTTATTCGAGCGACCGTTTCAAGAAACCCTATCCGTTTGATCCCGATATCGCGGTAGCTATCGATGACGTCTTCGAACAGAAAGTCGACGCGTTGATGGCGTTGGAGTCGCAAACGTTTGAGGGAGGAGCGTTGGGGAACGCCGAAAAAATGGCACTGGTGCCGCCAGCGTCGCAGCCCGAGTTGCGTCGAGAATGGCTGCGCGAACGTTGGGATCAACGGGCCGGTGCGGAGTCGCGTCAGTATCGCCAGGCACTCAATCGCTGGTACGGACCCGAACGGGGCGAGCAGGTTAAATATGCTGAAGCCTTCGAGATCTGCGAGTATGGTTTTCAGCCGTCCAACGAAGAGATTCGCAAGATGTTCCCGTTTTTCGGTACGTCGGATTAGTGGAATCGCGACCACGGTCGATCGATCCCGGATCCCGATGGGACCAAATAAGGTAGCCGGTGGTTTGAGCACAGCGAACACCACCGGGTTCGATCGTCGTAACACGCACGGCCCGCAACGCGGTCGCACGTCGATCGACCGGCGGGCCGTTGGCCCTTCTTGTTGTGTCTGTTCGCCTTGCCGTTTACCCAGGCGTTACGCCTGGGCTATGCAAATTGCCGGACCTTCGGTCCTCATGAGGCCCTGCCTTTTCGCCAACCCTTGGCAACTCCGGCACGCTGGATTTGCCAATGCGATCGCTGCCCCAAAGGGCCGGATTACGGCAACCGCAATTTTTTTGCCGATTCGATTTCTCTCTTGACCTGGCGATTGGGGCGTAATTAGGTTGAAAGGTAGAGGATTCATTTCCTCTTCCTTGCAACAGGAGGAAGACAACCGATGACAGAGAAACGTGATTCAGCGCCAAGTACGCTACTGCAACGATTCTTTTCTGGGGTTTCCGAATCGATCTTTCATGGTCAATTGGGCGTGGTCGATGTCCAATTAGTCGACTACATCAACAGCCTGCTGATTCGGTTCGTTCGCACCGATATGCTGCATACGGTTCGCCGAGCGACCGGCAGACCGGCAACCGAAGTTGTCGAGATGCTGATCGAAGCGGACAAGCGAATCGGCGTCGCTCGCCGCGAAGTCCACCGCCATGTCGGCGATTTCACGCTGTTCTGGAGCGGGATGTATCCCGAGAGCCTGCGGCAGATGAAGTCGCGCGACCACGCCGATCACTTCGTCGATTATTGCCAACAAGGCAAGCGAGCCTACGCGATCGCAAGCTCCATCGAAGGGGGCGACGATCGCCCGCCGTGCGATCTGCTGCGTCGATTGAGCGAGCAGTTTGAGATGTGCGCCTACGGCTTGCGCGAGGTCCGCCGCGAACTGGAGAACCGGGACGGCGATCCGCCCCATCAGAAGACGTTGTTATTCTGAGTCGTCTTCGGGGCCACACGTCGCGGCATCGATCGTTTGTTTTGCGGTTTGCGCGTCGGCAAACAGCTTTTCGATTCCAGTCCAATCCTGGCTAGCGATCGCGCCGCGGAACTGGCCGATCGCCGATTCGTATTGCTGCAACTGAG
Source organism: Rosistilla oblonga (assembly GCF_007751715.1). Classification (NCBI taxonomy): domain Bacteria; kingdom Pseudomonadati; phylum Planctomycetota; class Planctomycetia; order Pirellulales; family Pirellulaceae; genus Rosistilla; species Rosistilla oblonga. Next base: position 6,136,520 of record NZ_CP036292.1, on the reverse strand, counting down.
CCAAGACCGCCGGCGCGTTGGCTTCGACGATCTGTCGCCACATCAATGGATCTCCCGCAGCGATCCGCGTCGCGTCGCGGAATCCCGATCCGGTCAGATGGGCAAATTCTTGTGGCAGCGCCAGGGCCAAAGCGGCTGATGCGATGTGCGGCATATGGCTGGCAGAAGCCAATGCGAGGTCGTGGTCGGCGGGACTCATCGAGATCACGCGGCAACCGATCTCTTGCCAAAACTGCTTTACGCGGTCGTGGCGGATCGGATCGGTTTGGTCGGTCGGTGTGGTGATCGATAGCTTGCCTTGGAACAGATCGACCGAAGCGTTTTCGACTCCCGTTCGCTCGCTGCCGGCGATCGGGTGCGATCCGACAAACCGCAGCGCCGCGGCGGGGTGCGATTCGGCTGCCGTCACGATTTCATGTTTGGTGCTGCCGACATCGGTGATGATCGCATTGGGATCGCTGGCATCGGCGATCTCGGGCAGCAACCGCGCGATGTGGCCAACGGGGGCTGCGATGATGATCAGGTCGCAATCGGCGACACACTGGATCGCATCGGCAAACGCGTGGTCGACGACTTGTAGGTCGAGCATCGTCTGCCGCGTCTCGGGCTTGCGAGACGAACCGACAAGCGTTGCGTCGGGCCAGCGGCGCTTCGCTGCCAACGCGACCGAACCGCCTAATAAACCGACACCGATTACGGCGATCCGTCGCGGCCGCCAAGCTTCCTGCGCCTCGCGGTTCATTCGGCCGACTCGACCGGATCGCTGGGCAATTGGTGCCCCATCTTGTCTCGCTTGGTTTGCAAGTAACGCGCGTTGTGAACGTTCGATTCGGAGATGATCGGCACTTGATCGACGACCTGCAGATCGAAGCCGCGGAGATTGAAGGCTTCGGTCTTCTTGGGATTGTTGGTCAGCAGGCGGACTTCGCGGAGCCCGAGGTCTTTGAGGATCTGCAGCCCGATGCCGTAGTCGCGCATGTCGGCTTTGAAGCCCAACGCGTGGTTGGCTTCAACGGTATCGAGCCCTTGGTCTTGCAAGGCGTAGGCGCGGATCTTCTGGGCCAACCCGATGCCACGTCCCTCTTGCGGCAGATAGACCAACGCACCGCGTCCCTCGCTGCTGATCACCTTCAACGCCATCTTCAATTGGTCGCCGCAATCGCAGCGAAGCGAATCGACTAGGTCGCCGGTGAAGCAACTGCTGTGCATTCGCACCAACGGCGGCGGGCCGTCTTGGGAGGCGAGGTCGCCGTAGACCAGCGCGATCGGTTCTTGGTCTTCGAACTGGACGTCGTAGACGATGATCTTAAAGTCGCCAAACGATGTCGGTAGATCGGCTTGTGCGTTCCGCGAGACCAGCTTTTCATTCACCCGGCGATGGGCGATCAGTTCTTCGATCGTGATGATCTTCAGGTTGTGTTTCTTGGCCAGAGCCAGCAGATCGTCGCGGGTGGCGCGGTCCCCCGATTCGTTGAGGACTTCGCAGAGCGCACCGGCTGGTTCCAGCCCCGCCATGCGGGCGAGATCGACAGCAGCTTCGGTGTGCCCAGCCCGACGCAACACGCCTCCCTCTTTCGCCAGCAGCGGATAGACGTGCCCGGGGCGGACAAAGTCTTCGGCGTGGCTGTGGGGTTGGATCAGCGCCTGGATCGTTTCGGAACGTTCGGCCGCGGTGATGCCGGTCTTGGCGTTGCGATGATCGACGGGCGTCTGGAAGGCTGTCTTCAAAGGTGCGTCGTTGCGTTCGACCAACGGGTGCAGATCCAAGCGATTGCAGACGTCGGGGAGGACGGCGACGCACAGCTGGCCGCGTCCGGAGAGCATGAAGTTGACGTTTTCGATCGACGCTTTTTCGGCCGCGCAGATGTAGTCGCCTTCGTTTTCACGATTCTCGGCATCGAGAACGATCACGATTTCGCCACGCGCGATCGCATCAACGGCTTCGGGGACGCTGTTGAACGGGGAACTCATATATCGGAAACACCTGATTTGACCAATCTGGTCGTCGAGGAAGGGTGGCTCAAGCGGGCAGCGGGTTGAATTTAAGAACGCCTCTGCCTACTGCCTATTATTCTAAGCCCGCGGGGATGATAAAGGGGCCTGCGAAGGAGACGGCTGGAGTTTGTCCCACGCAGCTCGAGCAACGATCGCTCAAACGCCGACGCGATAGGCCCCTTAAAGAGGGCCGTCGGTGGACTCCATCGGGATTCGCGTCCTGTCGGTTAGGAGCCGGCAGCGACCGCGAGGGTTCGCGTCGGGGGAAGTCGGAAACGCTTCCACCAATGCCGAGACGTCTAGCAGCGTTTCGCCTTGACGATCGTAAAGAGCGAGAAGGGAGACGATTTGTAGCGGTGCTCGACTTCCAGCGGCAGATTCTCGACGATCGATTGGCATTCGAGATTGGTCCGCCAGCCGAGGTGCCGGGTGACGCTGTCGGCGCGATCGACCATGTTGGCGATCCACTTGCGGCGGCTGCGGAAGTGGTTGATGACCAGCAGACGGCCGCCCGGTTTGAGGACCCGCGTGATCTCCGCCATCATCTTTTGCGGCTTCGAGACGACGGTCACGACGTGAAAAGCGGTCACGAAGTCGAAGCTTTCGTCGGGGAAATCGAGCTGTTCGGCGTTCATCGCCCGCAGGTCAAAATGATCCCAACCCTCGCGTTGGATCCGTTTTTGAGCGACTTCCAGCATCGGTTCGGAGAGGTCGATCCCGGTGATCTTGGCGTGCTGGGGATAGACCGGCATCGAGATTCCGGTCCCAATCCCGACTTCGAGCACCTTGGCTCCCTCGGGGATGTTCAACGATTGAATGCTGGTGCGGATGTGGTTGCGGATGACCAACGGGAAGAGGACTTCGTAGGCGGGGGCCAGTTGCTTGTACAACTGCGCTCGCTCAGCCTTCACTTTCGAACCGGAGCGCGATGGGGCAGCCTGCTGAGTTTTTTCGTCTTCCGCCGGGGCGACGTCGATTTCCATTGTTCTTCAATTCCGTTGGGGGATTGTTGGGTAATGAGAGGTTCGCAGGGGGGGGGGATGCTAACCGCTTGCGCGTGCCGATTCAGGCAGACGCATCCAATTCCGGATCGGGGATTCAAAGGCGTAGTAGCAGAACATCAGCGGCAGGGCTAATTCCTTCACGACCACGACTGTCATAATAGCAAAAAGGGCCAGGCCGATCTGGAATGGAGACCAGTGTCCGCCGAGCCATTTCGGAACAAAGTGCTCGTACCGAAATCGCGATACCATCAGGTAAGCTAATATTACCGCCAGAGCTGGCAAAAGGTATTGGCAGCTGGCCAGGACGGTGGCCGCCAATTCTTGAGCTCGTGGATCGGCAACGGATGTCTGCATGGCCGAGAGTTCGGGCGTGGCGATCGCAAAGGTGGCGATCGTGCCCGCAGCAGCAGGGCTTGGCAAACCCTCGAAATAAGCGTGGTCCTCGGCGTCGTCGCTTGGCGTTTCGACGTTAAATCGAGCCAGTCGCAGGATTGTGCAGAGCGTAAAGAGGACGCCGATTGGGTAGATCACCCGCAGTGGCAGGACGTTGGAGTATTGCCAGACCAGCACCGCGGGGGCGACGCCAAAGGTGATCGCATCGCACAGGCTGTCCAATTGCGCACCAAACTCGCTGGTCTGCTTGGTCGCTCGGGCCGCCCAACCGTCAAACGCGTCGAACAACATGCCGGCGAAGATCAGGCAACCGGCAGCAAACAGCTTGTTTTCGGTCGACCAGTTCAGTTCGGCATTATAAGCCATGGCGATACTAGCCATGCCACAGGCCCCGTTGCCCAGGGTCAGCATCGTCGGCAGGAAGCTGAGGCTCATGCGTGGGCGGCGTCGTTTGCGGGCGGGTCGATAACTCATGTATTTGGTGTTTCCGCTAGGGAATTGAAGGATCGTTGGCAGGTCGCGGGCGCTGGGCTGCCCGTCGTGAGTTTCCAACTCAATGGTAATTGAGACCGCAAACCATGTTCCTCTTCGCACCGCTGAGCCATTTCTTGTGCAGAAATGGGAGAGTTTGACTGCCTGCCGTGGCGGGGAACTCCTTCTGATGATCGCTCGGCCGCCCTCGAAATGCTACCAACACGCTCCCCTGCCGCGCCATGAAAGCGGATCGTTTTGCTGGAACGATCTGCGGCTGGGGGCTGGGAGGATTGATCCGCTGTGGCAATCATGGTGCTTCGAAGGGAGGGCGTTGACCTTGGTAAGGCCATTCAAATTGAGCGATTTGCGGGGACGACAATCGCGAGATGCCGAGCAAAGGTAGGCCTTTCCCGCCATTTCAGCCGTAGTCTACCAATGATTGAGGCCCAATACTCGACTATATTTAGCAAAATGTTAACGTATTCGACACAAGGGTCCAATCGGATCGGTGAGGCGAATTAACGCAGATGCGGGCTTTTCCCACGCCACTTCCTGCAACCTTGATCCTCGCACCCATCATCTCCTCTCGCGCCGGCCGCAGAATCTATGACACCTCGCTATCTGGTCGCTTTTCATCCAAAACGGGCCCTGCATCGCTTCACCGACCTCTTGGTTATTGGTGGGGGGCTTTCGGGTTTGCGAGCCGCCAATGCTGCAGCGGCGAACCAATCGGTCCTGGTCGTGACCAAGGATCGGATCCAGGAATCGAACAGCAATTACGCTCAGGGCGGGATCGCCGGCGTGATCGACGAAACCGATTCTTTTGAGAATCACGTTCAGGACACTTTGAACGCCGGCGGCAATCTGTGCGATCGATCGGTCGTCGACACGGTAATTCGCGAAGCCCCCCGCCGGATCGAAGAGCTGATCGCTTGGGGGACGCGATTTGATTCGCACCAAGAGGGCTCGCTGATGCTCGGCCGCGAGGGAGGGCACAGCCACCAGCGGATCGTCCACGCCTTGGGAGATGCCACCGGACGCGAGGTGATGCGGGCGGTGATCCAGCGGACGCGCGAACGGCAGAACATCCAGATCATGGAAAACGCCTTCACCATGGATCTGTTAACCCATGAAGGACGCTGCCACGGCGCCGCCCTGGGCGTCGGGACCGACAAGCCGACCCTGGTTTGGGCCAAGCAGACGATCCTGTGCACCGGTGGCTGTGGGCAGATCTTCCGCGAATCGACGAACCCACCGGTAGCGACTGCCGATGGGATCGCTGCGGCTTACCGGGCAGGTGTCGAATTGCGCGACATGGAGATGATGCAGTTCCATCCGACGGTCCTCTACATCGCCGGCAGTTCCCGATTCCTGATCACCGAAGCGGTTCGAGGCGAAGGGGCGCATTTGGTCGATGCCTCGGGGCATCGGTTTATGCCCGAATACGATCCCCGCGGCGAACTGGCACCGCGCGATGTGGTCAGCCAATCGATCGTCTGCCAGATGAGCAAGACTCAGCATCCGTGCGTCTACTTGGACCTGAACCATCTGGATCCGAAAGAGGTGAAGTCGCGATTCCCTGGGATCGCCAAGGTCTGCCAAGAATTCGGTTTGGATATCACCCAGGATCGGATTCCGGTTCGTCCCGGCGCCCACTACATGATCGGCGGTGTCTCGGTCGATATCGAAGGCCGGACTTCGCTGCCGGGATTGTGGGCGGCGGGAGAGGTGACCAGCAGCGGGCTGCACGGCGCGAATCGGTTGGCGTCGAACAGTTTGTTAGAGGGACTCGTCTACGGAGCCCATGCCGGCGAAGGTGCCGCGCGGGCTGCGGCTGAAATGCCCGACCGCTACGAAGCGCTTAAGATCGAAGGACCAGCGACATCTGCCCCCGTGGAACCGCTTGATATTGGTGACATTCGCAACGCGATGAAAAGCCTGATGGGGCGGTTGTGTGGCGTGCAACGCGATGCCGCGTCGCTGCGTCAGGCGCTCGATTCGCTGGAGTCCTATTGCAGTTATGCGTTGCCGCGGCAGTTCGATTCGGTCGAGGGTTGGGAGTTGCAGAACATGCTGCTGACCGCTCGCTTGATGGCCGCCAGCGCGCTGGCCCGTGAGGAGTCGCGAGGCGTTCACTTCCGCAACGACTTCCCCGAGACAAACGACGAGCAATGGCGGCGGCATCTAACGGTGCAGATCGACCGCGACGGCGGCCGCCCGCGTCAAACCCCGATCCTGTAGCACTCAACTTCACCCTCCCACAGGGAGGGTCGAACCCGCGGAGCGTGGTTCGGGGATCGCAGTGCGGCAAATCCGACAGCGGTATGCCCTCCCCGAAAAACTCGCTAGACGCTCATTTTTCGACCCTCCCAGCGTTCCGCTGAGCGGGTGAAACGCGGGAGTTTGAGACGCTCAGGCCGTTGCGCTCGTCTTCACCCTCCCTCAGGGAGGGTCGAACCCGCGGAGCGTGGTTGGGGGAGGGAAGTGCAGCGGATCCGGCGTCGGTGGGCCCTCCCCGAAAAACTCGCTAGACGCTCGTTTTTCGATCCTCCCAGCTGCGCTGGGCGGGTGAAGTGCGGGGAGTGGCCGGCTCACGTTGGGGCGAAGTTCTTATTCGCCGACTTTGACTCGCAAGCGAACCACCTTGCCGACGACGCAATCGAGGTTTTCGATCTCGTTGGCGGCGCGACCGGCGGCTCCTTCGGGAGCGCTGTGGGTCATGATCACCAATGGAACAACATCGTTGGTCCCATCGCTGGCAGGTTCGTGTTGGATCACCGATGCGATCGAAACCTGATGACGTCCCAGAACTCCAGTGATCTCGCCCAACACGCCGGGGGAATCGGTGACGTGCAGACGCAGATAATACCGTCCGGGGAGTTCGCTGAACGGACGCAAGCTGACACGCGGCTGTTCGTCTCCGTTGAACTGCTTTAGCGTCTGGAAGGTCAGCCGCGTGCGTCCGACTGCGGTGTCGATGATGTCGGCGACGACAGCCGATGCGGTTGGCATCTGGCCAGCGCCGAGACCGTGGTAGAAGACGGGGCCGACGGCATCGCCGCAGACCGCGATCGCGTTAAACGCATCTTGGACTTCGGCCAGCGGCGTTCCCGCTTTGACCAGCGTGGGAGAGACGTGTAGTTCGAGCCCTTCGCTGCCCAAGCGGGCGACAGCTAGCAGCTTGATGCGATATCCCAGCTCGCGAGCGTACTGCAGGTCGGCTGGGTCCAATTGGTCGACGCCCAGACGCGGGATGTCGGCCCAGCGTGGATGGGCACCAAAGGCGAGGTGGGCGAGGATCGCCAGTTTTTGAGCGGCATCGGTGCCGTCGACGTCCATCGTCGGATCGGCTTCGGCATATCCAAGTTCCTGCGCCTGGGCGACAGCGTCGTCGAAGGACATCCCCAGGCGATCCATCTGCGTGACCAGAAAGTTGCTGGTCCCGTTGAGGATCCCTTCGAGCGATAGGATCTGGTTGGCCGACAGGCACTGGCTGATGTTCGTGATGATCGGGATGCCGCCGGCAACGGCCGCTTCGAACGCGATGCACTGTCCCAATTCGCGAGCGCGACCAAACAGTTCGGGGCCATGTTCGGCCAGCAGGGCTTTGTTGGCGGTGACGACGTCTTTGCCGCTTTCGAGCAGTTTCAGCATGATCGTGCGGGCCGGTTCCAAGCCGCCGATCAATTGTGCGACGACTTTGATTTCCGGATCGTTGAGGACATCGTCGAGGTCTTCGGTGACAACTCCCTCGGGCAAATCAGCGTATTCAGGCTTGCTGGCATCGCGAACTACCGCCCGTTGCAGCCACAGCGTGCGGCCGGCGTGCCGCGCCGTGCGATCGCCGTGATCCAACAACAGCTTCGCCACACCGGTTCCCACGGTACCCAGCCCAACGATTGCAACCTTCGTCTTTTCCATTGTTCTATTAATCTTCAAATCGCAGATATTATTAAGGTTCTGATGTTCGGAATGGTAGACGTTCCCACCGTTGGCTACTAGCACGGCTGCTTTGAAGAGGGCATATGGGCGACCGTAATCCATGTCCGAAGCGGTGTTCGGCCCCCGTCAGCTCCAAATTTTGCCATCTTTTCTTGAAATGCGACACACCGCTCCGCCATCGGCTGCTCGATTTACGGAGCGATTGCCCGCTGGATGTTCTGGCAAAGCCTCGATCGGGCGCGATTTAGATCGACGCTCGCCAAATCGGCATTTTGGGGGGCGGGAGCGTGATGCTGCACAAATGGTCAATTCTTAGGCGGCGATGCTCAGATCGCATGCTCCGCGCGTCAACAATCGTTGCCACTCCCTCCAAGCCGGCACCGGATGCTCCAACGAAATTGAAAAAAGTTGAATTCTTTTTCGTGAAGCAGCCCTCGTTAAGGAGGCGTTGGTGTGGGAATCCGCACCTCAAAAAAAATGGGTAGCACCGTTGGTGAAAGAGACCTGTTCTTCTTGGGTGGTTGCGGTTGGGGGGGATGGTATTAAGTTTGCATTACCGGTAGGTCGGCACTGGCTGAGGCGTTTCTTTTTTTTGGCGCCCAGCGTTCCAGCAGTCGCTCGACATTCCTACCGGGCCTGCCTGTTACTTCCGCTTTCCTGATTTCTTTCCTTTCTGAGAGTATTTTGATGAAAACCTATGCCCCGACGCGGCGTGCGTTCACCCTAGTCGAATTGTTAGTGGTTATCGCCATTATTGGAATTTTGGTCGGCCTGTTGTTGCCAGCGGTCCAAGCGGCCCGTGAAGCGGCTCGCCGAATGAGCTGTTCTAACAATATGAAACAGCTGGGCCTGGCGATGCACAACTACCACGATACGTTCCGCAAGTTTCCCTACGGCTACGTCGATAGCGGGATGGTCACGCGTAAACGCGATTGCTGGATGCAGCGGTTGCTGCCCTTCTTCGAAGAAGGAAACATGCAAGACTTGTACGAACAACAGAATCCAGAGTGGATTATGGATGTCGACGTTACGATCAAGGACCGGCAGATCGCCGCGTTGTTGTGTCCATCGGACACCGCGACTCCTGGTCTTGGCGCCAACGGTGGCGTGCGATCTGGCGGAGCTGGTTTCCAAGGCAACTATGTCATGTGCACCGGCGACCAATACATGTATCACACCGCTCGTGGGCGTGGTTTGATCTACGCTTATTCCGACACCAAGTTCTCGTCGGTGACCGACGGAACGTCGACCTCGCTGATGGGCGGTGAATCGATCCGTGGCGGTGGCGACACCGGCGGTTGGGGCGGTGCTGGCGGATACTGGGGTGGTGGTCGTTGGGGTGGATACGGTTTCACCGCGATGGAAGCTCCCAACACACCGGTTCCCGATCAACACTACACCTGCAAATCGACCACCTATCGCGACCTGCCTTGCATCAGCTTGATCGGTGCCGATGAGACTCGTAACTCGTTGCGCAGCCGACATCCTGGCGGTGTGCAGTGTTTCCGAATCGATGGTTCGACTCAGTTCCTGTCCGAAACGATCCAGTTGGACGTCTATCGTGCGATGGCGACGATCGACAATGGCGAAGTCGTCAGCGACAATCCTTAAGCAGCCTTCGATCGTTAACGAGTCAACTTTCTCTAATGAGTTCTATTTGCATGAAAACCAAACTATTTGCCTTGTTGCCAGTCGCGCTGCTGACACTCGCATCGATCGGCTGTGGCAGCAGCGGACCCGCGATGTCGCAGGTGTCGGGCAAGGTTACTTTTGATGGTGAACCCGTCACCACCGGTCACGTTATCTTCCGAGCGAACGATGGGAAGACGATCAGTGCCGCCGGCCCGATCGTCGACGGCAGCTTCGATTTTGAATCGATGCCAGGCGAGAAGACGGTGTTGATCACCGCGACACGCCCGGTTCCGGGAAAGTTCGACGAATCGAACCCGGGTGAAAAGATTCAGATCACCGAGCAGTTCATCCCCGAAAACTACAACTCCAAATCGGAGTTGTCGGTTGTAGTTACCGAGGAAGACGGAACGTTCGACTTTGATCTGCAGTCGTCTTAACAGCGGCTTGCGTTACAAAAAAAGTGGGTCGCGCAATCGATTGCGCGACCCACTTTCGTTATCTCTCAAAGCGTAGAAACGCTTGTTTGCCAACGCTTATGCGGCGGCCTTCTTCTTGTTCGGCTTCTTACCTTTCTCGGGCCGCGCCGCACGCTGCAATTGCTTGGGCAGTTTTTCCTTCTGCGCATCGGTCAGCATCGCCACAACCGATCGGGTGAACTTCGAGCGGACTGCGTTCATCTTCGTCATCGCTTCGGCCTGCGGTTTGGTCAGCCCCGCCGCTTCGTTGATCGCGTCGTTCCGCTGCTTTCCCTTTTTGTCCGAATCGGCAAGCGACTTGGCAGCTTCCGCACGCTTCTTCATCAGTTCGCCGGTGATCCCCGCTTCATCGCGGATCTTGGCCATCTCGACGCTTGCAACCTTTCCAGCCGCCTTGATCTTTTCGGTCTGTTCGTCGGTCAAGTCGACGTCGGCCAGTTGCTTGAGAATTTGAGTGGCGACGTTTCGGCCACCCTTCTTCGCTTTACCCTTACCCGCTTTCTCCTCTTCTGCAACTGCAGGTAGGGCGATAACAGCAAGCATGACCATCACCAATGTGTTGCGTCTCATCGTGGAAGTGCTCCTCTTGGAACGGGGTGAATTGAGACTGTCGAATGTCGACCGACCGATTCTAGTCTTCCCGATCGACCAGCGCCAATTCTGTAAAGATCCATTTTGTGGGAATTAACCCGCCGCAGCATGCAGCGCAGTGCGTGTGAACTTGCACTTTGGAGGGATTTCTACAGTGGATGGATGCTGGCGGTGGAGCCCGCTGGCTGGTTAGAACCAGTCGGCGATCTGCCGCAATCCGGTGGCGGGATCATCCTGAGGCCAATATTCCAGTCCGACAAAGCCATCGAAGCCGGCGTCGGCGATCGCTGCGAAGATCGACGGGTAGTGTAATTCGCCGCGCGTCAGTTCGTGTCGTCCAGGATTTCCGGCGGCGTGGAAGTGGCCGATCTTATCGATGTTCTTCGCGATGTTGGCGATCACATTCCCTTCGCTGATCTGTTGGTGGTAGATATCGAAAACTACCTTCACTCTGTCGCTCCCGACCTGGTCGACTGCGGCAAAGGCTTCGTCGCTGCGGATCAAATAGTAACCGGGGTGGTCGACCAATTCGTTGAGCGGTTCGATCACCAAGGTGATGCCGGCAGCTTCGAGCATCGGTGCCGCTTGTGTGAGTCCGTCGACCAAGCTGCGGAATTGATCTTCGCGATCGACCCCCGGAATCAAGTCGCCCACCTGCGATATCAGTGTCTTGCATTGCAGACGTTGTGCCGCGGCGATCGAAGCTTCCAAGCCGGCGAGATAATCGTCGCGGAGGGTCGGATCGACCAGGCTGATGAAACGGGTGCAGCAGGCGGAGATGGTCATGTCGTGTTGGTCTCGCGCCGCCGCGATCGCTTCGAGATCGCGATCCCACCAGCCCCAGAACTCGAAGGCTTTGAGTCCACAGTCGGCAACTTGTTGGATCGCTTGGGGGGCGGGTAGGCTTTCAAAGACCGCATCGATACAAACCGAGGGGTGGAGTCCTGATTCAAATTTCATCGTTAACTCGAGGTTGTCGTTCGGGGGGATGGGCGGAAGTAGCTTCCCGGATCGAGAACTCTCTTCCATCTGTATGTCGTGCGGCGACGCAGGATTGGCTTGTTTCGCAGACGCTGCGTCGGCCGATCGCGCGGCGTCAGTATATCAACAGGGCGATGGACCAGCGACAGACTCAGCGACGATTCGTCGGCTGCTGGCTCGCCGTCGGAACTTGAATGCGCAGGACGTCATGGCGACACCAAGAGGCTCGGGGGGCGGGGGGCAAGCTGGCTTTTGAATCGGACGGAATTGAGTGGTGATTGGGGGTGGTGGTCTTTTTTGCTGTCGCTGCCCTGGATTAGAATGGCGTCTTGGGACAGGGCGAGGTTGCATGACAAACGGCAAGCACGTGATACCATGAATAAGCTTCCGGATGAATCGGATGGGCGTGCGGAGCATGTTTCAACGCGTCCGCTTTCGACTTCGATAGGCCTCGAAGAAACGGGGCCGGGGCTAACCGACGATACACCGGAGTTGGACAATCCGCGGTATCGGATCGATGAGGAGATCGAGCGCGGTGGAATGGGGGCGATCTTTTCCGCCCGCGATCTGCAGTTGTTGCGTCGAGTCGCGATCAAGGTGCTGCGATCCGACCGGATCGAAAACGATTCGGCGCGGCAAGGTTTCCACGACGAAGCTCGGATCATGAGCTTCTTGTCGCATCCCGGAGTCACGCCGATCTACGAATCGGGGACGTGCAAAGATGGCCGTCCTTATTATGTGATGAAATTGATCGATGGGACGACGCTGGCCGACATGCTGGCCTCGCAGACGTTCAGCACGTCGCATCTGTTGTATATCTTCGCCGATGTTTGCCAGACCGTTGCTTTTGCCCATTCGCGTGGCGTGGTGCATCTCGATTTGAAGCCGGGGAATGTGATGGTCGGCGAATTTGGCGAGGTCCATGTGATGGACTGGGGCTTGGCTCGCTTCGAAGCCGGGCCTCCCGAAGGGTCCGATTGGGCTGGCCGCACCGATGCACCAAAGGGGACCGTCAACGGAACCCCTGGATATATGTCTCCCGAGCAGGCGCGGGGGCGGAAGCTGGGGCCGGGAGCCGACGTCTTCAGTCTCGGTGCAATTCTCTGCGAGATCTTGATCGGGCACGCTCCCTACGAGGGGAAGGATCTCCATCAGATCCACCGGCGGGCGATGAAGGGATCGATGCAAAAGACGCTCGATGTGCTCGATCAATCTGCCCAAGATTGTGCTTTGGTGCGCTTAGCCAAAAACTGCCTGGCTCGCCGCGTTCGAGATCGTCCGCGGTCGGCAGTCGAGGTCGCCCAAGCGATGGCTACCTATCACGAGTCGGCGTTTCAGCGGATGGAAAGCGACATGAATCGCTTTTTTGAGCTGTCGCTGGATCTCTTCTGCATCGCGACCGCCGATGGTTACTTCCAACGCATCAACGCCAATTTTTCGAGAGTCTTGGGGCACACGGATGCGGATTTGTTGGCCCGTCCGTTCCTCGACTTTGTTCACCCCGATGACGTTGCCGAAACGGTGAAGCAGATGCAGTTGTTGCAGCAGGGGCAAGCTGTCGTCGGGTTTCGCAATCGCTACCGCACTGCCAGCGGCGACTTCAAGGTGCTCGAATGGATGGCCCAATCGGTCGATAACGACAACATCATCTTTGCTGTCGCTCGCAGTGTGGTGTAGGCGCCGATGGCGATCGGGTTTGACGTGTGGTCGCGTCGCAGCAGTTGCCTGCCAGCGACGTTGGTCGGCAGCGTAGAATTGACCGCCGGTTATACGTTGCGATGAACGCTGAAGAAGGCGATCTCTTGGAGCGATCTCTTGGCGGCGGATTCGGGAAGGAAGTCGATCGCCGCGACGGCGTTGGCCGCAAACTGTTCGGCGGTCGCCAACGTGTACTGCTTCGAATCGCATCGGTTCATGCGATCCATAATCGCTTCGCAACGAGGGCCGTCGGGCATCGCGGCGAGTTCATCCAATTGCGACTGCATCGCGGGATCCGATTGCAGCAACCGGATCAGCGGCAGCGTCGGTTTCGCTTGTAAAAGATCGGTGCCGAGCGTTTTGCCAACCCGTTCGGTGCTCCCCCAGACGTCGAGATAATCGTCGGCGATCTGGAACGCGATCCCCAGGTTCTCGCCAAAATCGGCGAGTGCCGTCTGCGTCGCCTGATCCGCACCGCTGTGTTCGGCTCCCAATCGGCAACTGATCCGACAGAGTTCGGCGGTCTTGCCGCGGATGATGTCGAAGTAGTCCTCTTCGCTCAGCTGCGACGAACCGCTGCTGAAGATCTGCCGCAGTTCTCCCTCGCAGACTCGCCTGGCTGCATCGCCGATCCACTGGCACGCCTGCGTCGAACCAAGCGTCGCCGAGAGCGTGAAGGCCTGGGCAAACAGATAGTCGCCCAACAGGATGCTGGTTTGATCGTTCCACTTTGCGTTGACGGTTGGCAGATGGCGACGCTGATCCGCCGCATCCAGGACGTCGTCGTGAATCAACGTGGCGGTGTGAATCATCTCGATCACCGTGCCGAGCACGACATGATCTTGGGTCGATTTGCCGGAGGCTTTTGCAGCCAGCAGGACCAAGGCGGGACGCAAGCGTTTCCCGCCCAACAGCGCACCGTGAGCCAGCAGCGGGGAGAGGTCCTCGTATTTGCTCTGCATCTGCTCCCGCAGCAATTGCTCCACTTGCTGCATCTGTTCACGAATGCACTCGAAGCTTGCGTCGACTCGTCCGCCAGGAACTTTGCCTTTCGCGCGGTCTGTCGGGAGTGTTGTTTGCGTATCCATCACGGCCCAAATAAATGATCAGGAGTCGAGCCGACGGCCGAGCGCAATATAAGGTTCCAATTGCAGATTCTGCGTGCGGCGCGTGACACGGGTTATAACCGAATTCAAATAGAAAAGTTAACACGACTTAAGGTTCTCTGCTAAGGGGCATCCCCGCGCCGGCAAGGCTGTTAAGTGTTTGTGCTCAGCCGAATTCGCCGGCACGCGCGAGCGCGGCGACGTGCAAGCGAAGCGAACGCGGAAGGGAACCGAACGCGAGCGCGTGGCGGATGATGCCTCAGAATGAAACCGCGATTTGCCCTCCCTGCGCCACCGATGCAAACGGAGACCTGCGATGCGGATGGCGAGGGGGGCTGCCGAAGAGAGAGTTCCGGCGCGAAGCGGATGGCCGGAGCGAAGAATTTCAAGTAAATCGGGGGGCTTCGTTCAGCTCCCTTTTACCGCCGCTAGCAGCACGAATCGTTGGAACTCAAAATATTTGCGGTTGACTTCTGCCGCAGAATGCTCTTTGTTGTAAGGAGATCCATTGATGTTCGTTTCACAACCACAAGGAGCTACATTGACTTCGGAATTTGCAACCACCAACGTCTACACCATCCGTCAAATCGATTCTCAGAAGACCGTGTTGTCTGAAAAACAGGTCGAAGCGGTCAGCAGCGAAGCAGCCGCCAAACAGCTTAAGCAGGTCGTCGATGACACCGATAAAATCGAGGTCACACTAAACGGCGAAACTGTCAACGAAATGGGCGTGTCCTATTGGAAGCAGCGGATCCGACGCCGTTAATCGCCTGTTGGGCTCTTTCTTCCCAGGGCATTTGAGTCGTTTGGCCGCAAGCTGGACGGCTGGCGCCGCGTCCCCATTTGGCGCCGACGCGACGCAACCATCGAAGCGTTTGAGATCCGATCTGCTTTTCGGAACCCCTGCGGTGAAACGCAGGACGCTGTAAGATTTTTCGCTAACCCAATGCTTGGGTTCCGCGACCCCAACGCGATAGCGGGGGCCGATTCGCTGAAATGCGACTCTCCCCCCGCAAGCTGGGGTTCTCTGCACCGGTGTTTTCTTTACCACCGATGTTTCTCGCGCGATGCCAACCGCTCCGGTCGCTGCCGTTATTTGGTCGCCGCTATCATTTGATCGACGATCGGTTGGATTGCTGCGGCGGGGACGGCATAGCTGCAGACGCGTCCGGCGCGAGCGATGTTGATTCCGATCACCCTGCCGTTGGTATCGATCACCGGACCGCCGCACTGATCGGGGCCCAGGACCGTGTCGTGTTGTAGAGCCAGTTCGAAACCGGCTAAGCGGCTGTTCCGCGGCCCGTTGACTCGCGTATCGTCCTGCGATTCGGAGAAGGAGGAGAGTTCGCGAATTTCGGCGCTCAATTCAAAGTCGTCTTGGCGATCCTTGCGGCGGATCGTCAGCGTCACCGAATCGCCAGGATAAAGCGCTCGCAGTTCCGCAGTCACCTGCTTCTGCGTCGTCATCGGTTGCCCTTCGACTTGGGTGATCAAGTCGCCGACACCGATGCCGGCATCGTCGGCACCGCTGCCCGGAACCACGCTGATCACGCGAGCGCCGTTGGTATCGGTTTGCAACATCACTCCCAGTAGTCCGTGATCTTGCACCTCGCGCGACGCCACGCTGACGACGCCGATCCCGACGGGATCGCCTTGACGGCCGACGCTGAACAAAAAGCTGCCGACGGCAGGTTCGTGCGGGTTCCAGCTGATCGGAACCAGCGATTGCGCTTCGACTTTTAATAGGGCCAGGTCGACCGAACGCCTCTCATCGACTCGCCTCGCGGGAAGAATCCGGTCGTCGGCCAACCGCACTCGCAGTTCACCATCAGCCTTTAACTCGCTGGCCTTGCTGACCAGGTAGCCGTCGGCGGTGACAACCGTTCCCAACGCCACCCGCTGACCACCAAGTAGCACTTCGACGGTGCTGGAGCCCGCTTGAACCGCCAGCGGCTGCATCAGCAGGGTCATCGCAGCGCTGTCGCGACGCGAGGCGACCCGCCGCAGCATGCGATCGCGAAGGTACCCAGGCAACAGGGTTTCCGACGGGAGCGGTTTCCGCACCGCGGGCTGCGCCACAGCCGGTTGCACCGCGGGAGTGCTGGTGGCCAGGAGCGCGAGGATCATTAGGCGAGCAAGGTTCGATCGGATCATGGCCTGGTGGCTGCTGTTGATTAGGCGGATGGCAGCAAGCATTTTGAACGTGCAAGCTATCGAGAGAACGACGCGGAATGGGTTATGAGTTCGGATCGCGTCCGACGACCAAGATCATCCGTTTGCGAACCCCATCGCGTTCCAGAACGATCTGCACATGTTCCCCTGGCATCGTGTCGGCGACGGCTGCCTTGAGCGACTCAAAGTCAGCGATCGTGACATCGCCAAAGTTCATGATCACATCGCCGGGCCGGATTCCAGCTTCGGCGGCTGGAGAGTTCTGGCCGACGACTTCGATCACCGCCCGTTCGTCGATCTTGCGACCTTGCACGCCGATTCGGGGACGGAAGCCTGGCAGGTGGCCCCAGAGTTCACCGCGGGCAAGCCGAGTCCAGTGTTCATCGTAATGATCGATCGGGACGTGCAAGTTGTCGGTGACGTCGTTGCCGATCCGGCTGTGGACGCCGATCAATTTGCCCGTCAGATCGAACAGCGGTCCGCCGCTGTCGCCGCCGATCAAAGCGCAGTCGGTGACCAGCGAGGTCTCGCGTTTGATCAGCACGCGGCCGATCCGGATCACAGCGCCGCGGTCGGGTTCATAACCGCCGGGGTGGCCGACGGCGACGCACCAAGTTCCCGGAGCAACTCCGCTGGAAGAACCAAGCGTGGCGAAGGGCCACCCTTCGGCTGGCGCAGGATCGTCGATCTTGATCAGACCGGCATCGACGTGCCGATTCATACCCAACGTCGTGCCGTGGACTTGCCGCCCGTCGCTGAGAGTCATCAGCGCCTGTTGGCCCGGTCGCATCGCCACGTGGGCGGCTGTCAGGACATAGCCATCGGCCGTGATCACGACGCCGCTGCCCTGGGCAAAGCCTATCTGCACGCTGACGGTGCATTTGGCGACGCGTTGCGAAACGATTTGCTGCTGGTGTTCCAACGCTCTCAGTTCCGCGAGGGAATTGGGAGCTTCGCCCTGCAGCACGCCGGTCAACGCCGAGGGAGCCGATACGAAGGTTAACCCCGAAGGTTTCTGCTGGGCGTCGGCCTGTAACGCCGATAGACCGACAGCAAACGCCAGCAAGCCGCATTGGATGCGAACAAGAGATCGAGAAATCATCTATTGTCCAATGATCGAATGAGGAAAAGAATAGAACACGTCGCCCCGAAATAGGTTTGTCCATTGTAGACGCTCGAGACCCCAGATGGCCAATTTGCCGCCGCGTCGTCAAACATTCAATCGCCTAAGAAAACTGAACCCAATACTCTTCTAACCCGCGTTTCTACCGATCGATACCGCCCTGGAGCACCAGATCTTTGGAAAATTCGAAAAAAACGGCCCTGATCTTCGGTTGTGGATACTTGGGTAAAAGGGTTGCCCAGCGATTGTTGGATCGCGATTGGCATGTTAGCGCGGTGACCCGCCGCCGCGAAACGGCAACCGAGCTATCAGCCACCGGAATCGCTCCGATCGTTGCTGATTGGACCCGGCCCTCCATGCTACGCGATCTGCCACAAACCGATCGGATCCTGATCGCCGTTGGCTGGGACCCCCAGGCAGGACAATCCCAGTACGACGTTTATGTTGGGGGGCTGCGGAATGCATTGCAAGCAACATCGCCCCAAGCCAATTTGGTTTATGTCAGTTCTACCGGCGTTTACCATCAATCAGGGGGGCTATGGGTCGAGGAGGCCTCTCCCTGCTGCCCCGCGATCGGATCGGGAGGTTGGGCGCATCTACAAGCCGAGGCGCTGTTGCGGCAGAACCGTCCCGGCTCGCCGTCAACGATTCTGAGGATGGCAGGGCTGTATGGCCCCGGCCGAGTTCCCCGCGGGAGAGATATCCTCTCGGGGCAGCCGTTGGCCGCACCGACCGAGGGCTATCTGAATCTGATCCATATCGAAGATGCAGCCACCGCGGTGATGGCGGCTTGGGAAACCAATTCCGACGGCGCGAAGACCTACGTCGTTGCCGACGGCACCCCGGTGATTCGACGCACCTATTACGAAGAGATCGCGCGGGTTCTCGGTCGTCCATTGCCAACCTTCGTCTCACCCGACCCCGCGGCGATGGTTAGTCGACGAGCGACAACCAGCAAGCGAATCTGGACGGCTCGCTTTCGCCGCGACCTCTGCCCTCGGTTAGCATTCCCCGATTACCGCGCCGGGCTGCGCGACGTGCTTCGCTAGCGCGGTCGGTTCGATCATTGCGACTCGCCCGTCAGTGCCCGGAATGCATCGGCCAGCTGTCGATAGATCGGACCGCTGCGGTTGTTACCGAACCAGATGCCCGCGCCTGTCCCTGTCAGCAGGATCTCATCGGCGGCAGCGAACATCGCCGGTTGCAGCGGTTGGTCTCGCCACGCGATCCCTGCCTCGTCGGCCAATTGCCGGACGACGCCCAGCGAAACGCCCGGCAACACGCGATGTGGCGGTGCGGAATAGATGCATCCTTCTCGAACCAGCAGGATGTTCGCCGATGCGGTCTCGGTAAGCGAACCATCGGTATCGACCAAGACAGCCGTTGCCGAGGGATCGATCTGGTGAGCCTGTTCCCCGGCCAGGTAGTAGTGGATTCGGCTGCGATGTTTGGCAGCTCGGGGGATCGATTCATCGGGAGGTTGGATCACCGAAGTGACCACCAACGCTTCTCCTTCGCTCTGCAGACGCTGCAGCCTGGCGAGATCGAGCGGCGATAGGTGCGCAATCACCGTCGGCGTCCGGTCGCGTAGCTTGCCCGGAGTGATCAGTAAAGTAATCCCGACGTCCGGTGGAGCCGCGTTGATCCGTAGGAGTTCTTCGATGCAGGCGGGCATCGCATCGATAGCCGGTCCTGCGTCGATCGATAGCAGCGACGTCGTGTGGCGAAGTCGACAGAGATGATCGTCCAAGCGAAACACTCGGCTCGAATAGGTCCGCAACCGCTCGACAGCGATCACGCCTTGGAACACTCCCAAGTCGTCGACCGGCAACGCGACTTCCCCATCGATCCATTCCCCACTGCGATACCAGATCGACATATCGGTGAAACCCATTTGGGAGACAAGCAAACCGTAAAAAGAAGCCCTGGAGCGAAGGCCTTCAGCGTGTCATGAAGCCGGATGGACCAGACGCGAGAACGACTGATCCATTGTGCCCATCAATTGCTAGTTTGCGCTACGCATAAGTTCCATGCGGGCCCGAACGCGATCGAGGATCTGTTGGAAGACAGCTTCGGGACTTTGGCAGCCGTCGATGCGTTCGACTAAACCGCGTTGAGCGTAGAAGTCCAACAGCGGCGAGGTTTGGCGGTGGTAGACGCGCAGTCTCTGCTGGATCGTCTCGGCGTTGTCGTCGGCGCGGTTCTCGATTTCGGCTCGTTTGAGCAAGCGTTGCACCAACGCATCTTCATCAACGTCCAAATTCAGGACCATCGAAATCCGGTCGTTTTTGCTCGCCAATTGTTCGCCGAGCAATTGAGCCTGCAGCAGGGTCCGCGGGAAGCCGTCGAACATGCATCCGCTGTCACATTGCTCGCGACGCAGGAACTCTTCGACAATTCGTACGACAAGAAAGTCGGGGGCCAAACGGCCTGTATCGATGTACGATGCTACAAGCTTTCCAAGCGAACTGGATTCGCCACGGATCTCACGCAGCATGTCGCCGGTGGAAAGATGTGGCACCGAGAGATGGTCCACAAGCTGTTTGCACTGCGTTCCTTTGCCCGCGCCAGGAGGCCCAATGAAAATGATTCGCATTGGATCTCTCCCTTGGAATGCAGGATGCCGATTCGCTCGCAAAGCCTAACCGCGACGCGAAAAGGCCTTAGCATAACAACGTTTGCGTCGAAGCCAACCGACCGACGTTGAATCGGCGATCCGAGCGGCCGCCGAAAGATCGGCCGCTGCGTACTACTTGAACATCGCCGTAGCCGGCGAATTAGCCTTCCAGCAGACCGCGGTAGTTCCGCATCACCAGGTGGCTATCGATCTTCTGAATCAGATCGAACGCGACGCTCACCGCGATCAACAATCCGGTACCACCGTAGAAACCAGCGATCGAATACGATACGCCCAGCGAACCGTAAACGATGGTCGGAACAATGGCGACGATTGCCAGGAACGCCGCACCGACGTAGGTGATCCGAACCATAACCTTCTCAAGATAGTCGGCGGTTCGCTTACCGGGACGATATCCGGGGATAAACGTTCCGTGATCCTTCAATTGATCGGACATCTCTTTCGGATTGAAAGTGATCGCCGTCCAGAAGTAACAGAAGAAGAAGATCAGAGCGACATACAGCATGTTGTAGACAAACGATGTGCCGCTGCTCATGATCGATCCGAAGCCGTTCAGAGCCGAGAACATCATCGTGCCGGGAGTGAACGATTTCGACAGGAATTGAAGCATTACGCCTGGGATCATCAACAAACTGCTAGCGAAAATGATCGGCATGACGCCAGCTTGGTTGATACGCAGTGGAAGGAACTGGCGGTTCCCACCGTAGACGCGACGTCCGCGGGTGAACTTTGCACTTTGAGTAGGAATACGACGTTGTCCCAGCGTGATAAAGACCACGCCAAAGACCACCGCGACAAAGAGCACTATCAAGATGATGAGCGTCTCAATACCGACCGTACCCTTCGAAAGGCCAACCAGTTCGGTCTTCATATTCTGGATCAGGTCGAACAACGCACCTGGCATTTGAGCCAAGATGCCTGCCATGATCAACAAACTGATACCGTTACCGATACCGTATTCGTCGATCTGTTCACCCAGCCACATCAGGAAGATGGTACCGCAGGTCATGATTAAGACCGCGGTGATTTGCCAACCCCAATACAGCGTGTTGCTATCGTCGGCAAAGAAGTTTGGATTGACTTTACTGGCTTCGCCCTCGCCGCCAGCCATCAGCCAGAACTTCAGATACATGTAGCTCTGAATCAAGCACAAGACAACGGTCAGATAACGTGTGTATTCGTTGATCTTCTTACGGCCAGCTTCGCCTTCTTTCTTCAGCTCTTCGATAGGAGCCCAAACGCTACCGAGCAGCTGGAAGATAATCGAGGCCGAGATGTAGGGCATGATACCCAGACCGAAGATCGTCGCCTGGCGAAGATCGCTCGCGGCGAACAAGCTGACCTTCTCAAAGAACTGCGACGCGGTGTCCTCACCGGCCGAAGGGGCCAGGTTTTGGTTCATCATCGGCAGCGAGATATGAAAGCCGATGCGATAGATGGCTAGCAATCCAAGCGTGAGCAGGATTTTATTACGTAGCTCAGGGATCGTAAAAACGACGCGTAATTTTTCCAGCATGGTCTAATCCGTTCCTTGGCCCACGCCACCGGCGTCCCTCGTTAACGGGGACCTCATCAGATGCTTGAGCTTCGTAAATTTTGGTTTCGTTTGCGACAAGCGTCTGGCATCTTGAGACTGCTTAACGACGTTTGTCCTATCGTCAATGGACAACAAACAGTCGGGGCATCGCCCAATTTTTTTGTGCTTCCTTCGGGAACGACCCCGAAGAGCCACACTATTTGTGAGCTCGTTGAACTTCGCCCGACTTCAACAATTCGGCGCGTTCCTTTGGAAGACGCTTGGCTGTCAGGATGGTGACTTCACCGCCCGCTGCTTTGATCTTTTCAACAGCGCTCTTGCTGAAGCGATGCGCCGAAACCTTCAGTTTCTTCGTCAGTTCGCCATTACCGAGGATCTTCAGTTCATCGAAGATACCGGTCAGCACGCGAGTCGATGTCAGCAATTCGGGAGTGATCTCCATGCCGTCATCGCACAACGCTTCCAGATCTGCAACGTTCATGACCTTGATGGTCGGCGCGAATGCGTTGTTGAAACCGCGCTTAGGAATGCGGCGGAACAACGGCATCGAACCACCTTGGAAGCTCGGCTTGCGGCTGTAACCGCTACGGCTCTTGTGACCCTTATGACCACGACCGGCAGTCTTGCCGTGTCCCGATCCGGGGCCGCGGCCGATCCGCTTGCGTTTGCGATTCTTGGTAATGCCGGTGTTGACGTCGTGAAGTTTCATTTCGTGTGCTCTGATTTGTAGAACAATTGGGCGAATTGTTCAGTCGATCTATTGGTCTAGCTCAACGCCACGCAGGGCCGCGATCGTCTCTCGCGTGCGCAATTTACTGAGTGCGTCGATGGTCGCCTTCACAAGAGTCACAGGATTGTTGGTTCCGTAGCTCTTGGTCAAAATATCGTGAATACCAGCCGATTCGCAGACGGCACGGACAGCTTGTCCGGCGATGATACCAGTACCAGCACCCGCGGGCATCAGCAGCACCTTGGCAGCGCCAAACTTGCCCCACACTTGGTGCGGGATGCTTCCGGAGATCAACGGAACAGCGACCATGTCGCGAGTAGCCTGCTTGGTGGCCTTCTGCACGCTTGGTGGTACTTCGTTAGCTTTGCCGTAGCCCCAGCCAACTTTGCCTTTTCCGTCGCCAACGACAACCATCGCAGCGAAACTGAAACGACGACCGCCTTTTACAACGGCCGCACATCGTTTGATCTTTACGACGCGATCAAGCAGATCGCCTTGTCCAGAATTATCAGACACCAGTTCGTTCTCTTCGATGATTGATTGCGGTGGTGCTATGCTCGCTGACTAGGCTGATGCCAAGGCCAACGATTCAAAGCGAAATTAAAATTCCAGTCCTGCTTCGCGTGCAGCCTCAGCGAAGGCTTTGACGCGACCGTGGTACTTGCAGTGACCGCGGTCCAGCTTGACGCGTTTGATTCCTGCTGCGACTGCTCGCTCAGCGACGGCTTTGCCAATCGCTGCAGCAGCTTCACAACTCCCACCAAATTTCAAACCATCGCGCAATGATTTATCTTTGGTGCTCGCGCTGGCGAGGGTCTTGCCGTTGATATCGTCAACCAATTGGCAACTGAAATGGCTCAGCGAACGATTGACGCACAACCGCGGGTGATCGGCCGATCCACGCAACTTGTTACGTACGTGAAAACGTCGTCGTTGGCGATTCTTGTCTAGCTTCTTGTTCTTATCCACAACTTGTTTCCTGCCGAGACCCGAGCCACGAAGCTGGGTTGGTGATATCGTCGTCCCCAATCGCTTGGGGATAATAGTGTTAGCTTATGATGGCTAGGCCGACTCGAGCGATTATTTCGCCGAAGCCTTACCTGCCTTCAGTTTGACTTGTTCGCCGCTGTAACGAATTCCTTTACCCTTATAAGGTTCAGGTTTACGCAACGCGCGGACCGCCGCGGCAAATTGAGTCACCTGTTGCTTATCGCATCCGGTGACCGTTACGTGTGTCGTGTCGGGGCATACGACCGTCAGACCCTCTGGGATCTTGCAAGTCAGTTCGTTTGCATAACCAACGCGAAGCTGAAGTTCACCATTTTGAACCGCAGCAACGTAACCGACGCCGACGATATCCAGCTTCTTTTCGTAGCCTTGGGTGACGCCAACGATCATGTTCTGGATCACGGCACGAGTCAGGCCATGGAACGAACGGCTCTCGCGCTCATCGTTGAAGCGACTGACGGTGACGAGATCGCCATCGACTTTGACTTCAACTTCCGGGCGGTGCTCGAACGTCAACTTGCCTTTCGGGCCTTCGACGGTAATCAGCTTGCCGTCCAGCGAAACTTTGACGCCGCTGACGATAGATACTGGTTTTTTTCCAACTCGGGACATGGTTCTGCTTGTTGGTTTGCTCGACAGATTGGACTGAAACAGCTCAATCGAAACGATTCATAAAGGCTAGGCGACTTCACAAAGAACTTCGCCGCCAATACCTTGGCGACGCGCTTCGCGGTCGCTAACCACGCCTTTGCTGGTGCTAATAATGGTAATACCCATTCCACCAAGGATCGGTCGGAGTTCGCGGCTACGTACGTAGGTGCGACGTCCGGGTTTGCTGATCCGAGTGATCGATTGGATCAATTGTTCACCGTTGGGACCGTATTTCAGTTCCAAGCGAATCAATTTAATAGGCAAGTCTTCGGAGTCGACTTCCTCCCAATCCCAAATAAAGCCTTCGCGTTTAAGCACATCGGCGATACCACGTTTCACGCGGCTGAGCGGGATATCGACATAAGGCCGTTCGACACGCACAGCGTTGCGGATGCGTGTGAGCATATCGGCGATTGGGTCAGTCATCATGGTCTTGGAGTCCCCTTTACCAGCTGGCTTTCCGGACACCCGGAATCAAGCCTTGATCAGCGTATTTGCGGAAACAGATGCGGCATAAGCCAAACTTGCGATACACGGCTCGAGGCCGCCCACACAGCTGACAACGGTTTTCGCGACGGACAGAGAACTTAGGCTCCCTTTCCGCTTTTGCGATCTTCGATTTGCTGGCCACTTGGTGGATACCTGTGGAAAAACTGGGTGAAATATTGTGTTGTGCATTACGTTGCACAACAGTTGTCTTGTTAACCGCCGAAACAGTGGCGGCATTCTAGCTTGCACAATTCAACGCTGACAAGCGGCTATCAAAACGCTTAGACTGCAGCAGCAGCTTCGGCGGCCTTCTTTGGATCTTCGCGGAATGGCATTCCGAACATTTCCAGGAGATCGCGGCCGTGATCGTTGTTGGTAGCTGTAGTGGCGATTGTGATATTCAAACCTTGCGGTTTGGTGAATTTGTCGGGGTTCAGTTCGGGAAATACCATGATTTCCGAGAGACCCATGCTGTAGTTACCACGTCCGTCGAAGGCTTTGCGGCTGATACCGCGAAAGTCACGAACACGTGGAAGAACGACGGAGACCAAACGGTCCAGGAACTCATACATCCGAGCACCACGCATCGTGACCATACATCCGATTGCCATTCCTTCACGAAGACGGAAGTTAGCGATCGATTTACGGGCTTTGGTGAAAATCGGCTTTTGACCAGCGATTTCGGTCATCGCGGCGTAAGCGGTTTCCAGGTTCTTCTTGTCCTGGGTCGCCGATCCGACACCCATGTTCAGGGTGATCTTTTCGAGCCGTGGTACGGTCATCGGATTCTTCAGCCCGTGCTTCTCTTGAAGCGCGCTGCGAATCTCGTTTTGGTACATCGTCTGTAATCGTGGAACGTAGTCTGCCATCGTACTATCAGTTTATTGCTTTGAATTGACTTCGTATCGCAGCTGGTT
Organism: Rosistilla oblonga; assembly: GCF_007751715.1. Taxonomy (NCBI): domain Bacteria; kingdom Pseudomonadati; phylum Planctomycetota; class Planctomycetia; order Pirellulales; family Pirellulaceae; genus Rosistilla; species Rosistilla oblonga. The sequence continues at coordinate 6,110,963 of NZ_CP036292.1, read as the reverse complement.
GCATTGGTTAAGCAACCGCTCGGCCAAGTGCCCTACGACGCGTAAGCGGGTCGTGGAGGACTCATCGCCCCGAGCGAAGCGCCCGAGACTTTTGCGTAGCGTTCCTTGGTGCCGTCTTTGAGGTAACGGACGCCAATTCGCGATGGCTTGCCGGTTTGCGGGCAAACGATCATGACGTTGGAGATGCTGATTGGCATCTCTTTGTTCAATCGGCCACCTTGCGGGTTCTTCTGGCTCTTGCGAACGTGCTTCCACACGCGAGCGACGCCTTCGACGAGAACCTTGTTTTTCTTGTGATCAACTTTCAAGACCTTGCCGGTCGTGCCTTTGTCGGCACCCGCGATCACTTTTACGTTATCATCAACTTTGATCAGCATCTTATTAATCTCCGCTCAAACTACTTCGCTGGCCAAACTGACAATCTTCATAAAGCTCTTCTCACGAAGTTCGCGAGCCACAGCACCGAAGATACGAGTGCCGCGAGGGTTTTTGTCGTTATCGACGATCACAACGGCATTGCTGTCGAAGCGAATGTAGCTGCCGTCGTTGCGACGGGTCGGCGACTTAGTTCGCACGATCACCGCTTTCACAACCGCCTTCTTCTTGACATCGCTGCCAGGAATCGTGCTCTTGACGCTGCACACGATCACATCGCCGAGTCCGGCGGTGCGACGGCGCGAGCCACCGAGAACCTTGATGCACATCACTTCGCGAGCGCCAGTGTTGTCGGCAACGGTTAGTCTTGTTTCTTGTTGGATCATGGCTGATGATCTGTTATCTCGTAAGTTGCCTTCCTCGGCGTTCACATCGCTGCGATCGGATCGCGTCGAAGGGCGGCGTTGGCAAAAGACTTGTTTGCAGTGTTTCTAATGAACGTCGAACGATCAATCGTCCGAATCGACTGGCAATTGTTAAGCTTTAGGAGCTTCGGCGTCGCCGCCGTGAGCTGCTTCGATCGCTTCGTTTTCAGCTTCGCTTGCGGCGTGCTTACGAGCAGCTCGCAAAGCAGCAACGTCAACCGCGGTGCTCTTTTCAACAACGCGAATCAGTTCCCATCGCTTCAGCTTGCTCATCGGACGCGACTCTTTGATTTCCACCAAATCGCCTACGGCCGACTCGTTCTGCTCGTCGTGGGCGTAACAAACGGTACGACGACGTACATATTTCTTATACTTTGGATGCTTTACCAACCGCTTGATTTCAACGCGGCGGGTCTTAGCCATCTTGTCGCCGGTGACGACGCCTGTTAGTACACGCTTTGGCATTCGTAGTTACCTGTGTTCATCTGTTGTGACGAGTGCTCGCCACACGTTTTGCTAAGTCGCCGCAGCTTCGCCTTCGGCGGCAGCTTGGGGAGCACGCTGGGTCTGAATTGTCTTAATCCGCGCGATCAATCGTCGACTCTTGCGAATCTCACTTGGCGCGTCCAATCGTTCGGTTTGAGCTTGAAACTTCAAATGGAACAACTTTTCCGCAGTTTCTTTGAGCGTGAGCTGCAGTTGCTCGTCGCTCATTTCTCGTAGTTCAGTAATTTTCATCACCACTCACCATTGTGTTGTTGCTTCGGGCTTGCAGCCGCTAAAACCGTTTTGGTACGGTCGCAATCGGCTTACATCGCACGCCGCGAAACGAACCTCACCTTGACAGGCATCTTCGACGCGAGACGCGCAAAACATACCTTCGCTTGCTGTTCTGTTACACCGCCAAGCTCGTACAGGATGGTGCCAGGCTTAACGACTGCCACCCACGCTTCGGGCTCGCCCTTACCCTTACCCATCCGAGTTTCCAGCGGAGTGCTGGTGATCGAACGATGGGGGAATAGACGAATGTAAAGCGTACCTTCACCACGAACGTATTGTTGGGCTGCGATACGGCCAGCTTCGATCGTTTGAGCTCGGATCCACCCTGGTTCCAGGGATTGCAGACCAAAGTCACCAAAGACGACCGTGTTGCCGCGAGTCGCGCTACCTTTTATACGTCCTCTTTGGCTTTTTCGATGCTTGACCCTCTTGGGCATCAGCGCCATCGGTCTCTTCTCCGTGTGTACCTTGGTTAACCCACACCTGAACACCAATATGACCTTGAGCCGTTTTCGCTTCCGCGAATCCGTAGTCGATCTTGGCAGTCAAGGTGCTCAGGGGAACCGAACCTAAACTTTGTTTCTCACGCCGAGCCATTTCCGCGCCACCCAACCGGCCAGCCAGTTGGATCTTGATGCCTTTGGCACCCGCATCCATGGTTTGCTCCATCGAACGTTTCATTGTTCGACGGAAGCTTGATCGCTTTGCCAGTTGTTGACAGATATCCTCTGCCACCAACTGAGCCATAATCTCTGGACGTCCGATCTCTTCGATTTTCAAATTGATCCGACGACCGGTCAGGTTTTGCAGCTCCTCTTGAAGCAGCTCCACTTCCTGACCCTTCTTACCAATAATTAGACCAGGACGCGCGACAAACATGATCACGCGAACTTCGTCTGTAGTTCGTTCGATTTCAATCCGGTCGATACCCGCGTTGCGGTACTGAGTCCGCTTGGGGTGGTTCTTGATGTGGTCGCGAACCTTCTTGTCTTCAAGCAACAGTTCACCGAACTGTTTCTTCGAAGCGTACCAACGGCTCTTCCAGCCGACAGTAACACCGGTTCGAAACGCAACTGGATTGACTTTTTGTCCCATTAGATCGTATCTCTAAGGTTGGCCAGGTCGCTTGGGAACTGGCATTCTTGTGTCGTATTCAAATCGGAGACCGTAGGATTCCTTGTTTAGAACCGGCCTCAGATCTTATTCGTTGTTAAATCTCATCCAACGGCACTACGCCGACGTGAATGTGGCTCATTCGCTTCTTGATCATGAACGCGGTACCACGGGCACGAGGCCGGATCCGCTTGAACATCGGCCCGCCATCGACGCGAACGTCGTTGACCACCAATTCTTCCACGCCAATGTTGCGGCCGCCGTTTTGATCGGGGTCTTGGGCGTTGCCAATCGCACTGCGGAGAACCTTCTCCAACATGCGAGCACCACGTTGTGGCTGATACTTTAAAATATCCAACGCTTCGTCGGCATACTTACCCCGGATTAGATCCGCAACCAGGCGAACCTTTTGGGCGCTCATGCGACAATAACGATGGGAGGCATTGAATGACATGAATCAAATTCCTACTTCTTCTTGCCGCCGTGACCACGGAATGTGCGCGTCGGAGCAAATTCACCCAATTTGTGACCAACCATATCTTCGCTTACGAGCACCTTCATGTGCTTGCGACCGTCGTGAACCATGAATGTCAAATTGACAAACTCAGGCACGATCGTGCAGGCTCTCGCCCACGTTTTGATTGGCTCCTTCTTGCCTCCTTCAAGCTGCTTCTGCACCTTGGCAAAGACTTTAGGATCAACGAATGGGCCTTTTTTGCTCGAACGACTCATAGTTCTTCGCGTATCTGTTTTGTGTTAACGTGTCGGCGATTCAGATCTGCGACCGGCAAGCTGCCGGTCGTCTCCGATACCGCCCAGAATGTTACTTAATCAATTTCAACTGGCCGTAGCGACGCGATCGGCGGCGACGTACGATCGAGCTGTTGCTCGGTTTACGTCGTTGGCGAGTCGCACCACCCTTGGCATTCTTGCCCTGAGGGCTAACTGGGTGACGCCCACCCTTCGTTCGTCCTTCACCACCACCGTGCGGGTGATCGATCGGGTTCATCGCGGTACCGCGAACGTGTGGACGACGTCCCAACCAACGGGCTCGGCCGGCTTTACCCAGCACAACCTTCATGTGATCGGTGTTGCTAACTTTACCGATGGTCGCACGGCACTTGCTCGACACGCGGCGAATTTCGCCACTTGGCAAGGAGAGCTGAGCCCAATCGGCTTCGCGAGCCATCAATGTTGCTTCGGTTCCAGCCGACCGGCAGAACGATGCACCCGCTCCGGGACGCAGTTCAACACAGCAGACGGTGGTTCCCAAAGGAATGTTTTTCAGTGGCAAGCAATTGCCAACTTTTGGCGGCGCGTCGGGTCCGTTGAGGACGGGATCGCCAGCCGTCAAGCCATCGGGAGCGATGACGTAATGCTTTTCGCCGTCGGCGTACTTCAGCAGTGCAATACGAGCCGAACGGTTTGGGTCGTACTGGATCGAATCGACAGTCGCAGGGATGTTATCCTTGACGCGACGGAAGTCGATGATGCGGTACATCTGCTTGTGTCCGCCACCACGGTGACGTGCAGTGATCTTGCCTTGGTTGTTACGGCCCGCGGTCTTACGCTTCGGACGCAACAAGCGTTTCTCAGGGACTGCACCCTTCGTCAGCTCTTTGAAGTCGCTGACCGACGCGTTGCGACGGCCGGCGGACGTTGGCTTGTATACTCGAATGCCCATGGCGGCGTTACCTAAACGAACTTAACTTTGTTTGTTCCACGCGATTGGCAGTTGTGCCATTCGCGGCTGTTGGCTTCTATGAACTCGCGTTCCGCGATCCTAGAAGAAATCGATTCGGTGTTCCGCATCGAGGGTGACCAGTGCTTTCTTCCAGTCTGCGGAGCGACCCGAGCGGAACTTGAAGCGACGTGGCTTGCCTTTGCGGTTCTGGATGCGAACCTTTTCAACCTTGACGTTAAACAAGTCTTCGACCGCAGCACGGACGTCGTCTTTGTTTGCAGCCTTGTGGATTTCAAATGCGTATTGATTGTTGCGGCTCGCGCGGTGGACACCCTTTTCGGTAACCAGCGGTCGCAGCAAGACTTGGTACGATTCCAGTTGCACACCTTTTTCGCGGTGTGCGTCGAGTCGTACTTGTTGTTCTGTTGTGGTCGACATAATGATTACGAGGCCTCCGCTTCTGATGCACTCTCGTTGTTCTCAGCCGCTTGCTTGAACACGCCGTCGCGGATCCGATCCAACGCGTCTTTGGTGATCAAGATTCGGTGAGGCTTGATAACCGTCAGTGCGTTGAGGTCGGCAACGGGCGAGACGCTAACGCCTGCGATGTTGCGGCCACTCTTGTACGTGTTGACACAGCGACCAGCGGTTGCGACCAATGCGGTCTTGCCGTCGATTCCCAGTGCTTTCAGGATGCCGGCCATCGTCTTGGTCGCTGGCTTGTCAAATTCCAGCTTGTCGATGACGACCAGTTCTTGGTCGATGATCTTGCTGGCGATCGCCATGCGAGTCGCAGCTTGCATCGCCTTTTTAGGCATCTTGTAGCTGTAGTCTCGAGGGCGGATCGCGTGGCCGTGACCACCACCGGTTCGCACGTTGGTGTGCTTGTGACCCATACGGGCGTTACCGGTTCCCTTTTGACGGAACAGCTTCTTCTTGTGACCAGCAACTTCTGCACGAGACTTGGTGCGGTGAGTTCCCATGCGAGCGTTCGCTTGGTACATCACGCACGCATCGTGCAGCAACTGCTTGCTGATTCGTGGTGCAATTACAGCAGGATCGATGTCGTACTTGCCGACTTCGCTGCCACTTGCGTTGTAAATTGTTAGGCTTGCCATCTTTCCAACCTGACCATGTTCGTTTCGCGGATGACAACGTATCCACCAGCCGGACCTGGAACGCCACCGCGTACCATGATCAAATTGTTTTCGGCATCGACACGCACAACCTGAAGGTTTCGTTTTGTGTGCTTCGCATTTCCGTAATGGCCGGCCATGCGACGTCCCTTGAAGGTGCGGCTTGGCGAGGCACTACATCCGGTACCACCAGCGTGACGGTGGACCTTCTTGACACCGTGCGTTGCACGTTGACCGGAGAAGTTGTGTCGTTTCATGACACCCGCGAAACCACGACCCTTGCTAGTGCCGGTGACGTCGACAGCTTTGACTTCTGCAAAAGCATCAACGTTGACTTGTGCACCAACTTCGAGGCCCGATTCGCCACGGATTTCGCGAACAAAGCGTTGCGGCTCGCAATCGGCCTTGGCCATTGGAGCTGCGCCCGACTTGCTGCGGTCGCGTTGTCGCTTGCTGTCTAGCTTGGCGACATGGCCGCGTTCGCTGCGGCTGGCCAATCGGCGAGGCTTATCAGAAAAGCCTAGCTGCACGGCTTGGTAACCATCACGCTCCTGAGTGCGAACTTGCAAAACATTGCATGGACCAGCTTCGAGCACGGTCACGGTGATCGCCGTGCCGTCGTCGGAGTACAACTGCGTCATACCGACTTTGCGTCCGAGGATTCCTCGCGACATGTCAGCCTCGCCTCAACAGTAAGTTCGTGGAGCGTGTTGCTTGACAGGGGCCTTCCGAAGTGACTTCGGCGGTTACCCTGAAGCTTCCGTACAATACGGCGGTTCCAGCGAAATGGTTAAACAAACGGGTAATGCATCGATGCAAGGCAGGGCCTGCACAATGCGATATCTTATTTGAAGCAAACAGGCGAATCGCCCGTTAGTATATAGGGTGTTGCTGCTTAGTCGGCCACGCTCCGCGTGAGCCGCTAACTAGCTAGCGGTTGCCTTGATCTTGATGTCCACACCGGCAGGCAAGCTCAACTTGTTGAGAGCTTCGATCGTCTTAGCGGTGGCTTGGACAATGTCGATCAATCGCTTGTGCGTTCGGATTTCGAACTGCTGACGAGCTTTCTTGTTCACGAATGGCCCAGAGATTACCGTATATCGCTCGATGCGAGTCGGCAATGGGATCGGCCCGTGAACTTCACTGTGAGTCCGCTTCACGGTATCAACTATATCGGCCGCACTCTGGTCCAAGATCGAATGATCGTAGGCTTCCATGCGGATTCGGATGATTTCGTGAGGAGACGCCACGGCAAGTCAGTCCATAAACGATTAAGGCAAATTCTACAGAAAGCTCGGCGATCCGGTTCGGTACGCTGAGCCCGCCCACAACGTGGGAGCGATGAAGATAAGGTTAGCTTCGGCCATCGTCAACGCCAAAGAAGATCTTTTGATTGGAATTTTTCAGACGATCTCTTCGGTGGCCTGTTTTGAGGGCCGTCGAGGGGCTTTGTTTCGGCTGGGTAAAGCGTGACGGGGCGGAGCGAATTCGGTTGAGTCTGGTTGGGTGGTCGGTGTAACTTGGGGGCTTTGAGACTCCCCCCCCATTCTGTTGTAGCGAGTTCTTCCGTGCAAAGCAGCCCCGAAAATTCCCGTCGTCAGTTTCTGAAACGCTCCGCCGCCACGTCGGCGCTTGCCGTCGCAGCGCCATTGGTCGTCGCTCCCCATGTGCTTGGTAAGACTCGCGTCGCACCGAGTGACAAGATTTCATTGGGTGTGATCGGGATCGGGCCGCGCTGTCGGTACGATCTGAAGTCGATGTTGTCGCTCGATGATGTGCAATGCGTTGCTCTGGCCGACGTTCAGCAGTCGCGCCGCGTCGAGGGGAAGAAGTTCATCGATGGCCACTACGGCAACGATGACTGTGTGGTCTACGACGACTTTCGTGAACTCCTAGCGCGTGAGGATATCGACACCGTCATCGTCGCGACTGGCGATCGGTGGCATGCGTCGGCATCGATGTTGGCTGCCGAGGCGGGCAAGGATGTCTACAGTGAGAAGCCCTGTGGGATCACGATCGAGCTGTGTCAGCAGTTGGCTGAAACGATGAAGCGGACCGGTCGCGTGTTCCAAGCGGGGACGCAGCGGCGTAGCGTTCCGAACTTTCAGCAAGCCGTCCAATTGGCTCAGAGCGGTGCGTTGGGCAAATTGCACACGCTTTATGCTTCGGTCTACATTCCCTCGCTGGACAACAGTTGGTTGCCGGGCGAACCGACGCCAGATCGCGAGACCTGTGATTGGAATATGTGGTTGGGCCCGGCGCCGTGGCGTCCTTACAACAGCAAGTACGTGAGCGGTGGCTGGCGTGGGTATCATGATTTTGATTCGGGAGCTCGGCTGTTGGACTGGGGGGCGCATACGGTCGACCTGTGTCAGATGGCAAACGGTTCGGACGACACGTTGCCGGTCGAATACACGCCATCGGAAACGAACATCACCTGCAGGTACGCCAACGGTGTGAAGTTGGTGATCGATTTCTTGAAGGATCCGTTTGGCGATCGGGGGCCGAAGTGGATCACGCGGTTAGGGACCTGCCCTGTCCGATTTGTTGGATCCGAAGGTTCGGTGGAAACCGGCGACAGCGGCGAGATTGTCGTGAAGCCGGCTGACTTGCAAACGCGCGTGGGAGACTACAAACGCGTGGTTGGGCTGGACGTAACGGCGCACGCTCGCGACTTCTTCGATTGTGTGAAGTCTCGCAAAGCGCCGGTTGCCAACGGCGAAGTGATGCGGCGATCCCACGTCGCATGCCACGCTGCAGCCCTCGCCTGGATATTGCAACGCAAGTTGACGCTCGACCCGAAAACCGAAGCGTTCATCGGCGATGACGAAGCGAATCGGCTGCGTTCGCGACCGGTTCGTGATTGGGCCTAGTGCCCCCACATTTGCGTGAGGTTCTCGCTACAATGAGCGGCGGCGGTGAGGAGCGGTGTTACGCTGCTCCGAGCTTTTCCCGCTCTGAAACGTTGGCAAGGTGACTGTGGTGTTGTTGTCACTACGCCTTGTGCTTGCTTGTGATCGAGATAAACACCCTACGGAATTGTCGAGATGAAGACCCGAACTATCTGTCTGCTGTTATTGATTTGGACGCCCTGTCTGGCGTTCGCCCAGGCAGTCACTGCTGTGCCCCTGACGCCCACCACCACCGAGGCTCCGGCGTCTCCCGCGGCGACCGCTCAGCCGGCACAGCCAGCGGCGGAAAAGGAGGCTGCGGCTCCTGAGAGCTACGATTCGTTGGCTCAGCGGAAATCGCAGTTGATCGGCGAGTATCGCGATGCCGAGCAACAGCAACAGTCGGAGCTGGCGATCGAAAAGCTGGCCGAGCTGTTTGCCGTCGAGGTGAAGTTGTTGGAGATGGCGGAGGAGCAGTTGGGGGCTGACAACGTCGACCTGGCGAATGCTTATCGCGCGACGCCGCAAGGGGACGGCAGTCTGTTGGCCTTTTCGCTCTACGAGCTAGGCGACTACAAACGCTCGGCCGAGTTCTACAGCCAGACGCTCAACATCGCTCGTCGGCGGACCGATCTGAAGCTGGAAGTTTATAACGATCTGGTTTGGCTGAACCGTCGCGCTCAGCGTCTTGCGGAAGCGACTCCCGCAGAGATCGAACGCTACAATGCGGCGCTCAAAACGTCGAAAGAAGTAGAGGCCCTGATGGGGGCGAAGCAGTACGACCGCTTGGTGGCGAGCGGCCCTGAGGCGTTGGCCACGCGTCGCGAGATCGCTGGTATCACTCCAAGGCTGGCCAGTGAATACGGAAGTTTGGCAGCTGCATTAGTGAAGACGGGGAAGAACGAAGAGGCCGAGGAAGCCTACGATACGACGCTCGAGATGTATGAGCAGACGTTGGGCAAAGAGACCGTTCGATATGCGACGATCTTGTACAACAAAGCGATCTTTTATCGCGACCTGGACCGCTTGGCCGATGCCGAGGCGGCGCTGTTGGAGACGCGGAGGATCGAAAACCGCTTGGGCGTCGATGTCGAGTCGCAAATGATGACGCTCAACGAGATTGCGGGCTTGTATCGCAAGACGCAGGAGGCGGAGAAGTTCGATGGAATCGTTGGTGAATATCGTCGATTGGAGCGAAATTCGCACCTGGGCTTGGTCGCTCTTCAACGCCATATCCCGCTGGACGCGTATCTCGTTGGCAGTTTCGACCCGGCCGCTCTCGTTGAAGACGAGTCGCTGAAATTTCTGCCGCACGAACTGTTGGCAAGCTTGTCGAGTGGAGCGTTTGGGGTCGATCCTGCTGCGATCCAATCGGCAGTTGGTTTTCTGAGCGTCGCGCCTATCGAACAGGCTCTCTGTTGGGGCGTGCTGTTGAAACCTCTTGTTGGGGAGCAGTTGGCGCTCAAGTTGCCTGTCGAGACAGCTGGTGCGAGCCTCGGCGACTTTAACTATCAAAAGACCGTTGGTGAGTCGGGATTTGTTGCCTGCCACGGGACGCTCGCCGACGGCACGTTGTTTGTGGGAACGGAGGCTGCGCTCAAACAGGTGTTGGCGATGCAGCGAGCCAAGCCCGAGGTTGCCGAAAGCAGCAAATTGAGTCGCCGGCTGCGCGAGATGCATGGCAGCGGCAAAGCCTTGGTCGCGTTTGACATGTCCAAGGTTCAGTTGTTCGCTCAAGCCGTGTTCGCGGAGATGCCTCCCGTGCCGCCACAGCTTGCGAATCTGAAGTCGCTTCCGGATCATCTCGATTCAGCTAGCCTAGTGGTTTCGTTTAAAGAGTCGCCGTACGTGTCGTTGCAGATGCTGCCACGCGCCGATTCGTCCGTTGACAATCTGGGCGCGATCGCTCAACAGGCCTTGGAGTTTGGTGCGAATCAGTTGCTGCAGACAGTCACCGATGGGGTTCAAGCGGCCGGCAGCCCGATCGCTCAGCCAGTGCAGGCTTATCTCGAGCGGGTGATCCGTGCGAAGTACCAGGAGCTGACGCCGCGAGCCGAAGCGGGCCAGTTGGTGATACAAATGGATAACATTCTGGACGTCGAGGCCGCGCTGCATGTGGGGCTGCTGATTCCAGCGGTTCAGGGTGCCCAGATGTCGGCTCAAGGCATGAGTGGGATGAACAACCTGAAGCAGATTGCTTTAGCGATGCACAACTATCATGACACTTATGCTACGTTGCCAGGACGTCGTGTTCGGCCCGATGGGAAACCGACGGGGCTAAGTTGGCGAGTTCACGTGCTGCCCTTCTTGGAACAGACAGAACTCTATGAACAGTTCCGTCTCGACGAGCCCTGGGACAGCGACCACAACAAGGCGTTGATCGAGAAGATGCCCGCAGTTTTTGCCTCGCCAGGTATTGAATTGCCAGCAGGCAAGACGATCTACTTGACCTTGGATGGCTCTGGGACGCTGATGCAAAACGACAGCGCGACGCGGTTCCGCGATATTACCGATGGGTTGTCCAATACGATCATGGCGGTCGAAGCGAATCCCGATCAAGCCGTCGTGTGGACCAAACCCGACGACCTTGCTTACGACCCACAGCAGCCTCTCGTTGGCTTGGGGCAGTCGCGTCCGGAAGGCTTTTATATCATGCTGGCCGATGGGGCGGTCCGCTTGCAACCGGCCGATGTCGATCCCAAAACCGTCGCCGCGATGGCGTCGATCGCGGGTGGGGAAGTTATCGAGTTGGAATAGCCGACGAGACGAGCGATCAGCCCGGTTTCGGCCAGTCTTTCCGCTGGCCGAAACCTTTGCAGTCGCTTTGCTTAGCAAGCCGCTCCGGCGATGGCGTCGATCTTTTCCAGCTTGACCACGTCGGCGGCGAACTTGCGAATTCCTTCGGCCGTTTTTTCGGTCGCCATCGCATCTTCGTTGAATGCGAACCGGAACGATTTCTCGTCTAAGGTGATTCGTTCTTGGTTCGATTGTTGAGCCGCGTCGACCGACAGCGCCGGTTTGATCTCGGCGTCGGAATCAGCCAGTTCCTGCAGCAGGTTGGGGCTGATCGTCAGCAGATCGCAGCCGGCCAGGGAAGTGATCTGGCCGATGTTGCGGAACGACGCTCCCATCACCTCGGTCTTGTAATCGAACTTCTTGTAGTAGTTGTAGATCGACGTGACCGAGATCACGCCGGGATCCTCTGCGCCGGCAAAATCGCGGCCCTCTTTCGCTTTGTGCCAATCATAGATCCGCCCGACAAACGGTGAGATCAGTTGCACGCCTGCTTCGGCGCATGCGACCGCTTGAGCGAACGAGAACAGCAGTGTCAGGTTGCAGTGGATGCCTTCGCGCTCGAGTTTCTCGGCGGCGCGGATCCCCTCCCAGGTCGAGGCGATCTTGATTAGAACGCGGTCCCGCGAGATCCCTTCGGCTTCGTAAGCTGAGATCAACTGATGGGCTTTGTCGATCGTACCCTGGGTGTCGAACGACAACCTTGCGTCGACTTCGGTCGAAACACGGCCGGGCACAATCTTGAGGATCTCTAGTCCAAACAGAATCAGCACGCGATCGATGACCGCCTCGGTTCCCTTGCTTCCCGCATCGCGAGCCGCTTGTTCGATCAGGTGGGCGTATTCGGGTTTGCCGGCCGCTTGCAGGATCAACGACGGGTTGGTCGTCGCGTCCTGAGGCTGGTATTGCTTCATCGATTCGAAGTCGCCGGTGTCGGCAACAACGGTTGTGTATTGCTTCAGCTGTTCTAACTGATTCACGCTTTAGGCTCCTGGCACGGGTGAGTGGTTGTTCGTCTACATGCTAATAACAATGTATCAACCGCCCACGCGGGAATGTACCGCGGCGGGCATAAATCAGCGTCGCAAGGTCGAGTCCCCGCGTTCAGCTGGCGTCGTCGTCTTCGACCGCGATCGGAATTGCAACCGATGCCGCAGCGACGCCAAAAGCGAACAGCGGATGGCTGTACATGCTGTACAGGCTGCTGTTGCCAGCGCCGCGAGCCACCTCGGGTTCGGTGACGTGGATCACGCCCTGCTTGGCCGACGCTGGAGCGGTTCCGGTTGGCCAGACGCGGCAGTGCTGGGCACCGCCGTGTGAGACAACTTGGTAGATACCGGCGTTTAAGCCGCTGACGACGAATCGCCCCTGGCGGTCGGTTCGCAGTTCAGCGATCGGTTTGCCGAACTGTCCGATCACGACCGGAGCGTCTTCGATTGGATGGCCGTTGCTGTCGACGACCGCTCCCTGCAGTTCCCCGTCGCCGTGCAAGGCGACGTCCTGGATTCGTTTTGCAATCGGGATCGGCTTTGCATGGCGAGTGATCGCGGGACTTTCGTTGCCGATCGTGGCTCGTGGGGTTACGAGTCCGGCACAGATCCAGATCAGCAAAGATGCATGCAAAATTTGTCGAATTTTCATAGGGCTTCCAACACGCCTGTGGAGAATCATCCATCGGATTTGATCGGTCATCGACCCTCGCAAAGCAAAGCTTGATGGAATTATCAGGCGAATCGGAATATCCCGCAAAAGCACAGCAAAACTATATAAAAAACGACCGCTAGCAATTACAAGCGACGCAAGCCGTCCTCGGTCATCGGATTGGGAATCTCCGCGTCGATCGCATCGATCCGCTCCATTGTCTGTGCGTCGAGCACCAGGTCGGCCGCGGGTAACGATTCGTTCAACTGGTCCACCGAGGTTGCGCCGATGATAGTCGAAGCGACGAAGTCGTGCTGCTTGCTCCAAGCGACCGCTAGCGTTGCCAGCGAAACACCGATCTCGTCGGCGATCACTTTCAAGCGACGCGTCGTTTCGATCGTCCGCTCGTTGACAAAACGGCGAGCCATCCGCTGTTGCCGCGGTTCCCCATTCTCCAGGTACTCGGTAAAGCGGCCGCCGATTGGGTTCTGGTCGTTGTATTTACCAGTCAACACGCCGCCGCCCAGTGGTGAATAGGGCAGCAAACCGACGCTCTCCTGCCGACAAACCTGAGCCAATTCGCTCTCGCAGCGCCGGTTGATCAGGCTGAAGTTGTTCTGCACGGTGTCGTATCGCATCGTGCCATGCTTTTCCGCTTGCCACAGACTCTTCATCACGCCCCAAGAGGTTTCGTTGCTGCATCCGATCGCGCGAATTTTGCCCGCTTGTTTCAGTTCGGTCAGCGCGCCGAGCGTCTCTTCGTAACGCATGTTGTGATCGGGCCAGTGGGTTTGGTAGAGATCGATGTAGTCGGTCCCCAGTCTCTGCAGGCTCTGATCGCAGCATCGGATGATTTGATGGCGATCGATCGCCGTGACGCCGCCCCGAACCGGCGGGCGGAACCAACCGTGACCGGGACCCGTGATTTTTGAGGCGATCAGGACTTGGTCGCGAGGCTTCGTCTTCATCCATCGCCCGACGATCTCTTCGGTCACGCCAACGGTCTCGGCTTTGGGAGGCACGGGGTACAGTTCGGCGGCGTCGAAGAAATCGATCCCCGCTTCGAATGCGCGATCCATGATCGCAAACGATGTCGGTTCATCGCATTGCGAACCAAAGGTCATCGTTCCCATGCAAATCTCGGACACGACCAAACCACTGCGTCCTATTGGGCGTCGCTGCATCGTTTCACTCTCCTGTGTTGCTTGACTCGGTTGTCGGCGAAATCAGTAATCCTGAGGCGATTACTATACTGGCTGCATTCGGTTTGTTAACCAGTCCAGCACGCCGGTCCCATTTCGGTGGACCGGTGCAGGTGGGTGTTGTGGGCGGCGGCGTGGGGGAACGCGGAAGCGGCATCATCGAGCGGCGCAGCGGGCGAACCTATTCGGATATCTTTCCTTGGATCGATTCCAGCTTGCGTTGCAACCGCGAGGGCAATTGTTTGTCGGCGAGGACTTCGATGACATCTTGAGCCTCCTCGGCAAACCCTTTTTCGACCAGCCAATTCGCGATCGTGAGCCGCGTTTGTTGGGCTCTAAAGCTGTCGCCGGTCCCTTGCGGATCGACCTGCCTCAATTGATTCTCTAGCTTCGTCAAAAAGATCTGGTCCGCGTCGGGGCGCAGCGGAGGGACAAAGCGACAACTGCCGCCGGTTAGCACCGACAAGGCGCGAAGCCCCGGTTCGCAGGCGGCAATCTCAAACGCGATGCAATGCAGCGGGATCGTCTCGTAAATCATTTCCACCAGCCGAGCAACGCTGTGTTGAGGCATCGCCCGCGTCGGCATGCTCGGATTCCATCGCGGCGGTTTGTTGAATTCGCCATCGGACAGCAAGAAGACAGCATCGGGTTGCAATCGCTCGGCGAGGTCCAACGCCACTCGCGGATCGGTGCCGTTGTTTTTACGCACATCTTGCGCATACAACCACTGCCGAAACCGGTCGACGTTTTCGTCGGTCGCCGGGATGAACTGTATCGATGCAAGCGGACCATCGAACATCAACTGAGTCCGCCAGCTGAACAGCAGCACGTAAAACGATTGCGAGTCTTCTAACTTCATCAGCGACGCGATTAATTCGTCGCAGGCTCTTCGATAGCGTGCGCCGACCATGCTCGGCGACGCATCGAGGATGAAGACAAAGTTGTTGCCGTAAGCGTGGCTCCCGAAAAATGTAGCCCGTCGAGAGTCCGAGGGGACCGCGTCGGCAGCTTTCTCTTTCGACTTGGTTTCCGTTTTCGTGACCGGCTGTGCGTGGGCGACTGTGACGACGTTCTGCCCGCTGCCGGACAATGCGCCGAGTCTCTGCGAAGCGAGTCTGCCAGGAAGATCGACGGGGATGGGAGCCAGCGAAAGTTTGGGGAGCGGAGAGTCGAGCTCGATCGCTTCGGACGTCTGCGGCTCGGGAGCTGGTGCGGGTTCCAGCGGAATCGCAATGAGTGGCTCGGCGCGCGCGGTCGCTTGTTTTGCTGTGACGATGAAGGTTTCCACCCCGCTTTCGCCCAGCACCACAAACGCGAGAGCGAGCAGAAGCACCGCGTGCAGCGTCGCGCTGATCGCGTAACCGCGCCAGTTTGCTCGCGACGTCGATTCGTTCTGGCTGTTGACTGCCAAATTCATGGTTGTCGGCATCGGAGCGAGACCTCTGCACGTCGCATCGGGGGCGCGATCGGAATGTTTTTGGCGGGAGATCGGGCTAACACGCTGCTATCTGACAGCCCCGCATGGCCGCGCCACGCTTTCCGTTATAACACGTCGCGTTTGCGATCACAGCCTGCGCTGGCTGCGGTTATGGCTTCGCCGGTCGTAGGGGCGGGGAGGTCACGATGCGCTGCGTTTGGCGATCGACTCTGCAGCTCGCCAGGCGACCATCATCACCGTTGCCTGCGGGTTCGCACGGGGAAGGGTTGGGAAAACGGAGGCGTCGGCAATGTAAAGATTCTCGACTCCGTGGACTTGCAACTGCGGATCGACGACGCTGCTGGCAGGGTTGGTCCCCATCGAACAACTGCCTGCGGGATGGTACATCGTCATCGAAAACTTTCGAATCGACCGCTCCAGTTGTTCTGGAGTGCTCCGTTTTTCTCCCGGCAGCAGCTCGCGATCGATCCGATTTGCCAAGGGAGATTGGCGGGCGATTTGTCGCGCCATGGCCACCCCTTCGACGATGACCTGCAGGTCCTCCGCTGCCGTCAGATATCCGGGATCGATGTTCGGCGAGTCACCGATCTGAGAAGAACGCAACGTTACGCGGCCTCGACTCAGTGGCTGCGATCCGGTCACCGCTAACGTGATCGCCGGTGGCGAATCGTCGGCTGGATATCGGAGATAGTGGGTCGGCGTGACATGGAACTGGATCGCCCGATGGCGAAGGGGAGCGGGAAGTGCGCTGTCGGACGGCAGATCGAAGAAGCCACCGACTTCGGCAAGGTTGGATCCGATCGGCCCGCGTTGCAGGTGGTTCCAACGCGCCAGGTCGCGCATCGACCAGCGGCTTGGGAACCCGGCGGTATCCCTGTTTGCAAAGATGACGGGAAACGCCAAGTGGTCGACTAACCGTTCTCCCACTGCGGGCGAATCGACTTGCGTCGTGATCCCGTGTTCTGACAACTGCTGTCGCGGTCCAACGCCCGAAAGCATCAACAACTGCGGCGACACGATCGCTCCAGCCGCTAGGATCACTGCGCGCGATGCGGTGATCGCTTCGCCATCAGCCCCGTCGCCAACGATCACTCCCGTTGCTTGCTGGTCTTGGATCTGTATCCGTTGGACCGTCGTGTCGCTGCGGATCGTCAAGTTGGCTGGCGGGCTGTCGCCAAGAAAGGCCTGCATCGCGGTTTGGCGTGCGCCCCGGTGAGTCGTGCGGTTGTAGATTTCAGCCGTGCCGTGGAGCTGGTTCTCCGCACAAGCTGAATTTGCCGCGTCGAGGAATGCTCGGCAGCCGGGGCTGATCTCGGTGGGGGATTCGACCGAGCCTGTGGCTTCCAGTTCCGCACGCAGGCGCTGCATCGTGTTTTCGATCGCCGAGCCGTTCCATCGATCGCCTGCGGCTTGCTGCCAGCTAGCGAAATCGTCGGGCTCGCCCTCGTGATAGATCATCGCATTGATGCCGCTGGAACCGCCCAGCATCCGTCCGCGTGGGCAGATCATCTTACGGCCAGAAAGTCCCGCTGCCGCGGTGGTCGTATAGTTCCAATTCAACGACGTTTCTTGCAGCCGCAAATATTCGGCGGGCCTTTGCACATCGGGGCGTTTGCGGTGATCGCCGCCCGCTTCGATCAATAGAACACGAGCGGAAGCGTCCGCTGCTAATCGAGCTGCCAGGACGCATCCGGCACTTCCCGCTCCAACGATGATGTAATCGAAAGTGGAGCGAGAATTCATCGTGGTTGTTGAGTGTTAGTGCTGCTGGTTCGGGAGATCGCCCGATGTCGCTTTGCGGCCAAAATGGCGTTGGTTGCCGCAATCGGTTCCCCAGGTTCCGCCGAATTTTTCGACCGCCACATCGCCATGAACGGTGCAAAGACAAGCGAGACGCAAGCCAAGCGTATCGGCTCCAGGGATCAGTCGCAGGAGTGCAGTCTCATAGGTGGAGGGCCACGAGACGCTGCCTCGCAGCCGAACTGTGCACATGCCGCAGATGCCATTGCCACGGCAATTTACAATTCGCGCGATGCCATTGTAAACCGGGGCCTTCGAGCGAAGCAGTACTTTGCGTAGGTTGTCGCCTGCATCGCATGAAAACGTCCGATTGGCATATCGGATGGAGGGCACTAGATGTCTCTCTCGCTGCAGGTAAACAAAATTGCGGTTGGGCTGAACAGGGTAGCCATCGAAAAACTACTGCTTTGGCGTTCCAGGGGCCAGTGGGAATAACCCTATTAGAGCGTAATTGATCTGGGGGGTGATTGCAATCTTGCGGGGGTGATGTCGGTGTCTTATCCGCTCAGCATGTGCGCCACTCGTTAGAAAGCGTCTCGTTCAAAACGCAGTATTGAGAATGTGTCATCGGAATGACGGCGCTCGCGAGCGTTGGAAAGCGACAGGTCGCGAAGGGGCTGTGTGCTGCAAGATGCTGTATCGCAATGACTTATGACGATCTGGCGGCAGCGGAGAGAGGAACAGGCACGGCCTGTGCATTCACTTTGGAGTGCACAACGCCACTTCAAAGGAGCTTTCGATGTCAGGAATTCTACTTATTGTACTTGGGCTTACGCTCAGCGGATTGTCGATCAATGCGGCGATTCGACCTCTTCGCGAGACCGACCCTTATTATGTCTAATCCGAAACTGCGGTCTCCGCGTTTGCGAAAGGATTCGCAACCAAGCCGCTCTTTTGCAAGGCCAGCGGATCTGCAGTCAGCATTCGGCGCGTGAGCATGCCCGACGGCTGAATCTTTCAAGCATCGCCGCCGCGAGATGAGTTGACCTCTTCAGCTCATCAATATCAATACACTCGCAGACGCTAGCTCTTTTTTGCTGCTTGGATATCGTTCATCGATGGGAGCCAGACGGCACCGAGAATCATCACCGCCAGGGTCAACGTGTGAGTCAGCCAGGCGGGGTCGTTGTTTGCGACAGTTCGCAGGGTAACAAGCGTGACAAGCGTCAACGCCGCCATGAACAGGCTTTCCGCAAATCGTTTGTCGGCGAGAGATAGCTTGCTAGCGATCAAAACCGCGATCCCGAACACGGGGATCGCAAAAGCATGAATGCCAAACGCAGCGGCCAGTAGAGTTGTCATCAGGATTCCTTTCCGCAAGACAAGCCCCGCAACCGATTGTCAACACATTCCTTGTCCGACAGAAAAGCAGTTGCGGGATCCATTGGTCGGGCGGATTGTGGCAGGAAAACTATTTCGAGGAAAGCTCGATCGAATTGAAAAATTGGTTCAAGTTCCGCACGTCTCCCTGGGGCTTGCATTGATCGTTGGTTTGATCCACAAACTTGTGATAGCAACAGGCAAACCCACGAAACGAAAGCGCAGCCACACCGATGAAAACCCTGATCAAAAACGCAACGGTCGTATTCCCCGATCAAATCGGCAAGGTATCGGTGCTGATCGACGACGGTCGAATCGTGGTCGATCCCAGTCCCGCCACGGTCGCCGATGAAACGATCGACGCCAGCGGACTGCATCTGCTGCCCGGAGCGATCGACGATCAGGTTCACTTCCGCCAGCCCGGCCTGGAACATAAAGAAGACCTCGCCCACGCCAGCCGCGCTTGCGCCGCCGGCGGCGTGACCACGTTCCTCGAGATGCCCAACACGAATCCGACGACGACGACGCGCGAGCGGTTGCGCGAAAAGAACGCTCTCGGCGCCACCCACTCCGCCGTCAACTACGGCTTCTACATGGGGGCCACGACCAGCAATCTCGACGAATTGAAACCCAGCGGCGAGACGCCGGGTATCAAGATCTTCATCGGCAGCAGCACCGGCAACATGCTGGTCGATGAACAGGCGGTGTTGGAACAGATCTTTGCCGAAACCGAGATGCCGATCTGCGCCCACTGCGAGGATGAGACGACGGTCCGCGCGAATGCCGAGCGATACGCCGGCAGCGACGACATCACGAACCATTCGCGGATTCGGTCTCCTGAAGCGGCTTACATCGCCACGCGCCGCGCTGTCGATCTGTCGGTCCGGCATCAGCACCGCTTTCATGTCCTGCATGTTTCGACAGCTGCGGAATTGGAACTGATCACTCCGGCACGACCTTATGTTACGGCAGAGGTTTGTCCGCATCACCTGTTCTTCAACGTCGACGATTACGCCCGGCTCGGTTCGCTGATTCAAATGAACCCGTCGATCAAATCGGCCGACGACAATCGCCAACTGTGGCAGGCGCTATTGGACGGCGAGATCCAAGTCATCGCGACCGACCACGCGCCTCATACGCTCGCCGAAAAACAACAGCCTTATCCGAAGAGTCCCTCCGGTCTTCCAGCGGTCGAAAACAGCCTCCCCCTTCTGCTGAACCAAGTCGCTCAAGGGAAGTGCGATCTGCAGCAGCTGGTCCATTGGATGTGTGATGCCCCGGCTCGCGTTTGGGGAATCGTCGGCAAGGGGCGGATCGCCGATGGCTATGATGCCGATCTGGTGTTGGTTGATCTGGAACAACAGAAAACGATCCGCAATGAAGAACAGCAAACGAAGTGTCGTTGGTCCCCATGGGACGGCGAGACCTTAACCGGCTGGCCTGTGACGACCTGGGTCGGCGGTCGCCGAGTCTTTGATCGCGGCCGCTTCGATGCGTCGATTCGCGGAACGCTGCCGCTGTTCGATCACCAACGCGGCGGATACTGGGCGACCGAGCAGGGCGTGGGGCTGGCGTAAGCGTCTTCGGATCACTACTCAAATTCGGAGCCCTTCGACGGCTGATCGATTCGCTCAACTTGCATGAGAGGGATCGAGGATGGGATGAGTAATTGTCAATTGTTGTGTTTTGAGAAATTGAATTAAGCGGCGATCTCATCCTGCATGATTCCGTCTTTGAAGGAACGCCCTTCGGTGACGAGAGTGATCTTTTCGTGGCAGTTCAGGCGTCTCCATTTCTTGGATGCTGATTGGGCGAGCTTGAACATCATCGCCAAGCTTGCTCGCCGGGTTCCACTTCCTTTGGTCTTTCGATGGCGAAGCCGGATCGTCGCGAACGTGGACTCGATCGGGTTGGTCGTTCGGAGGTGACTCCAGTGCTCCGCCGGGAAATCGTAGAATGCCAGCAGCACGTCACGGTCCTTCTTTAAGCACGCGCATGCAGGAGCGTATTTCGCACCGTATTTTTCAAGGAAGTGATCGAACGCTTTGTTCGCGTCGTCCTTCGTCTCGGCTTGCCAGATTTCGTGCAGGTCTCCCTTCGCCTTGGGCTGCACGCTCTTGGGCATCTTGTTCAAAACGTTGGCCGTCTTATGGACCCAACAGCGCTGTTCGCGGGTCTCGGGAAACACTTTCCGAATCGCCGCCCAGAAGCCTAACGCACCGTCACCGATGGCGATCTTCGGAGCCATCTTCAGGCCTCGTTGCTTGAGATCGATGAGCAGTTCACTCCAGCTTTGTTCGCTTTCACGGTAGCCATCGAGGACGGCGATCAGTTCCTTTTTGCCATCGGGCGTTGCTCCCATTAGCACCAGCAAGCACTGCTTTTTGTTGGCATCGTCTTCCAGACGGACCTTCGCGTGAATTCCATCAGCCCAGACGTAAACGTATTGCTTGTCGGATAAATCACGCTTGCTCCAATCGTCGTACTCGCTACACCACTGTTCCTTGAGCCGACAGACGACGTTGGGACTCAGCCCTGCGGCACGCGCGCCCACAAGCGACTGAAGGGCTTCCGCGAAATCACCGGTCGAGATCCCTTTGAGGTACAGCCAAGGAATCAATTCTTCGATGGCCTTGGTCTTTCGCAGGTAGCTTGGCAACACGCTGGGCGAAAACGTGACCCGTCGGTTGCGATCGGGGTCATTGTCACGAACTCGCCCCTGGGTGATGGGAATGGATCCAGCACCGGTGAGGATGTCCCGCTCCGGCAAGCTTCCGTTTTTGACGACGAGTCGTCTGCCTCGCTCGTCGGTTCGACTGGAATGCATGCCGATGAACGCTTCGACTTCAGCGTCGATCGCAGATTGCAGCATTCGCCTGGCTCCTTCGCGGACAATTTCGTCGAGTGGACTTCGCTGGTCGAACTGAGCCCGGAAGGAAACCACTTCGGGATCGATCTGGTTGTCCACTGGCACGTCGGTTCGATCTGTTTTAGTCTGATTCATGGCGTATTCCTTTGCCCACGTCGGGCCGTTGGAGGGTGATAGTTCCAACAGGATGCGCCACCTTTTTCATTCACTCAAGAACACAACTTTCGACAATACCTCGGATGGGATGCGACTTCGTCTGCGGTTGGTCACCTTCAGCTTGAAGCTGTGAGAGAGCTCGATCGCGGTAAGTCGCGCCTGCGATATCGGCGTGTCGAGCGTAGCCATAAGACCAAATGATTGTAGAATTCAACGTCCGTGGATTCGGCCTGTGTTCTGTGAAGTTCTAGTGAGACCCCGCGCGTTCGCCGCGGGATTGGCAAAGGAAATATTACGTGGCAAATTCAGTAGTAACGCTGTCGTTGGTGCAAATGTCCTGCACCGACTCCAAAGCCGAGAACGTCGAGCGGGCCGTCTCGCAGATCCGCCAAGCCGCGGCTGACGGTGGACAAGTGATTTGCTTGCAGGAACTGTTCAACGGCCCCTACCCCTGCCAAACCGAAGACCATTGCCAGTTCGATTGGGCGGAAACGATCCCCGGGCCGACGACTGAACGGATAAGCGAGTTGGCCGCCGAACTGGGCGTCGTGATCGTCGTCTCGCTGTTCGAGAAACGAACCGCCGGCGTCTACCACAACACCGCCGTCGTCCTCGATGCCGATGGTTCGACAGCGGGTGTTTATCGCAAGATGCACATCCCCGACGATCCGTTGTATTACGAGAAGTTCTACTTCACCCCCGGCGATTTGGGATTCAAGGTGATCGAAACCCGCTTTGCGAAGCTGGGCGTTGCCGTTTGCTGGGATCAATGGTTCCCCGAGGCCGCGCGATTGATGGCCCTTGCCGGTGCGGAGATCCTGCTTTACCCGACCGCGATCGGATGGATCGACGAGGAAAAAGAAGAGTACGGCACGACGCAATACGAATCGTGGCAAACGATGATGCGATCCCATGCGATCGCCAACGGTTTGTGGTTGGGAGCTCCCAACCGCGTCGGCGTCGAAGGCCGCCTGCAGTTCTGGGGCGGTTCGTTCATCGCCAATCCCAATGGCAAAGTCATCACGCAAGGGAGCCACGAAGAACCAGAAATTATTACGGCCGACTGCGATTTGAATATGATCGATGTGGTCCGCACGCATTGGCCCTTCCTGCGCGATCGCCGGATCGACGCTTACCAAGGCCTGATGCGTCGCGTGATCGACTGATCTTTTCTGCCCCCGATAACTTGAAAAACACCATGAATCGCATCTCCCTTTTCGCCGCGTTGACGTGCGTTGCCGTATCTCTCCTATCATTGCGGCCCTGCGTCGCGCAGACGCAGACCGCTGCACCAGCGGAACGCAAGACGAAGTGGAACGGATACGACCAACTCCATTTCCAAGTCGCCGAGCGCAATGCGTACGTCGTCGTTCCCAAGCAGGCTGCGCCCGGCAACCCTTGGGTTTGGCGGGCACGCTTCCCCGGCTACCACGCTGAAGCCGACATTCAATTGGTGGCCAAAGGATTCCATATCGGCTACGTCGACGTGGCGGGAATGTTTGGCAGTCCCAAGGCGATCGAGATTGGAAATCAGTTCTATCGTCAAATGACCGAGAAGCGTGGCTTGGCAAAGCGAGTGGCTCTCGAAGCGGTCAGCCGCGGCGGGTTGTTCGCCTACAACTGGGCCGCCGTTAATCTCGATCGCGTCGCTTGTATCTACTGCGACACGCCGGTTTGCGATTTCAAAAGCTGGCCCGGCGGAATGGGAGAGGGCGTCGGTTCGGCCGCGACGTGGCAGAGTTGCCTGGCGCAATATGGATTCGACGAGAAACAGGCTGCCGCATTCAAAGGCAATCCAATCGATCACGCGAAGAAAATTGCAGCCGCCAAAATTCCACTGCTGCACATCGTCTCGGAGAACGATCGCGTCGTTCCGCCCAAGGAGAACACCTATCTTTTGCGTGAACGTCTGCAAGCGGCAGGCCACGACATGGAAGTCATCTCGGTCCCGATGGGAACCGAAAAATCCAGCGGACACCACTTCCCGCATCCCGCGGTCGATCAGGTCGTCCAGTTCATCCAGCAGCACGCGGCTGTCGAGGCGAAGTAGGCAAATCGGCTCCATCGCGGCGAATCGACCTGCGGATCCGTTGTTGCGGCAATGGTCCGCGATCCGCCAGCTGGGCTAGGTTTCGGGAAAATTGTGCAACAGCGAAGCACATTGCGGGGTACCAGTTTATAATCGAAGCTCCGATGATCCCGCCTCTCCACCTCCCGAGACTCGAGCCTTCTAGATGACAGACGCTTCCATGAATCGCCGCAGCATTCTCTCGATTGCGGCCGCTACCACGTTGGTTGGTTCGGGCCTGCCAACAGCCCCCGCCAAGGCTGCCGACACCGCGGCATCGGATGAATTTGGCGGGATCCGGTTCTGCTTGAACACTAGCACCGTTCGCGGCCAAGAACTGACGATCACCGAACAAGTCGACCTGGCGGCATCGAGCGGTTACGACGCGATCGAACCTTGGGTTCGCGATCTGGTTGCCTACAAAGAGGCCGGTGGAAGTCTGCCCGATCTGCGAAAGCGTATCGAAGACTCCGGGATCACTGTCGAGAGTGCGATCGGTTTTGCCCAGTGGATCGTCGATGACGATGCCCAACGCCAAAAGGGATTGGAACAAGCCCGATCCGACATGGAACTGCTGAAGTCGATCGGCGGCAAGCGGATCGCCGCGCCGCCGGTCGGTGCAACCAAAGAGGCCGGTCCGGCGCTGCCCGTGATCGCCAAGCGTTACGCGGATCTGTTGAACGTTGGCGCGGAAGTTGGCGTGACGCCCGAGTTGGAATTGTGGGGCTTCTCCAAGACGCTCAATCGCTTGGGCGAACTGGCATACGTTGCCACCGAAGCCGGCCATCCCGACGCCTGTGTCCTGCCCGACGTCTACCATATTTACAAAGGTGGCTCCGACTTTGCCGGCCTGGCGATGATCGAAGCCTCGCGGATGCCCGCGTTCCACATGAACGACTACCCGGCCAATCCACCTTGGGAAACGATCGGCGATGCCGACCGCGTCTATCCCGGCGACGGGATTGCTCCGTTGGACGATATCATCTCGCTGCTGCATCGCAACGGCTTCCGAGGCTATTTCTCGCTGGAGCTGTTCAATCGCGACTACTGGAAACAACCCGCGTCGGAAGTCGCCACGACCGGTCTCCGCAAGATGAAAGCTGCCGTTCGCAAAGCGTTGGCTTAACAAACCATTCGCTTCTGTCTGATGGTCGCCTTTCGCTCCGCGAAAGTGCGCACAACAGACGCGCTTTCGCGGAGCGAAAGGCGACCAACCGCAACAAACTCAATCTCCCCTTCCCGTACTCCATCCTGTTATGAAAATCCAACGCCTTTTCGGTTCTTTGATCTGCTGTTCGTTCCTCGCTGCAGGAGCCACCGCTGCCGATCCAGTTCCTCCGCTAGACCTTCCCGAAAGCAAAGCGAATTCGGCGGCGGAGATGAAGCCGTACGAAGAGGTGATCGAACACACCGACGCGACGATCGAAATGCTACCGATTCCTGGCGGCGTCTTCACGATGGGAACTCCCGACACCGAACAGGGCCGCGATGACTCGGAAGGTCCGCTGCATCAAGTGGAAGTCTCTCCCTTTTGGATGGGCAAGTATGAGATCACGTGGGAGCAGTACGAGATCTGGGGCGACGAACTCGATACGATCCGTCGCCGCCTTTTGAAGTCGAAGGAAACGCCGCGCGACGCGGTCGTCGACGGCTTCACGCGTCCGACCGAACCCTACACCGACATGACCTTTGGGATGGGCAGCGGTCGCCATCCGGCGATCTGCATGACACAGCACGCAGCGCGGACCTATTGCCAGTGGCTGTCGGCGAAGACCGGACGCTATTACCGTTTGCCGACCGAAGCGGAATGGGAATACGCTTGCCGCGCGGGAACCAACACCGCTTACTCGTTTGGCGACGACCCTGAAATGCTCGACGACTACGCTTGGTATGGCGAAAACACCAACGACCAATACGAACCGGTGGGCCAGAAGAACCCGAATCCGTGGGGGCTCTACGACATGCACGGCAATGTCTCGGAGTGGGTCTTGGATCAGTACCTGCCCGACTTTTACAAGACATCCGCCAAGCTTAATCCGCTGGCGATTCCCAAGGTTTTGTTCCCCCGCGTCGTCCGTGGCGGCGGCTGGGATAACGATCCCGAACTTCTGCGCAGCGGGGCTAGGATCGCCAGTAGCGAGGAGTGGAAGGAGCAGGATCCCCAATTGCCCCAAAGTATCTGGTATCATACCGATGCGTTGAGCGTCGGATTTCGCATCGTTCGCCCTTTGACGGTCCCTTCCGAAAAGGAGCGTGCCGAGTTGTGGGAGAACACGCAACCCGAACAGCTCGATCCCGCCGAAGGCGAATAACCGTTTTCATTCCCGTCTCTCAATCCCAAGCCCAAATGAGTCCATGATGTCGAACCAGTCCAAGACGCCCGAGAGCCAAGATTCCCGCCGCGGTTTCATCAAAGCGACGGGAACGGTTGCTGCAGCGGCCACCTTCGCAGCCACCACGGCGCCGCAGGTCCACGCGGCTGAAGACAACACGATTCAGGTGGCCCTTGTAGGTTGTGGCGGCCGGGGAACGGGAGCGGCCGTCAACGCGTTGTCGGTCGATAACGGTCCGATCAAATTGGTAGCGATGGCCGATGTCTTCCCCAAGAATCTGGAACGCAGCCAGAAGAACCTCTCCAACGCGTTTAAGGATCAAGAAGGCAAAGTCGACGTGCCCGAAGAGCGGCAGTTCGTCGACTTCGATGCTTACAAAAAAGCGATGGATGTGCTGCGTCCGGGCGACGTCGTGATCCTGGCAACGCCGCCAGCATTCCGCTGGGTTCACTTCAGCTATGCCATCGAAAAGGGGCTGAACGTCTTC
Source organism: Rosistilla oblonga (assembly GCF_007751715.1). Lineage (NCBI taxonomy): Bacteria > Pseudomonadati > Planctomycetota > Planctomycetia > Pirellulales > Pirellulaceae > Rosistilla > Rosistilla oblonga. The sequence goes on along the minus strand of NZ_CP036292.1, from coordinate 6,084,452 downwards.
ATGGAAAAACCGGTCACCGTCGATGGCCCGACGACGGTGCGTATCATGGAGCTGAACAAGAAGGCGAAGGAAAAGAATCTGAAGGTCGCCGTCGGATTGATGTGCCGTCACTGCAAGGCGCGGCAGGAACTGTTCGAACGGATTCAGGGTGGCGAGATCGGTGAGATCAACATGTTGCGGGCTTACCGCATGGCGGGACCCACGGGGACCGCGGCGTGTGGGCCGAAGCCCGAGGGGACCAGCGAACTGATGTATCAGATCGCCAACTTCCACGGCTTCTTATGGCTCTCCGGCGGTGCGGTCAGCGATTTCTTGATCCACAACATCGATGAAACCTGTTGGATGAAGAACGATTGGCCCGTCAAGGTTCACGCTTCGGGCGGCCGCCACTATCGCGGCGACGATGTCGATCAGAACTTCGACAGCTACGCGATGGAATACACCTTCGCCGACGGAACGAAGATGTATATCGGCGGACGGACGATGCCGGGCTGCCGTAGCGAGTTCGCCAGTTACGCCCATGGTTCCAAAGGCATGGCGGTGATCTCGACAGCCTCGCACACGCCGGCCAAGTCGCGGATCTATCGCGGGCAGGTCGCTGATAAAGCCAACTTGGCTTGGGAATTTGGTCAGCCCGAACCAAATCCTTATCAATTGGAATGGGACGATCTGATCGCCGCGATTCGCGAAGACAGCGAATACAACGAAGTCGATCGTGGTGCGATGGCGAGCATCGTGACTTCGATGGGACGCATGGCGGCGCACACCGGTCAGGAGATCACGCTTGACCAGATGATGGCTCACAAACATGAATTCGCCCCCGGCATCGACAAGCTAACGCTCGATTCGCCGGCGCCATTGCAAGCGGGCGACGATGGCCGCTACCCCATCCCGCTGCCAGGAATCGTCAAGAAACAAGAATACTTGAGCTAGCGTGTCACTAGGTGGAGCCACTTCGTCGGCTCGATCTAAAATGCTAAAATCCAACAAGGCGAGCCACTCTGCTGGCTCGCCTTTTATTTTGGTACCACCTCTCAAACCGCCTCGACTCTCGGAGGAATTCCCGTGGCCGACACCTACCGTTGCTTCTGGGTTGAAAAAGACGCTGCGGGAGACGTCCAGCAATCGATCATCGACCGCTCGGTCGCCGACTTGCCAAGCGTTGAATCGCCGAGCGTTCGCGTCGCCGTCCGTTGGACATCGCTCAACTACAAAGACGCGTTGGCGGCGACGGGCCATCCTGGCATCGTCCGCCATTTCCCGCACGTTCCCGGGATCGATGTCATTGGCGAAGTGATCGACAGCGACGATCCGCAATTTGCCACCGGTCAAACCGTGATCGTCACAGGCCACGAATTGGGGACAAGTCGTCACGGCGGCTGGTCACAACAGATTCGTGTACCTGCATCGTGGATCGTCCCGCTGCCGCAAGGGCTCACGCCGCGCGAAGCGATCATCTTGGGGACCGCTGGATTTACCGCAGCCCAGTGCGTGCAATCGCTGCAGCATCACGGTGTGGAACCCGATTCGGGAAAGGTTGTCGTGACCGGAGCCAGCGGAGGCGTTGCCAGTATCGCGATCCAGATCTTGTCGCGGTTGGGCTACGACGTCGTCGCGGTCTCCGGGAAACCCGACCAGCACTCTCGACTGAAACGATGGGGCGCTGCGGAAGTGATCGATCGCAACGACTTCATCGACGAATCGAAACGTCCGCTGTTGAGTGCTCGCTATGCCGGCGGCGTCGATACCGTCGGCGGACCGACCCTCGAAACGCTGTTGCGAACAACTGCCTACCGCGGCTGCATCGCCGCCTGCGGATTGGCTGGCGGACATGAGCTACAGACCACGGTTTATCCCTTCCTGTTGCGAGGGATCACGCTGGCGGGAATCGATTCGGCGATGTGTCCGATGCCTCAGCGATTGGAAATCTGGAACCGGTTGGCCAGCGATTGGAAGCCGGCCGGACTGGAAGATCTGGCCAACGAGATCTCGCTCGACGACCTGCCAGCTGCTGTCGACAGCATGCTGGCTGGAAAACATTCGGGACGATCGATCGTCCCGATGTGACATCGGCGATACTCAAAGCGTATCGGTGAACAACTTGTACGCTTTCAATCGCATCGCTTCGGGGAAGTCGTGGTCGCAATCGGGGTGTTCGACCTGCAAGCGATCCGCGGCGTCGTGCAGTTGATAAACCTTCTTTGCCGTGGCGGCGACTCGGTCGACGCTGTCGTGCTGGAAATTACTGTCGTGCAGCGGAGCGACGATCAGCATCGGACGTGGAGCCAAGGCGGCGATCAGCTCATGAAAATCGAACGGGATCTCTTCCAGTCGGCCACGATATTCAGCCAGCCGCGGCATGTAACGCGTCGAAGTCCATCCGCTTCCCAACTGCCAGACGGACGGCACGCTGCCGTAGTAGTCGAGAAAAGAATCGAGTCCACAGCTGGAGACGATCGCCCCGATGCGAGGATCAAAAACAGCGGTGTAGACCGCGTTGTGGCCTCCCAGCGAATGGCCGATCGCACCAATCGATTCCTTGCGAACGTAGGGCAGCGACTGCAGCAGATCGATCCCACGCATGTTGTCCCAAATCGCCTTCAGCGTCCCACTGGTCCACCCCAACGCTTCGAGATCGGGTTGATAATTGGCCAGCAACGGATAGCTGGGAGCCAACGTGACGAAGCCGCGCTCGGCCAATTCGGCGGCGTATTGTCGATTCGCTTTGCCACCCAGGCCCACCACAACTTTGTGCCCAACCGAATTGTCGGTCGGATGCAAACAGAGAACCGCGGCGGCTGGCTTGGCGTCGTCGGCCAGCAGCGTCTTGGGAATCGAAAGGTAAGCCGGCACGCGACTGCCCGGTTCGGATTGATACGTGATCAAACGGCGAACATAGCTACCGCAATCCTCTTCCGAATCGATGCGGACGTCCAACGGCACCCGCTTCTCTTCGCCTGGCATCGCCCCCATGATCGCTTCCATCCCGGCAAGCACCTCGCGTCGGCGAGCTTCCCAATCGGCGGGCGACTGAGCGGTTTGAATCGCTCCATCGGCCGCGCGGTAGGCCAAGATCTCGGTCTGTGGCAATCGAGTCGGCGACGTTTCCGTGGCCTCCTCCGCAACCGGTGGCTCCGACTTCGGGGTGTCTGTGTTTGATTGTTGTGCAGCAGCCCAGTGGCAGGGGAGCGAGAGTAAGGCGCAGCAGGCGGTACGATTCCAGAACGAGGCGAACTTCATCAGGTGGGCTCCGAAAGGAGAGAGGCGGGATTTTCAAACTGGCTCCCATTCTACACCGGCTGGAGCTGAGGCTTCAGCCGAAACCGTGTGAGTCCGCATTCAATTCGGCTGAAGCCTCGACTCCAGCGCGGCGGACGCATTCAATTTTCGTGGGGCTCGCCGATGCAGTAGAGCATTTCTTGTCGCTGGGGACCGTCGCCTTGGCCGACGCGGAAGTAGATCCGACCGCCGCAGATCGTGGGTGTTGCGTAGGCGTCGGTGCCCAGTCGATTCCTGGCGAGTTCGATATAGTCCGAATTGTCGGCTGCAAAAACGGTGCAGGTTCCGTCGTCGGCGGTGGCAAACAATTTGTCGCCGGCGAGCACAAGGGCGCTGCTGAAATTGCCTCCCAGTCGCTTCTTCCACATCTGAGCTCCCGTTTCAGCGTCCCAGCAAAACCCGATCCCTTGATCGCTGACGGCGTACAAGAAGCCATCGCTGACCAGCATCGAAGGTTCGTAAAGCTTGGTTCGGTTGCTCCAGACTTCGGTCGCATCTCCATCGACGTGGATGCACAGCGTGTGCGCATCGGGATAGCCGCCGCTGGCGTAGACATGATTTGCGTCCCAGACCACCGTGCCGCAAGTCGCTTCGCTGGTTCCGGGGACCAACCAGTTTTCTTCGCCGGTGGCCGGGTCGTAGCTGGTCACGGCATCGCCGCCGGTGATCAGCAATTGATCCTTGCCATCGACATGACCAACGATCGGCGAAGAGTAGGTCGAGACGGCGCCGCGGCGTTTCCGCCAGATCGGTTCGCCCGTCGATCGATCCAACGCCGCGATGTAGCCTCCGCCGCGGTTATCGGCGGCGATGATCACCGAGGTCTTGTAGATCAATGGCGACGGTGCGTATCCGAATTTTGAGTTGAAGGCGCCGACCGTCGTCTGCCACGCGCTCTCGCCGTCGATGGAAAGTGCGGTCACGTGGATCGCATCGTGGTGCAAGAACGCTGCAAATACATGTTCCCCATCACACGCCAGCGTGCTGTTGGCTTGCGTCCCCTTGGCATGGACCTCGCGTGCGAAACCACCTTGATTGACTTGCGTCTGCCAACGTTGCTGGCCGCTGGATCGATCCAACGCGACAACAAACTGAGTCTCCGCCCGTTCGTCGGCGGAAGTAAAGAAAACCTGGTCGCCAACGACCGTGGGAGAGGCATGGCCGCGGCCTGGAACCTTTGCCTTCCAGATCACGTTTTCGGTTTCGCTCCACCGGATCGGCACCTCTTGATCGGCGGCGATCCCGTTACCGCTGGGGCCGCGCCAGCTGTTCCAATCCGCTTCCGATACGACGATCGGCGCGGCGGCGGTATCGTCTAGATCGACGCGGCCGGAGATCTCTTCGACTGGCACCTTTTTAGGAGAACAGCCCGCCATCGCGAGCAAGGCGATCGACATGAGTCGCATGTGAAAAGGCATCCGGCGCATCGATAGCTCCTCGGGGCGTGTAGGTATGTGTTGACGCAGGTGTGTCGCCGTTCAATCAGCCTAAAGGATCATCGCTCACGAGAACATGAGGGCTGGCAGGGTGGCGAAGAGAGCGGAACAGTGTTGGATCTGGAATCAATCAATGCGAATGACCTGCTGCGGTAGCAGATAAAAGGCTTGTTCGGATCCGCTCATGAATCGCCGGCGTGGCCTGCTATGGGGAGCGACCACTGCAAACCGGCTGGTGAAAGGTTCTGGAATGGACCGTAGTGGGCTGGGTTGGTTAGAATGGGGGGCGAGCCGTCATCTCCCAAATCCCTCCCCGCCGATAGCTTCCCGCATGTTAACTTCCTGCCGCTATTTGTTAGGTATGTTCCTCGCGTCCAGCGTGTTGATGATGCACGCGAGTCGTGCCGATCAACCCTCGGAGGGCTCCGGCGACCTGTTCCCCGTTGCGAAAATCAACGACTTCGTGTCCCAAGCTTGGGAAGAGCGTGGCGTGCAACCTGCCGCGCGTTGTGATGATCGCCAGTTCGTCCGCCGCGTCTATCTGGACTTGGCTGGTCGCGTTCCCACGATCGAAGAATCCGATGCGTTTGCGAACGACACCCAGACGGACAAGCGGGCTGCGTTGGTCGATCGGTTGTTGGCGAGCGAAGATTATCCGCAGCACTTCGCCGATCTGTTCGATGCGCTGTTGATGGGGCGGACCAACGAAGGCAAATACAAACAGCGGGCTAATTCGGGCTGGCGGAAGTATCTGGAGGATGTCTTTCGCAACAACCGTCCCTGGGACGAAGTCGCTGCGGAAGTGCTGTTGGCCCGCCCCGAAGACAAAGCGAAGCGGGGAGCTGTGTGGTTTCTGTATGAACGCAACGACCAGCATCAAGCGATTGCCGAAGCGGTCGCTCCCGCCTTCTTCGGGATCCGGATCGAATGCGCCCAATGTCACGATCACATGGTCGTCAACGAAATCGAGCAGGCGCACTACTGGGGATTGGTCGCATTTTTTAACCGCAGCAAAAATGCCAAGACGAAGGAAGGGCTGCGCGTTGCCGAATCGGCCATCGGTGGTTTCTCCGACTTCGCCAACCTCGAAGGGGACAGCACTCCCAACCTGTTGACCTTTCTCGGAGCTTCGACGGTTGAAGAGCCACGCCCGGCGGGAGACGCCAAGCAGGAAGACGCCGACGATTTGTACGTTGCGACAAGCGCGGAACCCGCCAATCGGATCCCCAAATTTTCGCGGCGCCAGCGATTTGTCGAAGACGTGTTGCGCGATCACCCGCTGCTGGCGCGGTCGATGGTCAATCGATTGTGGGCGATCATGTTGGGACGTGGCATCGTCCATCCGTTTGACGAGATGGACAGCGTGCATCCTCCCAGTCATCCCGAATTGCTCGACTGGTTGGCGACCGAATTTGCCGAAAGCAACTACGACATTCGCAGCCTGGTTCGCAGCCTTGCGCTCAGCGATGCCTATCAACTCGATTCGCGGAAACCCATGGGAGTCGACGATCCCGCAAGTTTCGCCTGGTACCTCGAGCGGCGACTTACCGGAGAACAGCTCGCCCGGTCGATCCAGTTGATCGCTGAGGGGAAGTTCACCAACGACGCGGAGTTGATCAAACAGTTCCGCCAACAGATCTCCGACGTCCTGCCGGACGAAACCGTTGTTGGCGTCGACGACACGTTGTTTCTGACCAATGGTCCCGGACTGGATAACTATCTGCGAAGCAGTTGCGACAAGGCGGGGTTGCTGGCGGAGCTGAACGGCAGTGAATCGCATCGCCAACGGGCCGAGCGTTTGTTTCAGAGTGTTTTTCTGCGGGCTCCCGACAGCGACGAAACCGAGGCCGTCGTCGACTATCTGGAGGCGAGGAACGATGACCTTCCCGCCGCCCTACAACAGGTGTTGTGGTCGATGATCAATAGCGCCGAATTTCAATTCAATCATTGAGGCAGCTTCCGATGAAACATACACACAAAACCTGCGGTAGTCCCGAGCACTTGTTGCATCGTCGTTTGTTCCTGCAGGGGACGATGGCGGCCAGCGCAGCGTCGGTCGCCAGCTTCAACGGCCTGTTCTCGGTCCCCGCGCTTGCCGATGAAACGAAACGCCGGGGCAAGAAGTGTATTCTTCTGTGGCTGTGTGGTGCGCCCAGCCAGTTCGAAACCTGGGATCCCAAGCCGGGGACTCCTTTCAGTGGTCCCTTCGGCGCGATCCCGACCAATCTGCCCGGAGTACAGATCAGTTCGTTGATGCCAAAGTGTGCGGGGATCATGGACAAGTTGGCGGTGATCCGCAGCATGAGCACCGAACCGGGCGAACACTTTCAAGGGATCGATGTGCTGACGCGAGGCGATAAGCCGCGGCAGCCGTTTGTTCGTCCGATCCTTGGTTCGGTGGTGGCGGAGCAATTGGGACATCTGGACAGTCCGGTTCCGCAGTTCATTCTGTTGGACCCATGTCCGGAGGGGAACGAATTCAAAGGCTTCAAGGCGGGGAACTGGGCCGGTTGGTTGGGAGCACAATATGGTCCGGTGCGAGCCGGCGGCGAATATTCGATTCCAAATTTGAATAAGCTCGATACGATCTCGGACATCGACCACCAGGATCGCGAGGCGCTGCGAAGTTTCTTCAGCAAGAAATACGAAAACGATCGCCGCAGCCAAGCTGCGGGCTCGCTGAACGCGGCCTTCGATCGGGTCAAGGGACTTATGAGTTGTGCGCCATTGTTCGATCTAAACTCTTTGCCCGAAGCGGATCGCCAGCGATACGGAGCCGGTGCGTTTGCACAGCACGCGTTGCAGGCGCGGCACTTGATCGAAAACGGATCGACGTTTGTGATGGTCGCCAACGGCATGCCTTGGGACAACCATGTCTTCCAGCACGAGATGCATCAGATGCTGGTCCCCGAATTGGACAACGTCTTGTACCAATTGGTGACCGATCTGGAGGATCGAGGGATGTTGGAAGATACGTTGGTGATCGCGATGGGAGAGTTTGGGCGGTCGCCTTGGTTGAACGCAGCTCGCGGACGCGATCACTATCCCAAAGCATGGAGCTTGGCGATGGCGGGGGGCGGAATTCGTGGCGGCGTCGTGCATGGTGCGACCGATCCGCTGGGGCATGAGGTGGCTGAGGATGCAGTCGACAACCGGCAACTGTTTGCCACGATCTTCGCAGCCTTGGGGATCGATCCACATGAGGAGTACGACCTTCCCGACCTGCCGACATTTTCACGTGTTGAAGACGGGGTCGCCCCGATCGAACAACTGTTGGTTTGACATACACCATCGGCAAGGCGATTTGCGATTCGCAATGTCGCGCGGCGATCTTGGATTAGCTCACGGAATCAATCATGAAATCAATCACACTCAAAGAAAAGCATCGCCACAAACTGCCGATGGGCATCTTGTCGATGGCGTTGTTGCCCGACGGCGTGGGACTCGTGGCGGGGTGTATGGATGGTGTCTACCTGACCTCGATCGATAAATCGCGCGAACCCAAGCTGCTCTACTCTCACGGTAATTATGTCAGCAGCGTCGTCTCGCTCGGTGGCGATACGATCGTCTCAGCCGGATACGACGGGACCGCACGCTGGTTTGATCTTGCGGAACAGAAGCTCACCGATTCGGTCAAGCTGCACGACTTCTGGTCCTGGGACATGACCGCCTCGCCCGATGGAAAGCACCTCGCATCGGTCACCGGTCAGTATCTTGCTGGCGGCTACAAATACGAACCGCAGGAAGAATCGGAGCCTTCGATTCGCGTGGTCGATGTCGCATCGAAGCAGATCGTCCACAGCCTGCCTCATGTGCCATCGGTCCAATCGGTTGCGATCAGTCCCGACAATCAATTTGTCGCTGCCGGAAATTTGATGGGCGAGGTCCGCATCTATCGCATCGCGGATGGCGAATTGGTCTCCCAGTGGACGACGTCCGATTTCACCAGTTGGGGCATCATCAAGAGTCATTGTTATCTGGGCGGGATCTTTGCGATGCAATTCAGCCGCGACGGCAAGCACTTGCTGCTGGCGGGGATGGGGCCGATGCGTGATCCGATGGCGGGAAATGGTAAACAGTTGTGGCAGAAGTGGGACTGGCAGGCTGCCGAACCGAAGATGATCGATCAAACGCACGAGGGAGACGCCGGCGAAGGACTGATGGAAACCTTGGCGGTTCATCCATCGGGCGAGATGTTTGCGATGGGAGGCCGCTTGCGTGGCGGCGATTGGAACGTCGCCCTGTTCGATATGCAGACCGGCGATCGCATGGCGATTCTGAAACTAGGGTTCCGCGCCACCGAAGCGACTTTCACCCCCGATGGCAAGCACTTGGTGATCGTCGGAACGCAGGGACAGCCCTCCAAACCCAAACCCAAAGGCGATGGCTTTCCTGATTTTGGACGCGTCGAAGTCTTCGCGATCGAAAGCGAAGCCACGTAATTGAAGCTGAAGCGGCGTCTCCAATTGCCGTTGGAAGACTTCTGCAGTCCATCCAGTGAATCAGCAGAAAGCTATTCTGCCCGCGATCGAAGTTTTGGCATCGGGCTGCGGTCTTTTCTTTGTTGAGGTAGGCTGGTAGCCGCTGTTGGAAAATCGGTCTTTGAGTGAGGTCTGTCTGTGAGAATTTGTCTCCCGCTGTGTTGCTGTCTGATCGCTCTCTGCTCGCCGACGATTACAAGCGTCGCGGCCCAGTCGCCGTTGGAAAACGTGCCGCCGGTGGCGACTTATTCGATCGTCGCCTTCGATCCACAGACGCAGGAGTTGGGGGGGGCGGTGCAGTCGAAAATTCCTGCCGTCGGCGCGATCGTGCCGTGGGTTAAAGCGGGCGTTGGTGCGATCGCGACGCAATCGTTTTCGAACACTCAGTACGGCCCCGACGGTTTGTCGCTGTTGGCCGAGGGGAAGACGGCTGCCGAGGCGATTGAAATCTTGACGAACGACGATCCCGGTCGCGGGCGACGCCAGATCGGGATCGTCGATGCCACCGGCAACGCGGCCACGTTTACGGGCGAAGGTTGCATGGCGTGGGCTGGCGGTAAAACGGGTCGACACTATGCAGTCCAAGGAAACATCTTGGTCTCGGAAGAAGTGGTCGATGCGATCGCTGCGGGCTTTGAACAATCGCAAGGCGAACTGGCGACGCGATTGATCGACGCACTCCAAGCCGGCCAAGCAGCTGGCGGCGAGAAGCGGGGAATGCAATCGGCGGCGTTGTTCATCGCTCGCGAAGGCTGGGGATACGCCGGTTTGAACGATCGCTACCGCGACATCCGCGTCGACGACCACGCCGATCCGATCACTGAACTGCGGCGAGTGTATCAGTTGCACAAGCAGCTGTTTCCCACACCACAGTAAGTTGCTCGCGCGGCCGAACAGGGAGCGTTATTCTGCGTCGTCCACTTCGGCAGGCGCTTCCGCGGGGGCCGCTTCGTTTTCGCCAGCTTCCATTTCAGCGGCCGGCTTCTCCGCTTCGGCCTTTTTCGCGGCCGCTTCTTCGCGTCGCTGTTTGGCCGTTTTGCGAACCGGTTTCGCTGCGACTTGGCCCAGCAGTTCGGCGGCTTCGATCTGCACCGAGTTGGCCGTCACGTTGGTCAGCGTTGGCGGATTGGCATAGCCTTCGACGACGACGCGATCGCCGGGCATCGCAAATTGAGCGCCCTCCATTTCCAGCTTGATCCGCGTCTCTTCGGTCAATTGCACCTGAACGATCTGACGCGGACCGGTCATCACGCCGAGTTCGCCTTTTCGGCCGAGCCCCGCGACACGGCCGACGATTCGATATTTGCTGGGGCCAACCTGCTTGGGTTGCACCTTCGCTTCGCCGCCGAACAACGCAGCAGCACCACCACCGCCACCGGCTTCGGCGGGATAGATTCCCGGCGTGACGTCGGCCAGTTGATCGGGGCGCGGTGGGCGTCGCGGGTTGGGCGTGAAGGCTTCCATTTCCAAGATCGGTTCCTGACCAACACCTCGGTCGTCAAACATCCCGCTGAATCGAACGAAGACGCCTGGCCGGAGCCAACCGGCTGCCGCGGTTCCGCTGTACTGGATCTTGTTCGGCTCCTTCGGCAGCAGGACCAGGTACATTTGAGCGTCGCTTCCTTTGACCTGCATCAATTGGCCGCGCACGCCGACGAATTGCCCTTCGACACTGATCAATTGGTTTTGCCCCCAGGTCGTCGCAACCGCGACCTGAGTAAACAATGCGATGATCAGTAAACGTGAGATGTGGGACATGGCCGGAAGCCTCGAGCGTTGAACGGCGTTGGTGACGATGCGAAGCCGACATTATAACGTCGGTCGCCGCTTACCGATTGAATAAAAACGCCGGACTGTTGATCAGCGCCCAGGTCAGATCTTCGGTCGCCGTCAAACGCTCGTTCGCCAACTGTTCTTGACTCTGTTGCAGATCGAGCCGCAGCTGTAGCATCTTTGGATCGTCCGGCGTCGGCTGTTTCAAAGCAGCGATCCGTTTGTCCAATGACACGACGACCGGATCGGCGGGAACGGGAGCCTTGGCCGCCGCGATCGCCTTGTTCAGTTCACCCAGTTTCGCGTCGATCTTGGCAAAGTAGTCTCGCAATCGTTTCTTTTGTTCGTCGGAGCGTTGCTCCGACGCGACCGACTGGATCGCCAACAGCGGTTCGGGCAATCCCAGCTGCACTTGGGCATCGGTCGTCGCACTCAAACGGAACCTTGCCAAGCGATGATCCGCCGCGTTGTGAACTTGATCCAACGTGAACGTGAGGATCGTTCCTTGCGGATGCCCGACGGGAGCTTCGGTTGCGAAGGTCGCCCAGTGAACGGTGCCACCGGCGGGCGAGATGGCCCAGCCTTTCTGATCCCCCGCGTTACCGTCGATCGCTTGAGCGGGATCGAAGCCGGATTGCGTGAAGTCGGCTTTGGCATCCTTCAACTTCAGCTTCGCTAGCTTTTTCGGTTTATCCGCAGCGGCTGCTTGGACACTGAATTCGGTGACGACAAAGTTGCCATTGCCGGGCAACCCCGGTCCGCCTCCGGCGACGCCAGCTTGCGGCAGCGCTTCGAGCCGGAATCCGGTGATCCCCTGCAATTTGGTCTTCACCGTGATCACGTATTTCCCTTTTTCCGCCTTGCCGCTGGCGACGATCGAGCGGTCTTCTTGGCGAGCTAGAGTCGCTCCGTTGGAAGCCGACAGGCCGCTTGGTTCCAACAGGAACCATTCCGACGTGGCATCCCCATGTTGCTGAGCCCAGGCGGCCGCATGATCATCCAATTTGTCGACGTAAGCTTTTTGTGTCGCCGTCGCCGCGGCGATCCGTTCGTTGCGAGCCGCTTCCAATTGATCGCGTTCCGTTTTCATCGCGGCGATCCGATCGGAGCGTTCTATTTCGACCGATGCGAGTTGATCCAACCGCTTTTGTTCCAACTTGGCTCGCTCTTCCTGCCACCAGGCTTCACGCTCGGCGAGTGTTTTGGCTAACGTTTCGTGGTCGGCACCGATCTCGCTCAAGATCGTTTCAAACGCTTCGACTTCGCCCGGCTTGGCGTGTCGGTTGAGAACGCGAAGGAAGATCGCGTCGACCAAAGCTTGTGGCGTTTCGTTTTGTTGAGCGATCGAGGCCAACGCGTTTTTAGGGTCGGAGATCGCGGCGCCGACCGTCGGTCCACTAACCAAAGCCATCACCGGCCCTAGCTGCAGATCGCTGGAGCGTTCGCACTCGCAGGAACTCTCCCGCGAAGGACGCCCAAAGTTTGCCAGGAAGCCGTCGGTCAACTTGATCCCCGAATCGGGAATCGCCGCAGCGCGGGTGCCTGCCGGAACGCCAGGGATGTGCGATTCGGCCCCGGTCACGCGATGGACCGCGTCGTACAGCACCTCCGCCGGCAAACGCTTCGCCGTCGCGTGGGAGTAGTTCAGCGCATCGTCTTCGTTCCACTTGTTCGTTTCCACGCTCAATTGATAGGTCCGGCTGTTGGCGATCAACCGCATCAGATGCCGGGTATCAAAACCGCTGACGACAAACCCTTCGGTCAAGAAGTCGAGCAGTTCGGGATTGGTCGGCGGATTGCCAGCTCGGATGTCGTCGATCGGTTCGATGATTCCGACGCCGGTCAGATAGCCCCAGATCCGATTGACGTAACTGCGGGCGAAGTACTGGTTGTCGGGAGCGGTGATCCAGGCGGCCAGTTGTTCGCGGCGGTTTGCCGTTTCGGGCATCGGATGTTCGCACGCATACGGGAAGACCGGCGGTGCGATCGCTCCGGTTCGCTCGTGCTTGATCTCCCCATCCTCTTTCTCATAGACGACCTCGTACAACGGCTTGGCACCTTCGACCGCGGTTCCGCCGATTTTGGCTTTGCCCGCCGCCGGATCCGCTTTCAACGCAAAGCGTGCGAAGTAGGCGCTCGTCTGGTAGTACTGGTCCTGGGTCCAGCGTTCAAAGGGATGATCGTGGCACTTGTTGCAGTTGAACCGAACGCCCAAGAAGAGGTGCGTCGTGTTCTCCATCGTGTCTTCGGGAGTCCGCAGAATCTTGTAATACGATGCTGCGGGGTTCTCCTTGTTGGAACCGCTGGAAGCGACGATCTCGCGAACGAATTGATCGTACGGCATGTTGTCGCGGACACGCTGCTGGATCCAATCGCGGAACAGCTTCGCCCCTTCGGCCCCCAAGAACTTGCGATTGACCTGCAACAGGTCGGCCCATTTGTTCGACCAATACTCGACGAAGTCATCGTTGCCGATCAATTGATCGACCAATTGTTGACGCTTCTCCCGCGACGGCAGCTCCGATCCGGTGAAAGCCAGCACTTGATCAGCGGTTGGTGGCAGCCCGGTCAGGTCCAAGTGTATGCGGCGGACAAACTCTTCATCGCTGCAGAGCCCCGAGGGTTGGATTTTCATTCGCTGCCATTTTTCAGCGACCAGTTCATCGATGCGGCCCCACGTTTCGGGCTGTTCCCAGACGAAGTCGTCGCGATTTCCCATCACGGTCAACGTCGTCGCGGCATACGCTCCTTCGAAGCGAGCCAGGATTGCCGCTTCGCCCCGTCGAACCGCTGTCATCAGACCGGTGATGTCGCGCGTGGCGACTTCGGTATTGCTGCTTTCGATAAACGCTTCTTGCGTGACATCGCGAGTCGCCCCGTCGGTGTAGGTCGCCACGACACGAATCTGTTGCCGCGAACCGATCTGTTGTACGACGGGGTTTTGCGGCAGGATGTCGATCTTCGCGACGCGCGCCGATTCGAGATTCAACCGCGCCCCTTCAGCGATCCACCGTCGCATGATCTCGTGATACGGTTCCCCTTCGTTGACCAAGACGCCGCCTTCGTGCGGCGCCAAGCCCAGCGTCTTCATCAGCATCAAACTACTCTCGGGCGAAGCGATGTTCACGCGTCGCGCGGCTAGGTCGTCGGTCAACGCACGGATATCGAACAGCGGGTCGTAACCACGCAGCGACAACTTGAAGCCGTTCTTGCCATCCTGAGCTCCGTGACACGTTCCCTGATTGCAACCAAGTCGCGACATCACGGGACCGACATCACGAACGAAATCGATCGGCGCGGCGGAGTCCAAATCGGCAACCGCCACGGGAATTCTCAGCTCTTGATCCTGCAACCGCACGATCAACTCCGCTTCCCCCGCCGCACTTCCACGCAGCAGACCGCCGGGGGAAAGCGTCGCCAAGGGATCGGTCAACGTCATGTCGGCGATCCGCGTGACATCGACACGTTCCCCGTTGGCCAGTTCGGCTTGCACCATCAATTGCACGTAGGCGAAAGGGCCGGTCAGCTGGATCTTCTCGGGCGACGCCACCAGCCCCGTTAGCTTGGCGTCGGCGGGGATTGATTCCGGCTTTCCGGCAGGCAGTTTTTTGCTGCGCGATTCAGCCCAAGCCATCGGGCTGCCAGCGGCGATCGCTGCGGGCGATGCCGCTTCGGAAAGGGGGACCGCCGCGAAGGTTTTGGCGATCGAGCCATCTTCGGGATTCAGCAACCGGATCAGTCCGTCGGCTCCCGCGACGGCCAATAGCCCCTGCGCGGAGAAGTCGATCGCGTAGACTGCCGTTTCCGGGATCTCGACTTGCGCAACTTGATCGATCGACGACGAAACGTAGTCTTCCAGCTTCTTCTTTTCTTCCGCGGAACGTTGCGTGATGCGTTTGGCTTGGATCGCTTTGATGGCGGCGGGGAACTTGGCTTCGGGAACGTACTTGAAGATCCGCACCTCGCTGTGGCCATCGAGAGTCGCTGCGGCGGCTAACAATGTTCCATCGGCACTGATATCGACGCTGAAGATCCGCCCTTTCATCGCGGGCAACTTTTTCAGCAGGTTGGCATCATCGCCGATCTTCCGCGCGGTCTGCCGGAAGATCCGGTAGACCTTGGCAATTCCATCCGCTCCGCCAACGAAGATCTCATCGCGCGAAGGGTGCATCACCACGCTGTTGACTCCACCGCTGAGCGCACCGGGCGTGATCGACGTGATGTTGTCGACAAACCGCTCCGTTTCGACCTCGATCAATTTACAGGTCATGTCGCGACCGACGGAGACCAAATGTTTGCCATCGTTGCTGAACGCTGTCGCACGGACCCAATCGTCGTGGGCCCCTTGGAACAGTTGCTGTTCGCCCGTTTGGGCATCGATCGCACGGACGATCGTATCGGCACCGCCAAACGCGATCAGCTTGCCATCGGGAGACCAGCTGACGCCGTAGACTGTGTCGAACGTGGCGGGACGCGACAGCAGAAGCGTCCTTTTTTCGACGTCCCAAACCTGGATCTCTCCCAACCGCGATGGCAGGCCGCCGGCGACAGCCAATCGCGTTCCGTCGGGAGAGAAGCGGACCGATTCGATCCGTTCGCTGAGTCCGATCAGCCGGCCGACTTGAGTGAAGTCGGCGGTTTCCAATAACAAGACTTCATGAAACCCAGCGATCGCCAACAGGCTGCCATCGGGGGAGAAGTCGATCGATGGGACGACGGGCGGTTTGCTGTAGACGGGTGGATTGTCGGCGGAGTAGATGGGGCCGGAAGCGGGAGGGGAATCGTTGACCGCACCTGCGGCGATCCAGTTGCGGATCTTTTCGATCTCGACCTCGTGCAACGGCTTGCCACCACGAGGCATTTCGGCGACACCGTCGGCCGGCGTGATCAGTTCAATCAGGGAGCTCTCTTCCGGTTTGCCGGGAACGATCGCCGCGGAGCCCGACTCGCCGCCAGCGAGCAGCGCATCGAAAGCTGTCATCTCGTAATCGCCTTGCGGTTTGGCCGGTTGATGACAGCCTTGGCACTGCGTCCGCAAGATCGGTTCGATATCGCGAACGAAGCTGGGTTGAGCGATCGGCGTTTGCGGCGGTTGCTCCGCCAGCAGAGGACTCAATAAACCAAAGGTTGCCAGCGTCAGAACCATGCGTCGAATCATCCGGCGCAGCGGGGGGGCGACGAGCATCGGGCATCTCCTCCAAGAAATTCAGCAACACAATCAACCGGACCCTTTAAAAGACCCGACGAACGATGGCCGATCCATCACCGCGTGAGTTGCCGGTGAGGTAGCGTGGGGCAGGAGCCCATGCAGGCAGGGGGCGACGTTGAGCAAACGGCGAGGAAACTCGCTTAACCCCGCGGTTAACGGGGGCTCAAGCAACCGGACCAGCGTATCACTCGGCCGGTTGCAAGTCAAGAAATTGGAGGCGAGGCTGGCAGTGCAAAGCTGCGAATTGCAGCACCGCCGTTAGCGGTTAGGCATCCATTCCCATCGCTTTGAGAATCGCCGAGGTCAGCGAACTGACGTCGGCAGATTGGACGCTGTCGGTCCACAGGTTCCGCATCAAGTCGGCTGAGATGACTCCGCCGGCTAAGAGCATCATCAGGATACCAGCCAGCGACATCACGTTCCAAATCGAGAAGGGGACTTCATAAGCTGCGGCGCCAGCGTTTGCTGCGACGGAGGCGTCGCCGGGGACGACCGCGTTTTCGTCGATCGAGACCTCGTCGACTTCCGCTGCTTCGATGTCCTGGACGTCTTCGCCCAGGCTTCCGTCGGCTTGATCCCAGCCGGCTGCTTCGCCTTCGCCCGAGAGCATCTCCGCTCCACCAAGCTCCATCGCGTCGCCGAACGACTGGGAGTCTTCGATCTCGATAACTTGCGACGCACTATCGTCATCGGCTTCCAGACCGATCCCGCCTGGGGAGAGTTGGAATTCTTCGTCGGCTTTGAAATCGACCAGCGACCCGCTGCTACCAGGGCCACGTCCGGAGCCCGACCCGGATGCGGGATCCGACAGTTCGCTCGATAGATCGATCGCCGAGATGCTGGAGCCGGCGAGGTCCAGCGGTTCGCTCTCCAGCGACAGTCCGCTGTCCGATGGCGTCATCAGGTTGATGCCGCTGCCACCTACGACCGAGATGTCGCTGCCGGCGCTGTCGAGCACCAATTCATCGTCATCGCTGATCACCAGATCGTCGTCATCATCGTCGTCGCTCAAGACCGATTCCGATCCTGAACCTGACGATCCCGGACCGGATCCGCCCAACAGGTCCGACCCTTCGGCGAGGTTCAAGCCGCTGCCAAGATCGCTGATGTCGGCTCCGGAGAGTTCCTGGTCGCTACCGCCGGTTGCGGGGTCGGGTAGCGAGAGGTCGATGTCACTGGGATCGCTGAGTGCTTTTTCGGAAAGCGAGAGATCGATGTCGCTGGGATCGCTGAGCGCTTTTTCGGAAAGCGAGAGATCGATGTCGCTGGGATCGCTGAGTGCTTTTTCGGAAAGCGAGAGGTCGATGTTCATCGCGTCCGACGGATCGTCTTCGGCAAGTCCCAGGTCTAAGCTCAAATCGACATCGCTGTCTCCTTCAGGACCGCCGATCAGGTCGTCTCCCGAATCGGCAATGCTTAACTCGTCCAGCTCGCTCGCCGAACCGCTGCTCAGTTGAATCGATTCGTCGCTGGAGGCTGCAGCATCTTCCGCCGCGATCTGTTCGGCCGCAGCGGCATTGGTGTCGTTGGAAGCATCGTTAGCCAAAAGCAAGTCTTCATCGCTGCCTGCCGACGATCCAAGCTCTTGGATTTCGCTCTCCCCCGCCGGTTCTTGATCACTGGTCCCCGACAGGCCGCTGTCGAGGCTCAGTTCCGCGTCGGATAGAGGTTCGTCTGGCATGCCGCCGCCAAACAGTTGTGTGGAGTCGCCGTCGTCCTGCTGTTCGGCTAGCAACCGGTCGATCTCCGACTGAGGAAATTTCCAGCTCGAGCCATCCTTAAACGCACGAACCTCGCCGTCGGAGCGCATCGTCACAAGCTGCTCGGTTGAAATTCCAAGTAGTTGTGCAGCTTCTTCGAGCGGGACGAATTGGTTGGCCATGGCGTGGGCTGACTCCAGGTCATTATGAAAAGTTGACTTTCGGGGCATCCGCCCGATCGGTTCAGCATAATCCGTCGCCACGGTCGTTTCAAACAATCGTGGTCGAGTAAATCGGACAAGATCGATTGTGACGCGATCCAAAAGAGGGGCGACTTGCGGTGGTAATTGCCAAGCGAAACTCGGTTCCCTTCCGATGGTTGTCTCCGGACAGGCAGGACGGGCGGCAAAGGGGCTCGTTCAAGACTCGAGAGAATCGCTTAGCGGTGCGAATACGAAGCAAGCGGGGAGCTCGCGAAGCAAATGAGGTTACTGAGAATTGTCGCTGCGGGGGGCCTCTTTCAACGAATAAGTGTTCAAGGTTCTGTTCGCGATTGCTTGCGTCTTCGCTTTGAATGCCTTTGTATGCTCGGCTGTTGAGAGAGAGGCCCAATGTGAAAGCGTATGGCACTGTCGAAGAGAAAGGTCGCGTGCCGGTTTGCTGCCTGCTCGCTAGTCGACGCATCCGATCTTACTATAGACCGATCTTAAATAGATCGATCGTTTGAGAAGGTGGTTACGGCACCGGGCTATGTGGTGGGCATGCTTCAGGGCGATCGTTGCATCGCGAGTTACCGCAGATCTTGTGAAGTTGGATTCCAGCGATAGATCATTGGAATCACGACGACGGCACCGAGCCACGCCAGGGCCAAGTCTTTTTGTGCATCCCAAATGTCTCCCTGTTGCCCGTTGTACGATTCGGCCATCTCGGGTGAGAAGAGCATCGCGATCTGCCACTCGAGAATCTCATAGGCGGCTCCGATGGCAAGGACGCACGCCATCGCCAGGATCGCTGCTGCCGCGGGTGCGATGCGACACCACGACTGAAGAAGATGTGAGATGGGGGCCATCCCAAGTGCACCCGAAGCGAAGTGGACCAGGCGGTCGTAGTGGTTGCGTTGCCAGCCGAATGTCTCCGAGATCGTATGCCCGGTAAACATCTTCACTGCATCGTCGTATGGGACAAACGAGTAGATCCATCGAGCCCCGATGATATGCAGCCAAAGGAACGTCAGGCAGCAGATGTACGAACTTCGCGACGGGTGATAACGGACGACGGCAACCGTCAGCAGCCCGATTCCAACCGCTGTCGGGATATGCTGTAGCACGAGTTCGTTGGGATAAGGTGCGGCGACAAACGACAACGGAATCGCCGCCGCGGTGACGATCAGCCCAATGATCCGGAGTCGACGCTGGGATGTTGGGCGAATCATGGTACCTCGTTTCTGGCACTGTCGGAGACTCGACGGTCGCAAGCGACTTGCACCTGGCAAACGACCAAGCGAAGAACCATCAGCTGGCGCGTTGGACAAATTCTACCAGGCGCAGCTCGCCATCACTTACACCGCGATAGCTTTTCCACCGCATTGCTGCAGGCGTTGAAACGAAGCCGAACTCGCGAAGAATCGAAGACGGCTATTCGTCGCGTTGCTCTTGGATGATTGCCGCGGCGCCTTGTTGCAGCAGTTCCTCGGCCAGTTGCCGCGCGAGCGTCATCGCTTCTTCGGGTGGCGCGACGCCGTGGGTGTAGAGTCGCTGCTTGCCATCGCGCGAGACGACGACGGCGTCTAGATGCAGTTGCCCCGAGACGATTCGGCCGTAGGTCCCGATCGGTGCCAGGCAGCCACCTTCGAGCGTCAGCATCAGCGTCCGTTCGGCGGTGACCGAGGCGTGGGTGTCGGGGTCGTTCAGAGCCGACAGAGCGGTGCAGCAGAATCCGTCGTCGGTGCGGATTTCGATTCCCAGAGAACCCTGCCCAGGTGCCGGCAGCATCTTTTCTGGCGGCAACGCTTCGGTGATCCGCGTGTGCATCTCCAGCCGCTGCAAGCCAGCTTCGGCCAAGATGATCGCGTCGTATTCGCCCGAATCGAGCTTCTCGAGTCGCGTTTCCACATTGCCGCGGATCGAACGGACTTCGAGGTCGGGACGCAGGTGGCGCAGCTGGGCTTCGCGGCGGCGGCTGCCCGTGCCGACGATCGCTCCCGCTGCCAGTTCGTCCAGTTTCTTGTCGCCACGGCTGATCAAGCAGTCGCGAACCGGAGCCCGCGGCGGCGTGGCGATCAGAGTCAATCCGGGCGTCGGCGCGGTCGGAAGATCTTTCAAACTGTGAATCGCCACATCGGATTCTTCCGCCAACACCGACCGTTGGATTCCTTTTGTGAACATTCCGACAGCCGATGCGCCGTCGATCGGGCGTTGATCGACATCACCCCGCGTCGTCAATAGAATCAACTCGACCTGATGTCCGGCTTCGGTCAGGCGATCGGAGACCCAATTCGCCTGCCACAAAGCGAGTGGACTTTGTCGAGTTGCTAATCGGATGGTGCGCGGAGTTTCGGATGTCATCAAATATCGCCTTAGGCTTCGATTTCGAGGATCACTTCGATTTCAACCGCGATGCCGCCGGGCAACGCGTTGGTTCCCATCGCGCTGCGAGCGCCCACGCCAAACTCTTCGCCAAAGACTTCGCGGAACAGTTCGCTGAAACCGTTGACGACAGCCGGTTGTTGGTCGAACGCATCGGTGCAACGAACCAACGCCAGAGCTTTGACCACGCGCTTCACGCGATCCAGGCTGCCCAAGTTGGCTTTGATCGATGCGAGCAGAGTCAGGCCGACTTGACGCGCTGCGGCATAACCGGCTTCGAGATCCATGTCTTCGCCCAGTCGGCCGACGATCAGGTTGCCATCGGGTTTCAGAGGACCGTGTCCCGACAGGTAGGCCATGTTGCCCACGATGACGCAAGGCTTGTAGACGCCAGCTGGTTTGGGAGCTGGGGGAAGTTCCAGGTTCAGTTTTTCCAAATTCGCTTCGGCACTCATCGTTGATTCCTAGATCGTCGGGAAGTTTTTGGGGTTGGCTAAATAGGTGGGAAGTTCGTCGGAACGTTTCCGTGGGCCAGCGACGCCCATCGCGGGGGCTTTTGCTGGCGGTTGGGAATCGCGTTCGGACGACGAACAGCTTAACGACTTTGCCGTCGTTTGCGAACTGCCGCGCGCCAAACCCATCCCGCTTCGCAGACCACCAGCAGCGGAAAGAGAGCGAAAACCAAGGTCAAACCGTAGTAGAACGCCCAGTCGGCGCGAGCTGCCGAGCCGCCGGTCATCGCGATCCGCACGACGCCCATCGGCAGGGCGCAGATCGCTGTCAGGATCATCAGGGCGGAAACGCCAAATCGCAACTGGCGGACTCCGTGTTGGCGATACAGCAATTTCGCCAGCTGGATGATCAGAATCGCTTGCAGGGCGAGATATCCCAGGAACAGCAGGCTGGCCTTTGTCGCCGACGCATCGCCATTGAACGCGACCATTGCCGTGAAGCTGAGGTTCAACAAACCGATCGCCGCCACGGCGAGGACAAACCGAACGCGTCGCGCGGCGGGGTTGTCGTTGCTGGTGCGATCACGCGGAGGGTGCGTCGCTGCCTTTTCCGTAAACATCGTTGGGGTCCACCAAGCGTGAATCGGCGACCTTCGCCGTGCCATCGGTTTGAATCGCGCGATAGAAACAGCTGGCAAAGCCATCGTGGCAGGCGGCTCCCGTCTGCTCGACGCTCAACAGAATCGTATCGGCATCGCAGTCGACGCGGATCTCGGTCACGCGTTGACGATGACCGCTGGTCTCTCCTTTGCGCCACAACTGGCCGCGGCTGCGACTCCAGTAGGTCGCTTGCCCCGTCTCCAATGTCTCTTCCCACGCCTGGGGATTCATCCAGGCGAGCATCAAGACGCGGCCGTTGTCAGCATCCTGAGCGATTGCTGGCAGCAGGCCATCGACGCCGCGCGAGAAGTCAGGAATGGCGGGGGCGTCGGTCATTGGAGTTCCTCGAGCAGGGATCGCAAGCAAGTCATTCTATTGAAGCACGGCGGTGGCATGCTTGGCAAACAGGCCCCGCAGATCCTTTTTGTACGTGTTGAGGATCTGTTGGCCAAGCCCTTCATGATCGCCACAGCGGTACAACGCTCGGGCGAGGATGATTTCGCGGAGCGGTTGGCTGCGGGTTTCATTCCCCGAAGTGCTGGCCGTTGCGTTGATGTCGGTGATCGCGTGCCCCATCATGCCGGGTTTTCGCAACAGCTGGGCCAGTGGCTCAGCCGCTTTCGGATCGCCGATCGTCTCCAACGCCATCGCGACGGCGCGGTGATGCGAGAACTCTTTCGACGCATCCAACTGGTTCACCTTTTCCAGGATCGTCGCCAGCGCGTCGTCGTCTCCCGATTTCCCCAACGCGATGATGTGCGAATCGAGTCGCGAGATGCTGCCGCCGTATTGCCCCATGCCGCGGAAGTTCCAGCCTTCGTCCCACTCCGATTTCCGAATCAGATCGGCCAGCACGTCGCTGCCGGTCGGATCGCCGAGCATTCCCAGCAGGTTCGCATAAACCACCTTGTGCTCGTCGTTGTCGGCGGCCGCAAAGGCGGTTCGCAGCTGCGGCAGGGCGGCTTCGCTTTGATCCAGGATCACCGAGAGGCCACGATAATCGTGGACGACCGATTCGACGGCGGCAGCGAGCACGTCCGCGGCGGCGGGCTGCGAATCCTGGTGGCTCAAGACCTCCGATTCCAGCGAGCCGATTTCGACAAGGTGCTTTTGCAATGCGCTGAGGTCGATCGAACGGGTCGATGAGTTTTCTTCCGCCGCCATCGAAGCCGCGATGCCGGCTGCATAACCTTGGTTCTGCACGCAGGGTTGCATTCGCAGGATCGGCATCGCGTCGCGGTGGGCACTGATCCCCAATCCGGTAACCAAGATGCCATCGAGATCTTTTGGCAACAGCGCTCGGTACGGGACCGGCACGGTCATCTGTTTCTTGTCGGGGAAGTTGATCAAGAAGACGGGATGGACGGTGTAGCCGTGCGTGTCGAAGTTGCTCTGGTGCATCGCGATCGTATCGGAATACTTCCGCTGGTTCATCAGATCCAGGGGCGTGATGAAGACTTCGCCCGCGATCCGCCGTCGTTCGCGCGAATCGATAAACGGCGAGATGTCGTAGCTGTTTTTAAACTTGCGTCGCGCCGAGACGATCATTCGCCATTGGTCGACAGGATCGGAATCGTCCGAGAACGAGTAGTCGGTGTTGGTGTAACCGGTTCCGAGGGCTCGCGGCGACAGGCCGGTTCCCTGCATCGCTACATGATCCGACGACGTCGTGATCGTTTCGGCGCCAGCCGCTGCGGCGACATCGGCGTTGCCCGTCGAATCGACGACCGTTTTGGCCAGCACGACGCCGCGGCCGGTTGGCGTTGCGACGACAACGCCTTTGACAAATTCGCCGCTCACCAGCGTGCCGACGCCAAGGGTCGAGAACCAGATGTCGCACCCGGCGGCGCGGACTTCGCGACGCCAGTACTCTCGTTTGGTCACGGGATTCCAGCCGCCATGCCGCTTCGGTCCGCCCAACGCGGCGACTCCCTTATCGACTTCGGCTGTAAATCCCTTGCGATATCCGTGGTAATAACTGCTGATCAGGCCCAGCGTTCCCACGCCTCCCAGGTGATCTTGATATTCGATAACCAGTGTTTTCGAACCGCGCCGGCCCGCGCCGATGCCAGCGGGCGCTCCGCCGGTGCCGCCGCCAACGACCACGACGTCGTAGGTTCCCAGGATGGGCAGACTGCGCTCGGGAGAGTTGACCGTTGGTAGATCTTCATCGGTTGGTCGTGCACCTTGCAGGAATTCACGCACGTCGACCAATCGGCTCGCGTCCGCGTCGATGCTGCTGGCGACAACGATCTCGCCGCTTGTTGGTTTGGCTTTCGCCGCTGCGTAGGCAGCTTGACCGACGCGTTGTCCCAAACGGATCAGATTCAGCGGCCGCATCAAATCGTGAGCCGCAGACCGCGAGACACCGGCGGCGCCGCCGAGAACATAGATGCGATCCAAGCCGTCGGGCTGACACGCTTTCAAGTCGAGCGTGGCAGGATCGAACGAAGCATCCTCAACCGCGATGGCCGAGACGATCGGATCGGGTGGAATTTGGAAGGCGAAGTCGGATTCATCGACCAGCTGGGCCGAGAAGGTTGCGTCGCGGAGCTGTTGTTCGGCAGCGGCGAAGGAGCCGAAGCTGCCATCGGGCATGTCGACTTCCATCGTCACGACCTGTAATTCATGCAGTCCATCGCGCGTGCCAAATTCGACGCCGGGAGAGGTCAGTGTCATGCCAGGCTGTGGCTCAAGCTCGCCGCCGACGACGACGCGTTGAAACGTCTGTCGACCGCTGGGGTAGGGAAGACACTTGGCGCCGGCGATCCGAGCGGTGGTGCCTCGCATCGTGGCGTCGATGATCACCGGCGCTTTGACGGCTTGGCGGCCAGCCCGGTTGGCCATCACGATCCCCGCCAGTTGTCCCTGCTCGTCGCGCAAGACGTCGGTCACGGGGGAACCGTACAGGAATTTGACGCCCGCATCGATCAAGGCTTGGTCCAACGCATACTTCACTTGCATCGGTGTGGGAGCTTGTCGTTTGGTCGTTTGTTTGGTCTCGGGTTGATCTTCCAGGATCACCAATTCGCCCAACAGCATCCGCTCGGACTGCTCCGTCTTTTGCACCGTGACTTTGATGAAACGGCAGGGCTGTTTGATCGGCAAGGCGAGGTCGACGCCATTGTTTTCGTTGACGCCGCCATCGAGCTGGTTGTTGGCGACGACGCCGAGGTCTCGCCACAGTTTGCCGTTGGGAGAGGTCCAGACCTGCATCTGAGCGACTTCGAAGACGCCGGTGCGTTGATAGGCCAGCAGATGGAGTTCCTTGACTCGCTTGAGCCCTTCGAGTTCGGCGACGATCGTGACCGTGTCGTTGAACTGAATCGAATCGTTGACGGCGTTGCCCATCCGGCCGTCGGTCAACCGCGATGCTGGTTTGGTCTCGGCGTGGGCGCGATCGGCGGCGATGTCGGCTTCATATTTAAACGGCAAGCGGCCAGCCCACAGGCTCGGTCTTGGAGCCACATCGAACAGCTTGTGTTCCAGCGGCAACTCGGGTTCTTCGCCCGGTTCCAACCACAATCGCAGCGTTCCGGTGACGTCTTCGCCGAGATAGGGTCGCGGTGCGGCGAGGAAGACCGACGCTCCTTGTTCGGCAGCGGCGATCGCGGCCGAGACGGCTCCGGTCGTTCCGCCCACGACAACGACGTCCGCCTGGTAGGCGATCGGCAATTGACGCTGCGATTCGATGATCGATGTTTCCGCGAAAACGGACCGCGCGCAAGCGATCCAACAAAGCAAGGCGATCGAGGTGCGATAGTGCTGCATGATGGAAGGTTTATCGATTGGGGAAAGGAAGCGTCGCAAAGGGACGCTGTGCCTGGCTGGATTTTTAGCGAGGAACGGGGACGGAAGGTGCGGGCCGTGTGAGTGGCGGTATCACGCCTCAAGTCTCCCAAGCGATTTATGGTAGACTGCGGGCCCGCAGCGGCCTCGTGTTGGCCTTCATTTGCCCGCCATTATGCCGTATGGCATTCCTCCAAACAAGCAATTCCCGGCGACGAGCTTCGATTACGCATGACCGAACTACCGATTGTTGAACGCCCGCGGCGAGAGCGTCCGGGACGATTTCAAACCCTCGCCCTGCATTCCTACCGCGTGATCTTGTTCCTGGTGATTATCGCGGCGATCCATCATCAGCATCGTTGGTATGTCGCGCAACAGCGAGGCGATCGAGTGCAGGCGTTGGTCGTCGATCAGGTGACGGGATTGTTCCCCGATGCCAAATCGCTGGGGCCGTGGGATCCCGATCATGGCGGCCAGACGGTGTTGGATGCCGACGAAAAAGAGTTGGGCTTTGTCGTCCAGACGTTTCCCGAAGCCGACAGGGTGATCGGATTTTCGGGCCCGACCAACACGTTGCTCGCCTTTGGGCCGGACAAACGAATTCTCGGGATGTCGGTTTTGCACAGCGGCGACACTCGCGAGCATACGCGCGACGTGGTCGAGAACGAAAGGTTTATGACCAGTCTGAACGGGCTGAATTGGCAAGCGGCCAGCCATCCGCAGGTCGACGCGGTCTCCGGCGCGACGTTGACCAGCCTGGCGATCATCGACGGGATCGCGCGGCGGTTGGGAGGCGCCAATCCGTCTTCGCGGTTTCCCGAGGCGATCACCGTCGAGGAAGCAAAAGCGTTTTTCCCCGAGGCGACCGGTTTGACCGACGATCCGCAGAAACCGAGTTTGCAAATCGTGCAAGACGCTCAAGGGGCTGAGGTGGGCAAAGTTCTGAGGACTTCGCCTCATGCCGATAACATGATCGGATACCAGGGCCCGACCGATACCTTGGTTGCGTTGGATCCCGAGCACCGGATCGTCGGGGCGGCGATCCGACACAGTTTTGACAACGAACCGTACGTGCGGTATGTCAAAGAAGACGAGTACTTCTTCAACATCTTCAAAGGGTTTTCGCTAGCCGATATCGCGGAGCTGGATGTTGTCGACGCGGGGATCGAAGGGGTTTCGGGAGCGACCAAAACGAGCACTCAGGTCGCCGAAGCGTTGATCCACACGGCGGAGGAAGTGCAGGCGGAACAACCGATCGTGGTGGCCGAACCGCCGCGTTGGTACGATTTTTCGCCGCGCGATTACGGCACTGCGATCGTCGTCCTGCTGGCTCTTTTGCTGGCGCTGACGCATCTGCGAGGCAAGCGTTGGTTGCGGATCGGATTTCAAGTCGTGCTGATTGTCTATTTGGGATTCATCAACGCCGACATGGTCTCGCAAGCTTTGCTGGTCGGCTGGACGCAGAACGGCGTCGCTTGGCAGGTCGCGCCCGGCTTGGTGCTGCTGACCGCGGCGGCATTGGCCTGTCCGATCTTCACCGGAAGGCAGGTCTATTGCACGCATCTGTGTCCCTTCGGAGCGGCTCAAGATTGGCTGCGCCGCGTTCCGTTGCGAGCGAAGTTTCCGCGATGGATCGACCGCTCGCTGCGTCTGCTCCCCGCGCTCCTGTTGGTCTTTGTCGTGGTGGTGGCGATGAAGCATCTGCCGATCAGCCTGGTCGGGATCGAGCCGTTTGATGCGTTTGTGATCCGGATCGCCGGCTGGGCGACGCTGAGTGTCGCGGTGGTCGGGCTTGTCGTGTCAGCTTTTGTTCCGATGGCTTACTGCCATTACGGTTGCCCGACCGGAGCGATGCTTCGCTTTCTGAGATGGCACGGCGGCAGCGGACGTTTTACACGCGGCGATCTGTTTGTCACGGCGCTGGCTGCGGTAGCGATCGGGATCTATCTGAGTTGATCGCCGTTGGAGGCTGATCGTTTAACCGCGTGGGCGCCGCCCCGCGCGTTGGGGGCGTGCAACGGAGGGATGCGCGCGGTCGGCTAAAGCCTTCACTCCAGCGCGTTGTCGGCTAAAGCCTCTACTCCAGCAAGTTGTCGGCTTGGTCGGAGAGGAACTTGGTTATTTGTTCGACGATCTTGTCGGGCGTTTGGTCGCTGACGTCGATCCGCAGATTGCCGACTTCGCGATACAGCGGCTCGCGCGACGCCATCAACTGACGCACCTCTTGCAGCATCGGATGCTCGGTCAAGCTGGGCCGGCGGCTGGCGCTGGTGGCATCCGCTTCGATCCGCTCGACCAGCACTTCGGGGCGGGCGTCGAGCCAGATCGCTTGGCCGGTCTGGGCGATCATGTCGCGGTTCTCCGGTCGCAGGATCGCTCCGCCTCCGAGTGCGATCACTTGCGGCGGCGTCTTGCTGAGCGCTTCGATCGCTGCGGTCTCTCGGTCGCGGAACCCCGGTTCGCCGTGGGCTGCAAAGATCTCGGCGATCGAGACTCCCGCGCGGCGTTCGATCTCGTCGTCCGAATCGATCCAGGTGCAACCGATTCGAGCGGCCAGGAGACGTGCGACCGACGATTTGCCCGAGCCGCGATAACCGATCAAATAGAGATGTTTTGAATTCAACAAGCGAGTTTACTTTCAGGCAGGTGTTGGTGTAGCGATCCCGCGTCGGACGCGGTCGATCATTTCGCGAATCGTTTTGTCGTCGTAACCGATCTGTTTGCTGACCTTGCGAATCGTGCGGACTTCATAGTTGGAGAGCGAGCCGTCGGCCATCGCCAAGCGAATCAGGTTTTGCAAGTGATCGTCGTTCGATTCCGCGGCCGCTTCGGTCCCTCGATTCTCCTTGGCACGTTGGATCATCGCATCGCATTTCGTTTTATCCCAGCCGTGTTTGCGAGCCCACTGCGACAACACTTTGGCTTCGCCGGTGTCGAGGTTAGCGTCTGAAAATGCCAGCTGCGCCAGTTCCAAGAACTCCAGATCTTTCAACTCTTCGTAACTAAGCTGGTGCCCGTATTGCTGGTCCAGGTCCTGCTTGAGGATTTGTTGTGAGTCTTGGCCGCGTTTGCGAATCCAATAGATGATCGCCACGATTCCGGTCAGGATCGCTGCCAAGATGAAAGGGTGAGATGCAAGGTAACCGCTCAGGATCGTAAGTAGTGCCAGCGGCAGACCGATCAGCAGGGCGACCAGGAACACTCCCATTTCGGCGATTGGACCGATCACTGGAATGTGGAACAGGAACCCGACAAATGTCGAACCGAGGATCAGCGTTCCGATTACGACTGCTGCGGTGCCGATCGCGCGGACGATCCATTTCAGCCGTTGGATATGGGACTTCATCGACGCCAAAGCAGTTTTTCGATCCCCGGCCACGATGTAGTGGAGGTTGCCCGAGTCTTGGATGATCTGATTGATAAAGCCCGTGCGTCGGTGCGATTGGTCGGCGACGCCCCGTCCCGATGCGGACTGGCCGAAATAGGTTGCGACCGCGGGGACCGGGATTCCCGTGTAGCGAACGCGTTCATCACCCAGGTTGTCCGAATGATTCTTGGACAAGTAGAAGTATTCGCCTTGCGGTTTCAGATGCAGCTGGGTGCCGGCTTGGGAAAGGGTGAGGCTGTGGGGGGAAATAGTATTATGGGGGTCGACGAATTCGATCAACTGGCCGTCGACCGGCAACTCACCGACTCGATATTCCGGCGGGGTCAGCGAAGTCGACGAACACTGCTGATGGATGCCGCTGTTTCGCGAATTGTTCTCGACGCTACTCATCCATTTTTTCGACCAGCGGACGCGGTCATCGTCTTTATCGCGGTCCCAGCAATAGACTTCGGCGCTGCGCGCGACGGTCAGGTAGCCGGTGAACGAATCGACGTATTTTCCAGAGTACGTTAATCCTGGATCCATCGATCCGGTGAGCGAGAAGTTGGATCCCGGTTCGGCATCGGCGGGAGCTGCAACTTCGGTCGTCTTCGCGGCTGCTTTGTAGTAGTCGTATCGGGTCTCGTTGCACCAGAGTGCCGCCATGGCAGCGAGCATTATGACGGGACCAATCACAATGCCGCCCCAGCGGCTTTTTTCGTTTCGAGCCATCGAGGCACCTGTCAAATCAATCGGAAAGTCGACGCCGGCGAGCGGCGATTGGACGCATCGCGCCGTTAGGGTTCGATACGTAATTGCAAGCGGTTTTGGCGATGGTCGTATCCGACGATACTCCCCTCCCCGCTCCACGGACGATCGGTCGCTTGGTCGAACTCATCGGCCAAGGAACGCGGAATGAACATCGTGACCGGCATCACGGGGTCGATCGTTTGCCCAATCACGACGTGTCCATCGGCGTAGGCGTGATCCTTGCTGCTGCTGCTGTAGAGTTCGCGGCGCTGCGGAATCAGATTCAACTGCATCGGCAAGTCGCGAACGGCATCGACGATTCGGTCGACTTGTTTGTCGTCGTCG
Source organism: Rosistilla oblonga (assembly GCF_007751715.1). Lineage (NCBI taxonomy): Bacteria > Pseudomonadati > Planctomycetota > Planctomycetia > Pirellulales > Pirellulaceae > Rosistilla > Rosistilla oblonga. The sequence continues at coordinate 6,054,626 of NZ_CP036292.1, read as the reverse complement.
ATCACCGATTGAATCATCTCTAGCGTTGCCGCGAAGGTCACGTCGGGTTCTTCGCCAGCCGCCGCAGTCGGCTGTGTCGAGATGTCTCCGCCGCTGTCGATCGTTTCGACGGTGACTGCCTGGACGAGTTCTTTCGACGGTGCGAGCTGAATGGCACGCGAATCGTTCCAGTCGGGCCAGCGCGGGATGTCGATACAAATCGTCGTTTTCCAGGCGATCTGATTCGAACCTAGGTTCATCGTAAAACAAGGTTTGTCGGGCAGTTGAAGTTCCAAAGGGATTAGGGTTTCCTTGTTCCCGGGCAGGGTGCGAAGCTCGTCGACCAGCTTTCCACCGTGGAACAGTTCGTGGCGATGCGTTCGTCGGTTGCTTCCCGAGCCCGAGACGCAGGCCTCGACGCCTGTCACGGTCCAGATCACTGAATTGATCGGGATATCCTTTTTGGGATGAACGCGAAGCGTTGCCTGGAGCGTTTCGCCTGGTTGGTAGCTATCCTGGTTTAATGTGTATTCGACGTCGCCCAGCAGTTTCTTGGGGAGGTAGGATTTCAGGAACCACCAGACCCCGCCGCCGATCCCAATGGGAAACGCTAGGATCCAGAGCATCGGGTTGAGCAGCATGAACAACGCGAGGCCGATGAAAAAGAACTTCAAGATCCCGCCGACGATCGCGTTGTTCGCGGCATCTTTTTCCACCACGCCGGCGCCGGGTGCGTTGGAGCTGACGACCCGATACGGTTGCGATTCTTTCGGGTCGAATGCCCAGGGGATATCCGCGGTCGCATGGATGTAGTGATCGACGTTCAGGAACGTGCCGTGATACGTTGGGGGCCATGACGAGACGGGCAGGTCGAAGCGGTAGCGATGTTCTTCGCCGCTGCGCCATTGCCCTTGGAACAGCACTTCGGAATGTAAATCGTTCGAATCGATGTTGCCGCGGCCGTGGGTCGCCCAGCCGCTGCGAACCTTGAGTGCTTTGCATTGGACATCGTCATCGGCGCGAACGACGACGGTGCCGCGGATGCGGTCGTTTGATGTGTAGAGGCGGTCGGGTTCGTCGAGTTCGATTGCCAAGCTGCATTTTGCCATCAGCCGACTCCAATCTGCTGTTGAAAGCGTTCGTATAAATCGAATTCGATCGCGCGGATATCGCTGCCATGGCGTGCCATCCAATCGGCTGCCTCGGTTTCGCTGATTTGCGGAATCGGTCCGCTGCGAAGTTGGGCCAGCTGAATTCGTCGGTTGAGCATTTGGGCTAGTCGTTCTGCCGTGAGATCTTGCCCCACATGATACGTCCAGACGCTGTATCCTGCACGCCGTAGTGGGCCGTTTAAATCGACATGCGTTCCCAGCACCAACGCGCCGCCGCGAGCGAAGGCTCGCCGTCGCACAAGCCAAGGCAATCGCTGCGCTTCGTCGATCAGCAGCGGTTGGCCGTGCGGGATCGGCGGGCAACGTTCGTCTTCGGGCAGATAGACGTATGCCGCGGCGGGGGCCTGAGCCGCGATCGACAACAGATGCGTCGTCTTGCCGCGACCACAGTCGGCTATGAACTGCAAAGCCGTTTGCGGTTGCTGCAGACGATCGATGCAATCGGCGACATCGACCACGGCGGCTCGCACGCGGTCTTCACGCGTCAGTTCACCAAACGGATTGCGGAGCAGGTTCATCGCCGCAAAGGGTTGCCAATCCATCCGATCTACAGTTCCCATGTCTTCATCGGCGACAGCAGTTCTTGACGCGTCAGATCGAATTTTAGCGGCGAGACCGTAACGAAGCCTTCCGCCAACGCGTTGAGGTCGGTGTTGTGATCGGTCGGTGCGGGAGGCGGATCGACCGTGGCCCAGTAGTAGTCTCGGTTGTTGGGATCCTGGCGTTTGATGTACTGGCTGCCGTAATGCCCGATGCCCATCGGGACGACACGCACTTCCGCCGGTTGCCGCGTCGCTGCGGTGGGGATGTTGATGTTGAACAAACCCGCTTTGGCTTCGTCGCGGGCGACGATCTTCATCACGATCTCGCGGGCGATCTCGGCGGCGCGGCGATAGTCGGCGTGGGGATCGTATTCGAGCGAAACGGCGAAGCTGGTGACGCCAAAAAAGGCAGCTTCGATCGCGGCGGCAACCGTTCCCGAATAGAGGACGTTGATGCCAGCGTTGAGCCCGCTGTTGATGCCGCTGATCACCACGTCGGGGCGATGTTCGCAGAGTTCGGAAATGCCCAGCTTGACGCAATCCGCCGGCGATCCGTCGACAGCAAATGCCATTCGATCGTTTTCGCGGAAGACTTCTTTATAGGTCAGCGGAGTCAGGTAGGTGATCGAATGCCCGACGCCGCTTTGCTCGGTCGTCGGCGCGCAGGTTTGGACATCGCCCAGCGGCGTGAACTCTCGTTCCATCGCCTCCAGCCCCGGCGCGAAGATTCCATCATCGTTTGTTAACATAATACGCATCGTTGATCAGCTCCTTGTGTTATGCAGAGCAACGTAGCATCAATGTTCTCGATTTTGAACAGGGCGCCGCGAGCGAGCTGCGTCGTCATGTTTTCTTCGCCGACGCTTCCGTTCTCCCCCGCGCTCGACTGCTTTGCTTGTCAGTTTCTTGGGCAATCGGTAACCTTTAATGCGATTCGCGGCCGCTGGCTGCGAGGACGCTCGCCGATCCAAAACTACCTTGGCTCCGGGCCTTTTGCGACCCGTCGGTTGGCGGCGTCCGACATTTCATCGCCCCAAGGTGCCTCGCCGTGAGCAAACCCGATTTTTCGTCACGCAATTGGCTGGTAGGGATCTGGATCGCGCTGGCGGGATGTTTGGTCGTGGCGTTGCAGGTCACCGGTCGATTGCACCCGCAGCAGGTTCCCGACTCGCCGAGTTATCTCGAGTTCCCTTTTGATTCGTTTGCGGCTGCATTGAAGAGCATTCGCACGCCGGTCTATCCCGCGATTCTTGAGCTGTTTGAGTTGACGGGGGCGATGTCGTTGCTTCCTCACTTTCAGTTGCTGGTGCATCTGATCGCTTGTGCGATGTTGGCCCTTGGGTTCTCCAAAATCGGGATCCCACGCTGGCAGACGTTTCTGATGGCGGCAGCGTCTCTGTTGAGCATCACCTTATGGTTCAACGTCAACCTGATCTCGACCGATTCGCTGGCGGTCTCGATGAGCCTGATCACCTGCAGTCTGCTGCTGATGTATTGCAACACGCGATCGCCGTGGCTGCTGCTTGCGATCAGTCTGATGTCGATCGTCACGATTCTTTGCCGGCCGGCGTACCTGTTTCTCGTTGGATTTCTGCCAGTCGCGGCGGCGTTGATCTGGCGGGACGCGGGGCTCGCTTGGATGCCAACGATGCGTCGGTGTTGTGTCTTGTTTTTTGCTAGCCTGGGCCCCGTGGTCATCTATTCGCTGATCCGATTAGTCGTCGTCGGCCAGTTTGGCGTGGTCGCGTTTGGCAGCCAGAACCTCGCTGGCGTCACGGTCCAGTTCATGGATCAGGAGATCGTCCAGCAGTTGCCAGCGGATCAGCAGGCGTTCGCGCAACATGTTCTTGCTTCTCGCATCGATTGGTATGCGGCACATCCCGCGTTGTCCGAAGGGATGGGGTATCAAACGATGGAGGATCGCTGGAATGCGATGATCTACGAAGTGGTCGTCCCGACGGCGAGCCGCGATTTTGGTGACGATGTATTGCTGCAGCACGCCGAGATCTCGAGCTTGAATCGAGAAATCATTCTTCGGAAACCGATCGCTTATGCGATCTGGATCGCCAAAGCGGTGCGCCAGACGGTGCGCATCGCTCTGGCTCACATCGGTTTGCACCCACCATTTTTCGTCTGTTTGTTGGTGGGGATTGTCGCGTTGATTCTGCTGCCGCTCTGTCGGCGAGACGCTGATCGCTGCGTTTCCGCAATCCTGGTACCTGAAGAGGTTACGCGAGCGAACGTCTTAACGCTCGCTTTCGCTTTGCTTTACAGTGTGTTGGGGATGATTCCGGTCGTCCTCACATCCGCTCCGCTGGGGCGTTTCGTCGATGCGGTGACGGTCCTGATTCCGGGAGCGATCGCGGTTTTGCTGTCGCATCATCTGGCCAGCGTGCTCCGCAACTATCGAGGCAGCTAAACCCAGCGGAGCTCTCGCAACATTCGCCGCTGCGAAAGCTATCTGGCGGCGGGCGAGGATTCACGAAAGTTTCATCGGACGCGGCGTTTGCTGTTTCGTCGGCAAGGAACGCTCGCCCCCTGATTCGCCTATACTGATGTGTGCTTTGGTCGCATCTGGCGTTTGTCCGATGCGAACCGCGAATCAACCGTCGGCCCAACTTTACGGAGGACGCTCGGATGAGTATTCGTTGTGCAGAGAGAGTGCCGGTCGCGAAACAGATCGCGTTGATCTCGGAGTCCGCTGTTTTGTGCGATGGCTTGGTCGATCGGGCCAGGCAGCGATCGGTCGGTCTGTCGCACGTCGTGTCGGTCGACAAAGTGTTGGGGGCGACGCTTGCCGATTTTCTCCTCCGCATCGCAGCCGATCCAGAGACCGATGCGATTGGGATCTGTGTCGATTCGATCGACGATGTCGAGGCTTTGATCGAAGCGGCCGGTGAATGTTGTGGTCGCAAGCCGATCGTGATCTACACGCCGAGAACCTTTGAATCGTCGGCACGCAACATTCTGCGTGAAGGCGGCTGGTTGGATCGCGACCGCATGGATGACGCTCTCTTCCGCAAGTGCGGCATGGTACGAGTTGCGGCGCCGGACGATGTTGTTGATGCCGCTGCCTTTCTATCGCGAAAGCCACGCGTGTCAGGGGCTCGCGTTGCGATCATTGCCAATGCCAGCGGGATCGGGCGGGTTGCTGTCGAAGCGATGCAAGATCGCCGCAGCGTGGTGGCGGAATTGGAGCCGTGCACCATCGAATCGCTAAAGCGTTTGCTGCCCGAGCACGGCGAGATCGCAAGCCCGTTCGATGGCACTGGCTGTTCCGCCTCGCAACGGTTTGCCGATGCCGTCGGTTGCGTCTTGGAAGACGGCAACGCGGATGTGGTGCTTGTGATCTGGAGCCCGCCGGCGTCAACTGATCTTGGCGAAGCGGCGACGCTTTGGATCGATCGTTGCCGCGATTCGACGAAGCTGGTGTTGGCGGTGGTGATGGGAGAGGCTGGGGCGACGGCGGTTGAGCCGTTGTTGCAAGCTGCGGGCATCGCAAGCTTTCGATCGCCGCAACAAGCGATCGTGGCACTCGATTATCTATTGCAACAGCGAGGCCACCGCGAGTATTTGGATCAACCGGCCCGCAGTTATCAGCTGCGTAGCGATTGCAGTCCGCTGATCGTGCAACAAACGCTATCCGACGCAGTCCGGGATTCGATCGAAACGATGGCCGAAGATGCATCGAAGCGGGTGCTGAGCGCTTACGGCATTCCGGTCGCTGAATCGCTGCGGGCGGGGAGTATCGATGAAGCGGTCGCTTGTGCCGAAGTGTTGCGTTATCCGGTGGTGTTGAAGATCGTCTCGCAGCAGATCGCACACAAGACCGATGTCGGTGGCGTGGCGTTGCATCTGCATGACGCATCGGAAGTCCGGGCTGCGTTTTGCGGATTGATGCGTTCGGCGCGGCAACACGCTCCCGATGCGATCGTGCCGGGCGTAACGGTCCAGCCGATGATCGATTCACGCGATGCGTTTGAATTGATTGTCGGCGGCTTCCGCGACCCAGTGTTGGGACCGATGTTGATGTTGGCGACCGGCGGGATCGCTGGCGAAGCGTTGCGCGATACGGTCTTTGAGCTGCCGCCGTGGAACACTCCGGTCGCCCGCGGGATGATTCGCTCGTTAAAGATCTGGCCGTTGATGCAAGGCGTTCGCAATCGCGCGGCGATCGATGTCGATTCGCTTGTCGACGTGATGTTGCGGACGGCGCAGATGCTTACCGATTGCCCGGAAATTCGACACCTGACGATGAACCCTTTGCTCGTCTCGCCACACGGCGCCGTCGCGTTGGACGCGCGGATTCATGTCCGCCGCGTTGCTTGAGATGCACCGCAAATCAAACGATCATAGATCCATCTGATCGAGTTCATCGATCAGCGATTCCATCGCATCGTCCACCGCGTCGTGAGGTTCGTCGCGGTGATCGTTCCGCCCCAGAGCGACATAGCGCTCGGCTGTGGATGGACTCTCCGCAGCAGGCGAAGCGGGCTGGGATGTCGGCGGTGGCGAAGAGGGTGTCACCGGAGGAGCCGTCTTTTTGGGGCTGGGTGCCGACAGGCCAATCTGGATCGTTTTGTTCGCTCGGTTCGCCGAGCAGGCTTTGATCTGCAGGATCGCATCGTCGATCGACTTCAGTTTCGTGAGGTCGATAAAGTAGACGCCGCGGCAGGATCTCAAAGGCGGGTTCCGGTCGCCGGCATGGGCGGCGCGACGGGCGGCGATGCCGAGCGCCTGCAAATTTCGCAAGCTCTCCTCGGGTGCGTGCCAGCCGAGTAGGATGAAATCGCTGGTTATGCGTTCGAGCATGATTTGGTCGGTCGAATTGCCTTGCAGCTGCTGCATTGGTCCGATCAGCCGCACGTCGGCTGCTTCGTCGAGCATCAGCCGCGTGACGAGCTTCTCTTCCAAATCGCGATGAGCTTGGTTTGCGCCAGCGGCTTGGCTGACGACGACGGGCATAACAATAGGCATTACTGTACTATTCGCGGGGCGAGAAAACTCGAGGGGTCTGTGCACGAAAGGTCGCGCGGCAACAGTAGGCATTGCGCCGCTGGCTAGCGAGACGCGAGCGCCTCGGCTTGATACCAATCATACATGGCGAACCACAGCTCGCGGAGGTTGCCGTCGAGATCATCCCAGATTTGGTCGATGAAATCGTGGGCCGCAGCGATTCGGAGCTTATCTTGGCTCAGTAGTTCGCTGGCCAGTTGTTTGGCCAAGTCGATCGTGGCGGCGGTCCGATGCAATTCGCAAAACCCGGGAAGCGGGGCGTGTGCGGTCGCCAGGCAACGAATGCGGCGGATGCGGCAGACGAACAGTAACGCCCGGCGGCGGAAGCTGTCCAATTGTTCCAGCCCGTCGACGATCAGCAGCGATCCGGCCGGCTGGCGAATCGCCCAGCGGATGAAGCCGCGCGTCGGATCGCCGATGCGAAGGGTCTTGGTTTGGATCGAGCTGAAATCGTTCTCAAGTTTGCTGCTCAGATGGGCTACAAGAGTCGATTTGCCCGAGCCGTGAGGGCCGACGATCACCGATCCGACGGCTGATTGAGAACGCAGTTTTTCGGCGAGCGATTCGAGGTCGACGCTGGTTTGATCGAAGCGAAAGCGAAGCGCGGCGGGGCGTACGCAGCGGGTGGCAAACGGATTGGTCGGCTGACGCCAAGCGGCTTGCCGATCGTGCGGACTAGGCGTCGCTGTCGGCATAACCAAGGAAAAACGGCTGTTGCCAAACCGTATCGTTTTCATTGGGAAGGAAGATTCGCAGTCGGACGCACCAACGGATTCGCAGCAGTTGCCCGTCGTAGGTCAGCGGGCTCATCGGCAAAGCGGTGACCAGCGAGTGTTGGTAGCTGTCGCCCAGTTTACGCAATTGTTCGCCCGAGACGCGGACAAAGTGGTGGACGGAAAAGTCTTCGTCACCCTTGCCTTCGGTGTACCATAACACGGACGCTTCGACGCTCTGAATGCCATCGAGACCAATCCGACCGATTCGCCAGTTGCATTCGAGCAGATCGCCAGGTGAGTAAACACCTTCCTCGCGATCCAGCTGGATGCTGATCATAGGTTGGTTGCGGTTGTTGCGCCGTGTGGTAGCACTACGACCGGGAATCTTCGGAAGTACGATGGCCAAGGGGAACCCTCTCCGTGGATTACAATCCACCAACTAATTGAATTGTGCGGGCTTTGAAACGAATGCATCGCACTTGGTGGAACTGCTAACGTAAATTTTCGCTCCCAAGGCTGGTTGGGGTCAATGGTTATTCCGCTGATAGCAAGCACTATTTCTTCAAAAACAGCATGTTTTTCAGTCCGGACGTCGGTTCCTTGGCGGAATGTGGATAGCTCCTCACAGACTAGCTTAGCCTGGAAAGATTTGAGGGCAGCACGACCGTACTGCGCCACGTAGACTTCGCAGGTCTGTCCGGGTTGTAGCGGATGGTTGCTGATCTCGACGATCGACAGCCCGATCCCAGCCGACTTTTTCAGTTGGATGATGAAGCGGCGGAAGGTCCAGATCCCCGCCGCACTGATCGGCACGATCAGTATGGTCAGCAGCACCCGCGGCTGGCCTTCGACGATCGACACGATCGATACTCCCAGCAACGACAGCGCACATCCGGTCCACATGAAGGCCAACGCGGCGGACGCGGCGAGATTCCAGATCGGCGACGCGATCGTCGGCAAGCGAAACGCGAGCTGCGTGCCGGGACTTTCGGTAATTCGCTTCAGCTGAGGGACGTTGGGGAGGTCGTTTTTGCTCAGTTTGCCACGCGGCACCAGTTCGATTTCTGCGGCGCGTTTGGCTAGCGCGCTGCGGCGCTCATGGCTGGCTCCCACGCCCAAAATTCGATAGGTCACGCCGCTGGTTCCTAGAAAAATCAGCGAGATCGAGGCGATCAGGAGGGTCCAAAATCCGAAGCCGGGCGTGACGGGAGCTTGGTCGGTGGCGAAGGTGACGATCGCGATGATCAGTCCAAACCCAAAGGATCCCAGCAGGAATAGGGCGGCAAAAAAGAGCGTTTCGCCAACGGTTCCCCAGATTTGCCATCCCGAACGTCGGCTGCCACGTTTTTTATTAAGAAGGCGAGGCCTGCGGATCATCGGTGTGTCGTCGGGGTGATGGATAGGGAGTGCGGCAGGGCGGAACATCGGTCGCTGGCCGCCTCGAATGGTTCGGTCTGCTGTATCATATCAATACTTTCCCCACCGTCTCGAACCCCTCGACACAAAATGTGCATTCAACAATCCCTTTCGATCGAAGCCGCCGGGCCTCGGTCGCCGCAAGGTCTGAAAACTTGGCCGGCCTCGGCGTGGATGGCTATCGTCTTGGTCCTCGCCTTCACACCGTCGCTTCGCGCCGGCGATTGGCCGCAGATTCTTGGTCCCGAGCGCAATGGGATCGCCAGCGATGCGGGGGAGGGATTGTGGCAACAGACGCCTCGGGTCGCCTGGCAGATTCCGTGTGGATCGGGATATTCCGGAGTGGCGGTTGTCGATGGGAAGGTTTTTTTGTGGCACCGAGTCGATGACCAAGAGCGACTCGATTGTTGCCGATTGAGCGACGGCCAGCGACTGTGGCAGGCGGAGTTTCCGGCAACCTACGGCGGTGGATTTAACAACGACCGCGGCCCGCGATGCGTGCCGGTGGTCGATCGCGGAACGGTTTATGTTTACGGTGCCGCGGGAGACCTGCACGCTGTCGCCGCGTCCGATGGCAAGCCGATCTGGTCGCGAACGCTGCGACATGACTATGCCGCCGAAGATGGCTACTTTGGCGCCGGCAGCACGCCGATCGTCAGCGGTGATACGGTTGTCGTGGCGGTTGGTGGCGATGAAGGCCATGGTATTGTGGGCTTGGATCGCAAATCGGGCAAAACCGTTTGGGCGGCAACCGATCTGACAGCCGACTACGCCTCGCCGATCGCTTTCGACGCAACGACAGTGATCGTGCCGATGCGTTTCCAAACCGTGGTGCTGAACGCGGCCGATGGCGAGATCGTTTTTGAGATTCCGTTTGGTCAGCGCGGTCTGAACGTGATCGGTGCGACGCCAACGCGGGTGGGGGAACGGTTGCTGTTGAGTGCCAGTTATCGGATCGGAGCGGAATTGGTCGATCTGTCGAAGCGGCCGCCGGAGATCGTGTGGAGCGGCGATGATATTCTCAGCAGCCAATACAATTCGGGAATCGTCCGCGACGGCTACGTCTACGGAATCCATGGACGCGAGGATATGGGGGCGGCGACGCTGCGGTGCATCGAACTGGCGACCGGCAAGGTCCAGTGGTCCGAGGAGGATTATGGCGTGGCGCATTTGATCGGCGTTGGCGATCGGTTGATCGCGCAGCGGACCGACGGGACGCTGGAGTTGTTTGCTGCGGATCGGTCGAAGTTCCAATCGCTCGGGAAGATGGAACTGCCGCCGGGAACCTACCGTGCCTTGCCGGCACTGTCGGGCGGCAAGTTGGTCTGCCGGATGAGCGATGGCGAGCAGAGCAAGTTGCTTGCTGTCGATCTGACTGCCGCAGGGGCCGATCAGAAATAAAAGCGGGCGTGCCGTCGATATCGTCCGCGAAGCGTCGGGCTCACGGAGTTTGTTCGAGACGTTTGCGACGGGCCTTCGGCAGACGTTCTTTTCGGCCTGTCGGTTTAATCACAACGAGTTTCCTTGAATTAGCCGTTTGGGCGTTGGCACCGGTTTAGCGGTGCTTGAACCGGGGCTAACGCCCAAACGGCTGATTAAATCGACAGGCCGTTTTGCGTTTCTGCTATCTATAATTATGAGGAAGTCCCGGAAACGCATCTCGCACAACGGCGACCCTTGATGGTATTGTCAGCAGGATCAAACGCCTGCCGCCGCTCCACTGGAGGGGCGTGTTACTCCCCCTGCCGCCTCTCGGGCAACCGTCCTGTGGCGGGACGATTCCCTTAGCTTTTGCTTTCATTTATATGTACCGCACGCTCTTTTTCATCCCTCACGAATTTGCTGGCATTCCACTGTTTGGCTTTGGCTGGTTGTTGGGAGCGATCGTGTTGTATGCGATCGCAATCACCATCTTTTCCAGCCGCGATCCGAACCGTCGTTCGGAACTGTTCAGCACGTTGGGGATGTGCGCGATCGCGGCGGTTGTCGTCGCGGTGGTCTTTCCCAATGTCGAGATCCGCAACCAGGCGGGCGAACCGATGGGGATGGCGATCCGCGGATATGGGGTGATGATGCTGTTGGGCGTTAGTGCAGCGGTAGGTTTGGCGATCGTTCGCGCTCGCAAATACGGTTTGGGATCCGAGACGATCATGGCGGCCGCGCCGTGGTTGTTTGTGCTGGGGATCTTGGGAGCACGTGCGTTTTATGTCATCGAGTATCGCGACCGGTTCGAGCACGAGAGCATGCTGCAGATGTTGCGATCGATCGTCGATTTCACTCGCGGTGGGATCGTGGTTTACGGTTCCTTGATCGGCGGGTTTGTTGGGCTGGTCCTGTTTTGTCGTCGCCATAGTCTGCCGTTCTTTCGGATGGCCGACATCATCATTCCGTGCGTCTTCATCGGTCTGTTTTTCGGCCGCATGGGATGTGTCATGAATGGGTGTTGTTATGGCGGGCGCTGCGAACCAAGTGCTTATTCGATGCAGTTCCCCAAGGGGAGTCCTGTCTACGAGGATCAGGCGCGCTCGGGCGATCTGTTGGGGCTGGTCGTCGATTGGGGAGATAGCGACAAGTCGGATTCCGCGCGGCTCGGGAAGATCGTCGAAGTTGTGCCGGCGTCGCTGGCTGCGGAAGCGGGAGTGCAACCGGGCGGTGAGGTGCGGATTCAATTGGAGCGCCCCGCTCCCGAGGATACCGATCTGACACTGCCAATCGACGATACAAGCGGCCTTGGGATCGCGATGTTTGTCGATGGCAAAACCTATCGATGGAAGGCTGACCAATTGCCGCAGCGTGCGAACAGCGTCGCTCCGGCTCAGCTGTACAGCAGTGTGCTTGGGCTGGCGATGGCGGTGATGTTGATGGTGATCTCACCTTGGATTCGACGCGAAGGGGCGTTGATGGGGATCGGTTTCGCCGGGTATGCCGTCGTCCGCTTTGGGCTCGAATCGATCCGGTCGGATGAACCGGGCCAGTTTGGAACGGGGCTGACGATCTCGCAGTGGGTCAGCATCTTCGTTTTCGTGGGGTCGATCGGGCTGTTGATTTATCTATACCGACGACCGCTGAAAACGGCTGACCCCGCGACGGTCACCGCTTCGCCGTAAAGTTGGTCTTTGTGCCTCGAAAGGTAGCGTTAACGCTTGAATCTGCGGCCGGCTTGTGCCATTCTCTTGCTTTTCCATAAGCACTATATCCGCAAGATTTTGAGATATGATTCATCCGTTGATTGTGATGGCGGTCGGCATTGCGCTGGTCATTGGTTTGATCATGTGGCTGCGCGTCAATGCGTTTATCGCGTTGTTGATCGCTGCGATCAGTGTCAGTTTGTTGACGCTGGAACCGGTGCCGCAGCCCACCGGGGCGGGTGATTCGACATCGCAGAGCGTCGGATATCGATTGGCTGGCGATGCGATGTCGCGGGTGACTGCTGCCTTTGGTGAAACGTGTGGCAACATCGCGATCGTGATCGCGTTGGCGGCGGTGATCGGCACCTGCATGATGGACAGCGGTGCGGCGGACAGAATTGTTCGCGCGTTCATGTCGATGCTTGGGGAAAAGCGAGCCCCGTGGGCGTTGATGGGCAGCGGGTATGTGCTGGCGATACCGGTCTTCTTCGATACGGTTTTCTATCTGCTGGTGCCACTGGCGCGGTCGTTTTATCGACGAACTGGCGGAGCCTATCTGAAGTGCATTTTGGCGATCAGTGCTGGCGGAGCGATCACGCATACGTTGGTCCCGCCGACTCCCGGTCCGTTGACGATGGCTGCGAATCTGGGCATCGATATGGGGACGATGATTTTGATCGGGGCGATGGTTGCCTTGCCCGCAGCGATTGCAGGCATCTTGGTCGCGGGGCTGTTGGACCGGATGTTCGATATCCCGATGCGAGAGGTCGCTGGTCATGAAGAGCCCGAGCCGCTGGCCGACGACCAATTGCCAAGCTTGTTCGCGTCGCTGTTGCCCGTGCTGTTGCCGGTGGTGATGATCGCGCTGCATACCGTTGCCAGCACCCTTTCATCGCGAGAATTGCTCACCAAAGCCGAGGTCGAAGCTGTGGCTCAAGGGACTACCTTGGATGCTCAGGTCGCAGCGATCCAGGCGGAAGCCGAACTGGCCGGAAAGAATGTATCGAAGGATGAGGTTCTGAAGCAGGTCAAAGCCGAAACCTTGGCCGAGTACGGAGCGCCCGGGTTCTTCACTAACGCAAGTCGTGTGACCAACGTGGTTGGTAATCCAGCCTTCGCGCTGCTGATTTCTACGATCATCGCGATGGGAGTTTATATCCGGCAGCGGACGCCCAGCAGGCAGGATGTTGCCAAGATGGTGGAGCTGTCGTTGATGAGCGGCGGCGTGATCATCTTGATCACGGCGGCAGGCTCTGCGTTTGGGGCGATGTTGAAGCAGGGAGGTGTTGGCGATTCGATTCGACAGATCGCCGAAAGCACCTTCGGCGACACGAGCCCGGGCACGGTGATGCTGTTCCTGGGCTTCGGTTTGGCGTCGCTGCTGAAGATCGCTCAAGGTTCCAGCACCGCGGCGATGATCATCGTCTCGGGGATGATGGCGGGGATCATCGACGGCACCGAACTGCCTTATGGTACCGTTTATATCGCAACCGCGATCGGTGCGGGTTCGCTGGTCGGATCTTGGATGAACGACAGCGGTTTTTGGATCTTTGCCAAGATGGGCGGCTTGACCGAAGGGGAAGCCCTGAAAACCTGGACTCCGTTGTTAGCGGTCCTGGGAATCGTCGGCATGGCGGCGACGCTGGTCCTTTCGCGAATCATGCCGTAGCGGTTAGAAACGCAACGGGCCCCGCGGGTAGGCTTAAGCTTGGCCGCGTGCGCGGGCGATTCGCTGTAGGTCGGCTTCGATCTCGATCAATTGTTCGGTCGTTGCGTCGCGCAACGCTGCTTCGCTGGAAACCGTCATCGACAGAATGCTCTGCAATATCTGAATCCTGCCCAAAACCACGCCGCGAGCTTCGCCGATTTTCTCGCCTTCCTCACGCGCGGCGGCTAGTCGCCATTCGTGATCGCGGAGCGCTTTTTCACGTTGATCGTACATCGATCGGTCCTCGGTCTTTTCAGAGATAGTTGCCACGGTTGCGATTGCCTGCTGGAACTCGATCGCTGGTAACAGTTCACGCAAACGTTTTTCGTCGAACTCGTGAGCCCTCAGCAAAAAGAAAACCCATTGCTCGATGCGGCTCGCCGTCGCTATCGAAGCTTCCTCTAAATTGTACTTCAGAAGTTCGACAGTGTGTACTTCGATCGCATCGGTCAGCTGGCGACCGCTGGAGCGATCGAGCATCTGAAACCGATGGTGTGGCTGAGGCGAATCGGTAAACAGGTTCTTGTTCAGCAAACAGATCGAGATCGCTGGGTTCAGATTTGAATAATTGTCGCCGGATTGCAATTGATCGACGTACATCGAACAGGCGTAATAAGTCAAGCGTTTCAGCAGACCGCTTGCGATGGAAACCTGCATCTCGATGTTCAACCAGCGGTCGCTCTGATCGCGAGCGCGGACATCCAGCACGATCTGCTTGGCGTCTTCAAACTCTTGGTGGCTGAACGGATTCAGGATCGTGACTTCCCGAATCGGCGACTGCAGCTTCAACACTGCATTCAGCAGACCGATCAACGCCGAAGTGTTCTCGGGACTCCCGAAAATCTTCTTGAAGGCGAAATCGACGAGCGGACGGATGCCCAGCGGCATAGCAAGCTCCATCAAAACGACAGACTGCAGTGAGACCTATTTAAATATAGTATAGGCCGGTGTGTCTGGCGAGAAATGGAGAACGCGATTGCTAGCTCAGCTTACGGAGTCTAGCGTTGCATCGCCGGAGCCGCTTCGGCGACGCGAGCTTGGTGGGGGGCTTCCCAGATTTGAAACTCCGCCCACACTGGCAGATGGTCGGAGACATCCAGTGCCTGTTCACGCGACAAACCAAAGGCGCGTTCGAGATCGAACACGCCCCATCGCCCGGTAAACTCCTGCGTCGCTTGGGCATGGAAAAGGATGTTGTCGTACGCTTTGTTCTGTCGCGTGTTGGTCATCGCATTGCGAACGACCCAAGTGATACCCGGAATCTGTCCCAGTGGACCGAGTTGCTTCTCGCTGGCATTTAGATCTCCCAGCAAGATCACGTCGTCTTCATCGGCTCGCGCCGTTTGCATCACGCGAAACACATCGGCCAAGGCAGCGACCTCTTCGGGAACTTCGTCGGGGTCGGTGTGCGTATCGACTAACCAAAACGTAAACGCATGCTGCGGCGACGCCGTGCGGGCGCGGAACCGTGCAACAAAAGGTTCTCGGTGCAGCAGGTCGTTGGGATCTTGCATCGTGCCGACGGCTTGAGGGTCGTGCTCGATGCGGTTGGTATCAAAGATGTAGGCGTATTGTTCTTTGCTGTTGGACCGTCCCAAGCGAGGACCGATCAAAAAGCTGTATCGGCTGCCATCGGCGTTGATCGCACTGACAAAGTCGGGCAGGATGTTGTCCGCTTTGGCGCGGACTTCTTGAATTGCGACGATATCAAACTGGCGAACGACCGCCGCCAAAACCTCGACGACCTCCGGCTTGCCAAGCTTGCTGGCCCCGAAAACCTGGATGTTAAAGGTCGCGATCAGCAGTCGGTCGGTCGGCTTCCGCGAGGCAGCCTGCTGCACCGGGGCAGGTCGCATCGCCGCCGATGTGGGCTGCACGTAATTCGTCCCCGACTGCGGATTGGCTGGCGGGTATCGGCGTGCTGGATTTGCGGAGGTTGGAATCGCTCGAGGGTCGATTCCCGGCGGAGGATATCCTTGGGCGTAGCCGGGATTGTTTGTTGCAGTCGCCGCCGGGTAGCCGTTCGCGCTGGGAGCTGGGAACGCGCCAGCAAGTTTTTCCTCCTCATCACTGATGAACCGCTGCACGAGCGGTCCAACGACGGGGAGATCCGACTTCAAATAGCCGCCGATCCCGCCGCTGGAAACGGTGGCGACCAACGTCCAAATGACCGTTGTCAATCGAGAGCTCTTGCGCGACTTTCTGCGTGCCACGTCAGGCCTCCCTGCCTGCGTTGTGCTGAGATATTTCGAGAGCCGAAACCGGTCGTCGGACCCACTTCGCGTTGCGCAATCGAATTCACCACTCTCTATAGTGGCTGACCGCTTGCCAAGGCAATATCAGTGCGGGGGCGTTTTCCAACTCGCAAGAAACGCGAACTGGTTTACTGGTTTAGAGAATCAGTTCGCTACGGCGAGGAGCGATGCCGCAGCAAATGCGGCTAGAAATTGGTGGACCTTGCGGGCCCGCGACGGCTTGAGCGGAATGGATCATCGCTCAAGCCGTGCTGTGCGTTTGCCAGTGCTCGGACTATTTGCCGATGCAATACAGCTTGTGGTTCACGCGGATGAACAGGTTGCCGCCAGAGACGACAACGCTCGACCGGACGTTGTTTTCGCTCGGATCATCCATCGAAACGTTGTTGATGATCTCGCCCGTCTCGGCATCGAAGATGACCACGTCGCCAGCAAAGTTGACCACGTAGATCTTGCCATCGGCAACGGTCGGCGAAGCTTCGTACTTCTTCAGTCCAGGCGTTTTAACTTCCCATTTGACCTTCCCGGTCTTTGGTTCGACTCGCATCAGCATCTTCCGCAGGTCGCTGAGGACAAAGAAGTCGCCATCGTAAAACGCAGGGGTGGGAACGTCGGACGTCAAATTGCGATCGTCGGTGCTGATCCAGCGGATCGACGAGTCGTCCAACAAGCCTTTGCCGCCGGCGGCAACCGCGTAGATCGGGTCTTTCTTTGGAGCACAGATCAGGATCGTTTCATCGCCAACCACGGGAGAGGGAACGTGACGCCAGTGCCCGATGCGTTGCGGATTCCAAGTCCCCCAACGCCACAGTTCTTTCCCGGTCGCCGGATCGTGGCCGGTGATCGCGTCGCCGCCGATCACCAACAGCTCTTCTCGCCCGTCGTGCTGATAGGGGATCGGAGTCGTAAAGGCTTCACGCGATTCCGCCTGTGCCTTGCTCGGGCGAATGATCCGCCAGATGTTTTCGCCGGTCTGCGGATCGATCGCCATCAGATACGATTCGTTCACCTTGTCGGCCAAGCCGCGTCCGTTGACGGGGGTGTCGCGTTGCAGGACTTGCATGATCAAGCGGTTCTGATAGATCAGCGGGCTTGTCGAGAAGGTCCACTGGAACGCAAACGATCCGTATTCGCTTTGAAGGTTGCGCTTCCATTGCTGTTTGCCGTCGAAGTCGTAAGCGACCAATTCGCCGTTGCCGAAGAAGAAGATCGCTACCTTCCCGTCGGTCACCGGCGATGGTGCCGCAAAGGTGCTTCGCGTGTCCTGCCGTGTTCCCTTGGCGATCTCATGTTTCCACAACTGCTTGCCCGTCTTGCGATCGAAGCAGAGTGCCAGCAGTTCATCGTTTCCGGGCGAGGTGCTGGAGACGAAGATATGATCGCCCCAGATCGCGGGCGTCGCAGCGCTTGGTCCGGGCAGGTCGGCTGACCAGCGGACGTTTTCGGTGCGCGAAAACTCGGTCGGCAGATTCGTCTCGGTCGACGAGCCATTAAAATGCGGACCACGGAACTGAGGCCAGTTTTCCGCTGTGGCAAAGCTTCCGCACAGGATCAGTCCTGCGCATCCAAGGAATCGAGCGATAGAAGCGGAACGCATGGGGATCGTCTTTCGGTTTTGGTAGGAAGCAAACTCTAGGAAGGCAACGATCTCATAGGATAATCCCCCGTCAACGCGAGAATCAAGTCGAACGTCGATTCGGCAAACGGGAACGGTCGCCGATTTTGCATCGACAAACTCCAAAGTGTTGCTGCGTCGGATTGCAGACAACACCTAGTCAGCCGACTGCGCAAGCGGTTCAATAGGGCAGCCGCGATGCCGTCGCCGGTTTCCGAGCCACTGCGTTACCGATCACCCCAGCAAAACGATGACCAAGACGAAAACCAAGGCCGCCCCAAAAACAGCTCGCAAAGCCAAGTCGCTGACGATGGCCGAAACCGCCGACAAGTTCCTCTGCTATCAGAAGTCGGTGCAATCACCCAGCCATGAGGTTGAGTTTTTTGAGCAAGCGTTTCGCGACGCCTTTCGACGCAAACCCTATACGCTTCGCGAGGACTTTTGCGGCACCTTTGCCGTCTGTTGCGATTGGGTCGATTCGAACAAGCGGCGGACGGCGATCGGTGTCGATCTGTGCGATCAGACGCTGCAGTGGGGCCGCGATCACAACCTGTCCAAGCTGACCGAAAAGCAACAGTCACGCGTGACGCTGCTGCAGGAAGACGTTCGAATTCCCAGCGTTCCCACGGTCGACGTCTTGGCGGCGCAGAACTTTTCGTTCTGGATCTTCAAGACTCGTCCCGAAGTGCTCGAATACTTCAAGGCCGCGCGAGCGAACTTGAACAGCGAAGGGATCATGGTGATCGATATGATGGGAGGCGGAGCGTGTTACGAGGAACAGAACGTCGACAAGCGGACGATCAAAAAGGGGAAGCACGGCTTCGAATACCATTGGCAACAAGTCAGCTTCAACCCGGTCAACGCGGACGCTCACTTCCGCATCGATTTCAAGTTTGCCGATGGCAGCAAAATGAAAAACGCCTTTGAGTATCACTGGCGTTTCTGGACGATCCCCGAGGTCCGCGAACTGTTGGCCGAGGCGGGCTTCCGCGAGAGTCACGTCTATTGGGAACAGGAAGAGGACGCCGGCAAAGATGCCGGTGAGTGGCGACGCGGCATCAACGCGCCGAGTCACCCCAGCTGGATCAGCTACATTGTTGGCGTCGCATAGCCGGCAGGCCACAAGATGATCGTGCCATCTCGGCTGGCGGTCATCATCAGGCTGCCATCGCGCGTGGCGTCGACGGCAGTCAGCCCCAAGGAGTGCTTGCGGAGCGCGAGGATCTCGCGTCCCTTGCCAGACCGATCGGACAGTCGCGGGTCCCACAGCCGCGCCGATTTATCGCGGCTGGCGGTCATGATGCGACGCTGTCGCGGATCGCTCCCCAAAAATCCGATCGCTTCGATCTGATCGGCGTGTCCCTGCAAGACGCTTCGCGGTGTGTCGGCCCCCTCGCCGTCGTCGGTCAATTGCCAGACGCGCGCCTGCCGGTCTTCAGACCCTACGGCGATCCATTCCCCATCGTCGGAGAACGCTCCGCACAAGAAAGGTGCATCGGATTCCTTGTCTTTGAACAGGCGTGGCGGTTGATCTTGGTCGACGCTCCAGACGCGAGCGACCGCATCGTCGCCAACGCTCAACAAATATTTCCCGTCGGGGGAAAACCGGACTTGATGAATCGTCGCTTTCTCGGTTCCCGCGACCTGCAATTCTTTGATCAACGTGATCGCTTGCTGCTGCGGATCCCAACGCCACAGACGGCAGACACCATCCTCGCCGCCGCTGGCAAATGTGTAGTCGGATTCGATGGGCGAAAATTGTACGGTGCGGACTGCTCCATCGTGCGGGACCTCCATCTTCTGCAGCGACCGCCCCGAGGCGACGTCCCAGATTCGGATCGATCGACTTCCCGTGACGACATACTTTCCGTCGAACGAGAAATCGGCTTCGGTCACGCCCCCATGCGATCGATAGCTGCGAATGTGATTCAGGCTTTTTAGGTCCCATAGGAAGGCGGCGTCGCCGGCCAGCGAGAGCAGACGGTCGGATCCCATCGGGACCGCATCGGCTAACGTCGCCAGTTTCTTCGGCATCTGCAAGACTTGGCCAACGGCGGCCTTGGCGTCGCCGAGTCTCCAGATTTTGACAAAGTCGCCGGAGGTTTGATCATGCGACGTGACAAGCGTTTCCGAATCGCCAAATCGAACGCTCACGATGCGTTGGTTTTTAGCAGCGTCGCCCTCAGTCGCTTCGCCGCGGCGGACAGCGCGATCGATCACGCGGTCCTTTCCATTGCTGAGGTCCCACAGCGTGACGGTGCTGGTGAGCGTCCCTTCGAGCGACGATTCCGCCAACGTCGCGGCGCTGCGACCATCGGGGGCGATGCTCAGCCGAGTGACAAAACCTGGATGCGGAAGGACATCCAACAATTGCAGCGTATCCAAATCGACCCGCGAGACCTTTTGGTCGTCGGCGGCAATCAACAGCTGCTGGCTGTCGGGCGTGAACTGTGCCGCATTGATCCGGAATCCAAGGTGTTGATTCAACGCAGCCCCGACGGTTTTGCCCGTCGCACTATCCCAAAGCAGGCCCAACCCGTTGCGATCGCCGGTGAAGATCAATCGGTTATCGGGAGAGATCGCGATCGCGGTGACGGTGGTTTGATGTTGTTTCAGTCGGAACTTCGGCTGTTCCGCGATCATCCCCTGCGCGTCGATTTCCCAAACCAGGAACCGCGCTTCTTCGTCGCTGCTGCCAGTGACTAACAAGCTGCCGTTGGATGAGACGGCAAGCGTTGTGTTGAGCCCGGTTCCCGCAGCACTCGAAATTTGGCTGCCGCTTCCCATGTCCCAGACGCGTACGGTGGAATCGGCGCTGCCGACAAACAACCGGTTGTGGCTGGGATCGACCGCCAGCGAAAGGGCAACAAACGGCGAACCCTCTTGCAGGCGTCCGTCCTCGTCGACCAAGTCGACAGTGTTTTTGAAGCCCAGCGTCTTCGGATCGATCTCCAAAATGCGAGCTGTGTGATCTCGGCTGGCCGTGACGATCTTCGTTCCGTCGGCGTTAAACGACGCCGACCAGATCTCATCGTCGTGCGGACGCGTCTGCAGCGACGGCGTGTCCGATTCGGTCGACTGGAACGCAACGGTCTCATGTAGAGTCGCCGGTTGCCAGACGCGGACCGCCGCATCGTTTCCTATCGACAAGATCCGGCCATCGTTTCCTGGAAAGAAGACCGCGTCGCGAACCCAGCCGCCGTGCCCGCGAAGCGTCTTGGTCAAGCGATTTGATGCGACATCCCAGAGCTTGATCGTGTAGTCGTCGGAGGTCGTCAGCAGTTGCGTCCCATCGTCGTTGAACTCGATCGATTCGATGGCATCGGTGTGCGCCGCCGCGGGGGACGTCTGCGAATCGGCGGGCGTCAGCTTAAGCGTATCATCGTTTTGCAAATCGATAAGTTCTGTAAACGACGGAGCTTGCCGCGATCGCAGTTCCGATTCGGCAGCCGGTTTTGTCGGTGCGTCGGTTCCCGAGATCGCATTGACTGCCATCGTGATCCGCGAAGCATAATCGACGGGGTGAATCGCGTTGGTTTCCCAAACGAGCACGCGCCCGCTGCGGTCTCCCGAGGCGGCGCGGAGTCCATCGGCGGAAAGGGCGACGGCCATCAGTGGCGCGTCGTGTTCCAGGAAATCGCCGACGCGTTGAAACTGTCCCGCCACGAGGTCCCAGACCACGGCGCGGCCGGATCGTTCATCGGCGACTACCGCCAGAACGCGGACCCGTCCGTCGGCGACCGACAGCGACAGGTCGTTGACAGCGGCGATGTGCCAACACTGGGCCAGTTCTCGCTGTTGGTTCAGATCCCACAATCGAAGCGTCCGATCGCGGCTGCCGCTGATCAAACGCTGCTCGTCGACAAAACCAAGCGATGTGATCTCGTCGCTATGACCACGTAACACGCTCCGCAACTCGAGCGTCTTGGCATCGTACAACCGCACGATCCCGTCGGCACCCGCCGTTGCGATCGACTGTTGATCGGGAGAGATCGCCGTCACCTCGACCGAACCCAGCTTGGGCAATTGCCCGACGTCAGCTGTCGTGATCTCCCCGGCGTCGTCGATCTCGATGCGTTGTGTCGTGCCATCGTCGAGCGTCACGATCGCTTGAGTCGCGGTGGGGTTGATCGCCAGATTGCGGCCGGCGGCGGCCAACGGTTTGTCGTCTTGAGCTTGATTGGCTTGCTGCCATAGCCATTGCCATTCCCATCCGGGCGGTTCATCGTCGGTCGTTTGCGCTTTCAATTCCAGCAGGATCCGGCGGGCGTCATCGAATTCGTTTTGATCGATCCTCGCTTTGGCCAAACCGATTTGCGCGACATAAGCTTCGTAGACAGCGTTCTCGCGTTGGCGGATCGCTTCTTCGGCATTTTTCATCGCGATCGAACGTTGCTGCAAAGCGATCTGTTCTTGGCGAGCCGCCTCTTCCGCATTTTTGACCGCTTTGCGTTCGTTGGCCGCGGCCAATTGGAAATTGCTCTCCGCTTCGAGCGCTTTTTGCGTGGCGATCGCCCGCTGCCGATCGGCTTCATCCGCCTCTTCTTGGGCGATTCCCTTCTGGTACTCCGCTTCGACCTGGCTGCGTCGCGCCAGTTCCATGTTCTCGAGCGCTTCGGCTCGCTTGGCTTCCGCGAGCCGAGCGTTTGTGCGAGCTTGGCGTTCGGCGTCGACCGCGCGGTTCTTTTCGGTGCTGATCTTATAGAGTGCGCCGCTGCCGCCCAGCAGGATAAAAGCGACCAGGCCGACGGCGACTTGTTTGGCGAGGCGCAGTCGACCGCGCCGCGAATCGCGGTCGTGTTGTCCGTGTTGAAGCTTCTCGATCAGCGGACGATGGTTCTCGTGCTGATCGTCCAACAGCGACAGCCCAAGCTCGAAGTCCTCTTTTTCCAAGGCGGTGGTGGCGTAAGCGACACGAGCTTTGTCGAGCCCCAGTTCGGCGATCTCGTTGCCCGGCCAAAGCGTCAACGCCTCTTCGAATCCAAACGTGGCCCGCGCGAAATCGGTGTATTCGTTCGATTCTTCCGCCTGCAGCAGATCGGTATCCGCTCGCACCGTCATCATGATGCTCTCGGCATGCGAACGGTACTGGCGAATCGCTTTCTGCAGATCGGCGGCGCTGGCGTAGCGTCGCGACGGTTTAGTCGCCATCGCGGTGCGAGCGATCTGCATCAGTTCGCCATCGTGCCGGCTGGAGACTTCGACGATCTGGTTGGTGACCGCAGCTTTGAGACACTGGGTCAAGTTGTTGCCGATGTGTGGCGGTCGGCCCGTGATGATCTCGAACAGCACAGCGCCTAACAAATAGATGTCGCTGGCCGGTCCGATGCTCTCGATCGGGCCGGCTGCCATTTCGGGAGCCATGTAGGCTGGCGATCCGCCCAAGCTGGCGGCTTTTTGAATCGAGGATTTCTTTTTGCACTTGGAGGTTGGGATCGCCAGTCCCCAGTCCATCAGCATCACGACCCCAAACTCGCCAAGCATCACGTTTTCGGGCTTGATGTCGCGATGGACGACGCCGCGGGCATGCGCGAACCCGATCGCATCGCAGACTTTCAGCAAGATCTCGAGATTCTCGTCTTGCGATTTGTCCATGATCGCTTTGGACCACGGGATCCCGTCGACCTTCTTCATCGCATAGAACAAAGCCTTGTCGTCGGCCAAGGCGAGGTCGTGGATCGGCACGATGTTGGGATGGTCGAGGTCGCCGGTGACGATCGCTTCGGATAAAAACTGATTTCGCCGGTTGTTTTCCGCTTTATCCAAGCGGCCGGTTTTGCGGAGTTGGCTAGCTCGGGTTTCGTCCATCGGACGGACCATCTTGAGCGCCACCAAGCGATCGAGCGAAGTCTGGCGAGCCAGGTAGACGGTTCCCATGCCGCCTTCGCCCAAGACCTCGATCAGTTCGTAATCCGACCCGAGACTCAAGTCGGCACCGATTCCGGCCAATTGGCGACCGGGAACCAACACTTTGCTTTCGGTGATATCGTCGCGATCGACGGGGCCGTAAGGCGTCGCCGGCTGGGCCCGGCTTTCGATCTCGACGCTCAGGTCGCTGCTGAGCCCCCAGATCTTGCGATCGTTTTCGTTCAGCGATCGCGCGTCGATCGTCTGCGTGATGTTGTTGCCGTCGAGTACCGAATCGGGATCGATCGACTGCGAGGAATCGGAACTCACACCGCTTTCGAGTTCCATCGTTGGGAACTCGCCGATCCCTTCAGGGTTGCCGAGATCGACCGTCGGCGTTTCAAACGTTTTGCCGAGACCTTCGTTAACCGTTTTGCCGTGCGCGTTGAACGCCGCTCCACCCTCTTGCAACGCCTGCAGTTCGTCGGCATCGAGCGTGGGGGAATCGTCCGCTTCGATTTCGTTTAAATCGACAGTTTGATCGTTGGCGAGGAACGTCTGCTGCGGATCGAGGAAGTGGTCTTCTTCGACGATCGTTCCAGTCGGGCCAAACGCTTTGCTGAGCGGTGATTCGTCGGCGTCGAAACCGGTGGGCCCATCAAATTCGACAGTCTGATCACCAACGTTTGGAAGCTCCGGATCGGTCTTCCGCTGCGCATCTTCCTGCGCATCGGGCTGCTCCGCTTCCTCGTCGAAGAATTGGATCGTCTTGTCCAATTCGTCCGACACGGTGCGTTCGTTTTTCTGTGGGCGATCGTGGTTAGTCATCGTGAAACTGTCCGAACAATTACTGTCTGCTCTCTGAGAGCGATTTTATTTGGCAAATCGACGCACGATGCGACGCGTCAGTGAATATTCGCCACCGGCAGGGCGACGTCGATTTTTGACCATCCATGTCGACAATGCGCTCCCCGCTGCGATTGTCAGTCCTTCATCGGAGCTTTCCTCGCCAACGTTCTGCCCATCGTCGATCCTCTCGACCGACGTTGCTGGCCACTCGGCGGAAGGCAGCTGGTTATCGAGCTGAATGCTGGTGTCGTGAATTTCTGGCTCGTTGGCAAACGCAACGGAAGTCTTGGCGGCGTCGGTTGTTGGAATCGTTTGAGTCGATTCCAAATCGTTGGGGGCGGCCGGGCCCGGCTGTGGTGCGGCTTCTATCGCATCTAAATCCAGTTCCTTCAACCTCAACAGGCCGCCTTCTAGATCTTCTCCCGGAATGATCGGCTTGCCTTGGCGAATCTCGACTCGCAGAATCGACCGCGCGTTCCCTTCACCCAACACGTATTCGATCTCGTAAGTACCATCGGGCAGATTCGCGAACAGCGTCTGCAGTTTGTCGCCCGAGAGGATGTCGTCGGGCAGGCGTTCCGGCGGGACCTCCGATTCAACGTTCGGATCGGGCGAGATCACACGAATTTGAAAGTACTCGTCGCGGGCCGTCGTTGTCGTGACGGTCACCGTTTCGGTGGAATTCGTTGTGGTTGTCAGTAGCGTCGATGGCTGGGTGTAGGATTCGCTGACGCGACGCACCAGTTCTGGATACTCCGGCGACGGGAAGAACAGACGCGTTGGGATCGAGAGGTTGGGGACGATGAACTGCCCCTCGCCATTTTCCAGCAGCGGCGTTGTGTCAGGGTTGTCGGTCGATGAGATCAGTCCACCAGCGACAGTCTGGTTTCCCGAAATTCCCTGCTCAATCGATGCCCCTTCCAACACGATCGATTCGTGTTGACGAACCGCGAAGCGAACTTCTAACGGACTCGTCGAGGAAGGTCGGCCGTTGAGCGTGGAAGTTAAGATTTCGGCTTCGGTGTACGTGTGATGGACCGTTGTTAACGAGTCGCCATCGATACCGTCGACGACTTGAAACCGATTACCTTCGGCGCCCCAATCGATTTCGATCGCCAGTCCACGTTCTCCGTCGGTTCCCACATCAATCGTCAGGTCGCCGCCGAAGCCTCCCGGTTCCGATGCGAGAATCGTTGTCGAGACCGTATCGTAATCGTAGAACGCCGTGTCGGTTACGCCCGCCTCGGGACGCGGTGCAAAAACGCGAGCGACGCCGGTGCTGGCGCCGGTGTTGATTTCGATCTGATCGCCGAGAAGGATCTCTCCCACAGCGCTGATCCTGACCGCGCCGGCCGTCGATTGCGACGCGTGGATCTGAACTCCTTCGTCGATCGTCAGGTCACCGTTGGTCTGCAAGACGATCCGTCCGTTGTCACCACCGGCGACGATTTCGGGATCGGCAGTCCGGTCGCCGCCGTCGTTGCTGAGGTCGGGATCTGATATCACGATCGATCCGCCGGCGCTCACGCGAATCTCGCCGTTGCTGGTTCGCAATACATCGGCATCGGTCGCTTCATCGCTGGTGACCAAGTTTAATGCATCGGTCTCGTTGACCTCCAGATCGCCGCGGCCGCTGCCACTCACTTCGGCTTGCAGATCGTTGATCGTCGTTGTCAGTTGCACCGAGTTGTCGCCATCGTCGGTCTGATTCCCCGCGATCAAATGCAGGTCGTCAGCGAAGATCAAATTTCCATCACCGATATCGGTATCCAGGATGTCATTGTCGGCGGTCAGGTGCACATCGGCACCGGCCGCTGCGGTAATCTTCGTCACCAAAATGCTGCTCGCAGCACCGTTGGCGACCAAAGCGATGTCGCGACTGCCGGCCTCGCCAAGTGCTGCATCGGAGGAGCTTGTGTTGGTCGACTGCACATCGGTTGCCGTGATCGTTCCCCCGGCGGTGACCGCGATTTGTCCGTCTGCGGTGATAACCTGACGCAACTCGATCACATCGGATTCCGCGATCTCGATCGCTCCCGATGTGGCCGCTTCTGCATCGAGAATATTCACCGATGTTTCGATCGCGTTTCCATCGCCGATACCCAGTGGAGCCGTTAAGATCGCTTCGACTGCGGCGATGTCTTGGTCGGAATCCCCCGCCGGATCGGCGTCGATGATTTGTGATGTCTGCGAAGTCAAAATCACATTGGCCATCGTCGATGTGATGTCGCCGATCGTGACGTCTTGCTCCGCCGTGCCGGTGATGTCTCCCGCCACCGATTGCAGCGTCGCGGTTGGGCCCATCGTCAGGTTGCCCGAGGTCGCTGTCAGGTCGATCGTTCCAGCACCAGTTGTCGTCACGTCGACGTCGGCGTTCAGCAGAATGTCGCGGGCCGCATCGATCACGATTGCCCCGCTGCCACTGGCGATGTCGGCGCCAGCGATCAGGTCGCTGTCGACGCCGCTTGCGTTGATTTGAACGTTGCCCGATCCATCGGCGGAGATCGCGCCGTCGCCGGTCGCTGCGGTTCCTTCGTTGAGCGTGATACTGCCATCGAGCGTTTGCAACGCGATCGAACCGCTGCCGCCCGTCGTGCGCAGATCGCTCTGCAACGCATCGGTCAGATTCGTCGAGGTTGCGTCGGTAGCGATCCGTTGGACCGTCACCTCCACATCGTCGATCGCGACGCTATCGGTTTCGAGCAACTGGATCCCGCCGGAGGTCGCGCGGCCGCTGAGTGTATCGACGTCGGTCTCGATCGCATTGGCAGCGGTGCCAACTCCAATGGCCGCTGACATACGCAAGCGGTTTGCCGTCACATCGACATCGGCATCGTCCGGGTCGGCATCGAGAATCGATCCGCCGGTGCTGATCAGCGAAACGTCCGCGGCGGATGCAACGATATCACCGATCGTCAAATCGGCTCCCGACGCGGCGCGGATATCGCCTGCGGTGGTTTTCAGAGTGGAGTCGGCAGCCATCGTCAACGCCCCGGTCGACGCTTCGAGATCGATCGTGCCGGGGCCGGTTGTCATAACGTTCACGCCTGTGTTGATGGCAATCGAATCGGCGGCGATCAGACTGATATTGCCAACGCCGCTGACAATATTTGCGTTGGCGTTGATCTGCGAACCGAGGCCTTCAGCCGCGATCAGAACGTTCCCAATGCCATCGGCTTGGAGCGCGCCGTCCCCCGCATACGCTGTCCCTTCGTTCAGAGTGATCTCTCCGGCGAGCGACCGCAACACGATGCTGCCGCCATCGGTCGTGCGGAGGTCGCTCTGCGCGAGGTCGTTGACCGTCGTTTGCGTCGACCGGAACTCGGGCCGCTGAACCTCGACCGCGACGTCGTCGACACGCAGACCGTCGGCTTCGACCACGTGAACCCCACCGCTTCCCGCACGAGCACTCAGCGTGGCAACTTCGGTTTCCAGTCCATTGGCCGCGGCTCCTAAGACGCCGACGCCGTCAAAGGCGTTCATTCGCAAGCCGGCGGCTGTGACATCGGTCGTTGCGTCGTCGGGATCGACGTCGAGGATCGAGGCGAAGTTGCTGGTCAAGCTGACGTTGGCAAGCGTCTGGATCCGACCGACCGAAACGTTTTGATCCGCCAAGATGCGGATATCGCCATCCGCCGTCTGGACTCGTGCGTCGGCACCCATTGCGAATTCGCCGGTGCTGCCAGCGGAGAGGCTGGCGTCGATCACAATCGTCCCGTCGCCACCGGTTTGCACGACGACCGCGTCGGCAAGGGCGATCGATTCTTGAGCTTGCAAGCCGATCTGGCCGTTGCCGCTGAAGACCGATCCATTGATGGCCAGGTTCCCCGAACCACGTGCTTCCAACAGGACGTCGCCCCCCGCTGCTGCACTGACTGCGGTGCCGTCGCTATCACCATCGTTGACCGTCAGGTCGCCATCGGACGCGACAACTTTGATCGAACCGGAATCGGTAGTTTCCAGATCCGATAAGGTCTGAGAGATTTGAGTGGTTGTCGAATTGAAGTTCACGCGATTCACATCGACTGTGACCGCATCGATAACAAGATTGCCAGCTTCCCGACGCAGATAGATTCCGTCGCCGCTGCGTGCCGCTACGGTGTCGACATCGATATCGATCGCTTTCAAATTGTCGTTCGGCAGACTCGTAGGATCGGGCGATCCGATGCTGCCGGTGTTGTTGCCATCGAGATCGGCGATCAAGATCAACGAACCAGCGGTCACGTTCACGGAGGCTCCATTGCCATCGACGATATTTCCCGCAGCGGCTAATCGCACCGCGTTGGTCCCGGCGTCGATCGTTTGAAGCACGAGGTCGCCATCCCCCAACGCTTCGATCGAAATGTCTCCGCCGCTTGTGATCGACGATCCCGCGGCCATCTGAATGCCATCGATCGCAGGAGATTCGGCTGTCGAGCCCCCGGCCTGCATCCAGATCGTACCGGTGCCGCCAGCCGAAATATCAGCGGCAATTGCGATGTCATCCGCTGCAAGCAGGCTCAGGTTCCCATCGTCGCTCGCAACGTCAGCGTCGAGCACCAGATCCGAAGCATCGCCGCGAGCTTCCAGCAGGATGTCACCGCCGCTCGCGGCGCGGATGCCACTGTCGTTGGCATCTCCTTGTCGGATCGTAAGCGTTCCCGCCAGCGTTACTACTTTGATCGATCCGTTGATTGTCGTTTCGAGATCCGACAGCTGTGTGTCGGTTGTCGTTGTGGTGCTTGCGTCGACGCCCACGTGTTGGACCGCGATCTCCGGAATTTGGTCGATCGACAACGCATCGGATTCAAGGACGTAGATCCCTTCTGCACTGACAGCCGCCAGCGTCGCAACTGTCGTCCGAATCGCATGATCGTTTGCGTTGGCAGCGTTCCCAGGATCGGCGGTGCCAATCATTCCCGCCGCGTCGTTGTTGGCATCGGCCACGATCCGCAACACATCGCCACGGACGTTGTCCTCCGCACCGTTGTTGCTGAGCACGTTGCGATCGGCGATCAATGAAACATCACCTGTGCCAGCGTCGATTGTCCCCAACATCAGATCGCTTTCACCGGCGGCTTGCAGACGAATGTTCCCGCCGCCGGAGATTGTTTCCGTGGCTGCCTGCATTACGATCCCATCGCTGCC